>NZ_KV799706.1:33373-73110 GCF_001810035.1 Neisseria sp. HMSC058F07 | reverse complement strand
GGCCGTCTGAAAACTTTCAGACGGCCTTTTTTAACCAAACCCCTTTATGCGTATTTACTCAAAAAAGCGCGTTCTATCCTTGAATTCCATGTAAAAAATAGTAATAATAACCCTTTTTCCAGCAAACCAAGCTGCCCGACAACCCCCACAAGAAAGCACGAAACATGGCGTTAATCGTACATAAATACGGCGGCACATCAGTAGGCTCGCCCGAACGCATCAAAAACGTAGCCAAACGTGTCGCCAAAGCCCGCGCCGAAGGACACGACATCGTAGTCGTCGTATCCGCCATGAGCGGCGAAACCAACCGACTGGTCGCACTGGCGCACGAAATGCAAGAGCATCCCGATCCGCGCGAACTCGACGTCGTTCTCGCTACCGGCGAACAAGTGACCATCGGCCTGCTGGCCATGGCCCTGAAAGACATCGGCGTTGACGCCAAGAGCTACACCGGCTGGCAAGTCGCCCTCCAAACCGACACTTCCCACACCAAAGCCCGCATCGAAAACATCGACGACGAAAGAATGCGTGCCGATTTGGCTGCCGGTAAAGTCGTTATCGTAGCCGGTTTCCAAGGCATCAGCAGCGAAGGCAATATCTCAACCCTCGGCCGTGGCGGTTCGGATACCTCCGCCGTTGCCATCGCCGCAGCCCTCAAAGCCGACGAATGCCAAATTTATACCGACGTAGACGGCGTTTACACCACCGACCCGCGCGTCGTACCCGAAGCACGCCGCATGGACACGATCACATTCGAAGAAATGATCGAATTGGCCAGCCTCGGCTCAAAAGTTTTACAAATCCGCTCCGTAGAATTCGCCGGAAAATACAAAGTGCGCCTGCGCGTACTCAGCAGCCTGCAAGATGGCGGCAACGGCACCCTGATTACCTTTGAAGAGGACGACAACATGGAAAGAGCAGCCGTAACCGGTATCGCATTCGACAAAAACCAAGCACGCATCAACGTACGCGGCGTACCTGACAAACCCGGCGTTGCCTACCAAATCCTCGGCGCAGTTGCCGATGCCAACATCGAAGTCGACATGATCATCCAAAATGTTGGCAGCGAAGGCACAACAGACTTCTCCTTCACCGTTCCACGCGGAGACTACAAACAAACCATCGAACTCCTGCAACAACGCCAAGACAGCATCGGCGCCGCCTACATCGACGGCGACGACACCGTATGCAAAGTCTCCGCAGTCGGCTTGGGCATGCGTTCACACGTCGGCGTAGCCGCCAAAATCTTCCGCACCCTCGCAGAAGAAGGCATCAACATCCAAATGATTTCAACTTCCGAAATCAAAGTATCCGTCCTGATTGACGAAAAATACATGGAACTGGCTACCCGCGTTCTGCACAAAGCATTCGACTTAGGCAACTAATTCCAACCAGTCAAAAAGGCCTTCTGAAACTTTATTGTTTCAGAAGGCCTTTTTTATTTCCATTACATAAATCAACAACATCTTAATAAAAAAAATCAACTTTAGCTCAAAACAGTGTAGCCTGGCTTATTATTACCCTTGTTAATTTCATTATATATTCAATATTTTACAACCATCCACCTTCGCCGTTTAATTCCAAAAACATACCACTTAACCTAATTTGAGAAAAATAAACAAATCTGTAATAAAATAGGACAAAAGTACAAACAATTATCTACGCTCATCAATAAAAACAAATTTCCCCCAATTTTCTCCTAGCTTAAGAAGGAATCCTAATATGAACGTATTAAACAAATTCGGTATGCTGATCTTGACCGCTTCCCTGCTGGCAGCCTGCGGCGACTCCGGTAATAAAGGCAGCAGCGACAAACCGGCAGAACAAGTTGCTCAAAGCGAATCTAGCTCTGCCAACAAATACGAAAAAGCTCTGAGCGAATTCCCGGAAGCAGATCCTAAACTGGCCGAACCTATCGTCATTTCCGATAAAAAATCTCCAGACGGTCTTGCCGAATTGCAAAAATTCATTCACTTCACCACTGGTGAAGAAGCTCAAAAAATTACTCAGCTAGGCCTAGAATTGCAAAACTTGGCTAACCAAAATAAAGAAAAAGAAGCTTTGGAGCAGATGAACAAACTGACTGCCGCACTGGAACAATTCCATCAGAGCGCAGCTGCCCTCGACATCAAAGATCCTGAAATCAAAGCAGTTCTGGATCGTGCATTACAAGTCAGCAGTGCTGCCAACAACATGATGATTTATGCAGGCAAACATGCTTCTGAGCTGACTATCAACGGCAAAGATAAAGATTCGCTCAAATTTGCCAATGATTTCCAAGAAAAATCTCAAAAATTGCAAGAAACCCTACGTGCAGCCAATCAAGAAGTACAAAAAGCTGCCGAAGCTTTAGGCAAAAAATACTCCCAATAAGCCTATTGTTTCCGATAAATATCGGTGGTATCGGCAACATCGATACCACCTTTCCAAACCCTAAGTCAGGTTGAACACAATGAATAATCTAAACCCTTCACTCCCCTGCCCACACTGCCATGCCCCGATCCAAGGCGGATTGGTTAAAGGTTTGGCCGCAGTCAAAGAATGTCCTTCCTGCCATAAAAAAGTCAAATTCAAAAAACCGCCTGTTGGCGAATATTTCAAAGCTTTGCTGAAACCTTTCGCTATTTTTGTAGTAGTTGTCTGCATCGTAGCGGCAATACTGATCAGCCTGTTTGGTACATTCCCCCAATATATCAGTATGGCATTAGTTATCGGCTTTTTCGTCTACTACATTATCCCGATTCAAAACAAACTTTCATCTTTTGAAAAAGACGAATAAACATATACTTTGCCCATCCAACCCACTTTTCCGGATGGGCAATACTTTATACGGCCCAATAAAAAATAATGAAATCGTCCCCATTTTTTTGTCCGCATTGCTCCAATCCGATTCGAGGTAGTGCATTCAAAGGACTGAAAAGCATTAAAGAATGCCCGACCTGCCACAAAAAAGTCCGCTATAAGCAGCCAACTGCAAAAGAAATCCGCCAAGCGACATGGAAAAAGAGCATTATTTTCCTTGCCCTGCTGACCTTATACCTTGCCTTTCTGATTGCACTATTTCGCGCAGATATTCCTTTTACGTATCTCATCCTTCCTATCATGCTCTATTTGGTTGCAGTCTTCCAGCCTGCCATTATCAAGCATTCTTCATTTGAGAAAGACGAATAGCCTGCTTTCAGACGGCCATCGCCTTCGATAACAAGGTTTGGCCAATACCGATTTTAATCCTTATCCCCGATATCCCCTCCAAGGCTTTTATTACATGAAACGTCCAGTCCCTGTTACCATCGCCACCGTTCTCTATTTCATCATAACTGCCCTTACTTGCTTTACTACGGTTGCTCTTGCGATTTATTCGGGCGATTTACTGATAGAGGTTGCAGCCTTGGCATTCCCTTTCCTGCCTTGGTGGCTGTCTATGCCCCTATACTTCATCCTCCTTTCCTTACCGGTATTTATTGCTGTCGGCCTGCTTTCAGGCAACCGTTCTGCCCGTTGGCTGGCTATTGTGCTAGCGGCCTCTTCGCTAATCATGGTGTATAGCGATATGGCGAGCTATAGTTCTCAACAAATCATTATTCAATCCATTCTCCACCCTGTTTTGCTGCTCCTCATCTTCAATCCGGTATCCAACCGCTATTTCGCCAATGCGGCCTCAAAAACCGAATCCTAAACCATCGGATTTTGACTTCAAAAAAACTTAAGGCCGTCTGAAACCCTTGCCCTTACGCAAATCTTTTTCAGACGGCCTAAAATAGAATGGCCTTTTCAGACTGTCTTTTCCTAAGGCAGCCCTTCATACAAGCAATAATGCGTTTCCCTTAGCGGCTTTAAATACCAAACTGTAAGCAAACAAACCCATGAAATCAGTTTTTCCTATTTTCTTTATCCTGCTCAACTTATTCTTCATCCTCTATTTGCGACGCAAGCTATCCATATGGATTCGTCTAGCGCTTTACCTATCTATCGGTGGGCTGTTTTATTTATGGATGTCCAACAAATCTGCCCTGACCTCCCTATTTGCACACACCCTGTCATTGCAGCCATTCGACGTATTTCATGAGACAATCGGTTTTTCATTATTGGTTACAGTCTTCCTCAATCTGTTTGACTTACTTGCCGTACCTTCGATTGTCCGTTTCCCCAACTTAATCCTCAAAAATCCCCAACACCACCATCAGTCTGTTCAATGGTATCTTGCCAATACTTCCCTTTTCGAACGCTTTTTCCACTATTTCGACGCTTTCTGCTGTTGTCTCATATTTTATGGCATATGGCGCGAAGCCTTCCGATAATCAATCTAAAAAATAAAGGGACATCATTAAAATGTCCCTTTGTTTATATTCAGACGGCCTTGAATATCTTCAACACTCAATCCTTCCCTTCTCTCGAAAAATGCTCAATCTCGAATCCACTCTGACGATACGCTCGGAAACGGTCTCGGGCTTCGGCCAAATCTTCTAAGCTGTTGCCGACAATTTCAAGGATACGGTTTGGAATGACCGGGGCTTGGCTCCAAAAATCGGTAGACAGGTTCAAAACCGTGCAATCCTGCGGAATATTCGGCAATGCATTTCCAAACGCAAGCAATACCGGCGTTTCAGACGGCATGAGGTCAGTAGACAGCCAAACTTCATGCGGAATAAAGCTTTCGGGAATCTGCTGCCACAAATCAACGTCGAGTTGCTGCACTGCCGAAGCAGAATCCGACCACACCAAAATCTGCCCGCCATCGCGTATGGCGCGCGCAATCAGGCGGCAGGCAAAGGCGGCCGGCTGGGCGACGTGTGTATAAAAAGTGGCTTTAGGCATGGTGTATTCTTTCGTTTGAGCAATGGATTGGCCGTTTTCAGACGGCCTTTTTGGTTTTCAACAATCTCAAGGCATTGCCCAACACCAGCAGCGAGCTGAAACTCATGCCGAGCGCGGCAATCCACGGGGTAACGTAACCAAACACGGCCAGCGGAACGGCAACCAGATTGTATGCGCTCGCCCAAGTCAGGTTTTGACGGATGATTTGATGGGTGCGGCGTGCCTGTTCCATCATCACGGGCAAAACGTTCAAATCATCATTGAGCAAAACCACATCCGCACCATCTCGCGCCACATCGGCACTCGTGGCCACGGCTGCCGATACGTCTGCTTGGGCAAGGACGGGGGCATCGTTAATCCCGTCGCCGATCATCATGACTTTACGCCCTTGTTTTTGCAGATTTTCCACATAAGCCAGTTTGTCTTCAGGCGTGGCTTCGGCACGATAGGCATCCAAACCCAGCTCTTGCGCGACTTGGTCTACGGCAGCTTGACAGTCGCCACTTAAAAGGTGCAGACGGATGCCGTGTTGTTTCAGGTTTTGCAACATTTCGAAGGCGCTGTCTTTGATTTGGTCTTCCAATAAAAAGGCCGTCTGAAAACCGCTTTGATTGCCCAAGAAAATAATGCCGCCTGTGTGGTCGATATGGGCAAATGTTTCAGGCAGATGACCGGCAATTTCCGAAACAAATGCCGCTTTGCCCAAAGACCAAACTTGGGTTTCGCCATCAAATTCGATTTGCGCGCTGACACCGTACCCAATACGGTTGACCCGTTGCTGCACTTTCACATCAAACGCGGATACCAGGCCGTCTGAAAGCGTATGGTTCAAAATGGCACGGGCGATGGGGTGTTCGGATTGCTGTTCCAATGCCTGGGCGATAGCAAGGGCTTGGGCTTCGTTCAGACGGCCTGCGGACAACATACGGCTGACGGAAAGCTGCCCTTTGGTCAGCGTACCGGTTTTGTCGAACACGACGTCGTCAATTTGGGCAAGCGTTTCCAGGCTTTGTTTGCCGCTGATGAGAATGCCGTCTTTGGCAAGCGCACCGGTAGAAGCGGCCAACGCGGTCGGGGTAGCGAGCGACAAGGCGCATGGGCAGGTAATGACCAGCAGGGCAACGGTAATCCACAGAGCAGTGTGCGCATCTGCATACCAAGCCCAGCCGATAAACACAGGAATCGCAAGCAAAAGTTCGCCAAACACAAAACTGGACGCGTATTTTTCGGCCAACTCGGCGGCACGCGGTTTTTGCGCCAGCGCACGGTCGAGTAGTTTGACGATATGGGACAGGCGCGTGTTGCCGCCGGTATGGTCGGTGCGGATGATTAAAGGGCTGCTGGTGTTGAGCGTGCCGGCGGTTACTTTTTCAGACGGCCTTTTCACAATGGGCAGGCTTTCGCCGGTCAACATGGCTTCGTTAACTTCGCTCTCGCCGGATAAAACCGTACCGTCCACCGGAATGACTTCGCCGGGCTTCACAACAATCGTATCGCCGATATTGAGGCGGACGACTGCGGCTTCCTCGATAACTTCGCTTTCCAGATAAGAAGGCAAACGATGGCAAAATGCCGGAACCAGTTTGACCAACCGCTCCGCCGCATCGCCTGCTTTGCGTCGGGCAATCTGTTCCATAAAACGCCCGCCCAACAGGAAAAACAGCAGCATGGCAATGGATTCAAAATACATGCCCTGCCCTGCGTTGGTAGCCAGGCTGTAAATACCGGCGATAAAGGTCATCACAATGGCAATGGCAATCGGCGTATCCATGCCGACACGGCGGTTTTTCCAGTCACGCCATGCGCCGCGGTAAAACGGCAACGCGCTATAAAACACAACGGGCAACACCATCAAAAAGCCGCCCCAATGCAGGATTTCCAAATAAAGCGGCTCGATGTCGCCACCGTAAAAATAAGTCGGCAGGGCAAACATCATCGTCTGCATCATACCCAAGCCGGCTACGGCCAATCTGACGATAAACTGTTTGCGCTCTTTCTGCGCCTGCACTTCGATTTTTTGCGCATCATAAGGCGCGGCGGTATAACCGGTTTGGCGGATTTTCAGCAGAATGTCTGACAATTCGATGTGGGCGCTGTCCCACACCACGCGGCAGCGATGGGTACTGTAATTCAAATCCACGCGCACTACGCCCTTCATGCGCAACAACTGTTGTTCAATCAGCCACACACACGCGGCGCAGGTAATGCCGCCCAGCATCAACACCGCCTCGCGCTCATCCCCAACGCCGACCTCGACAAAATCCGCCTGCACTTCGGGCAAATCGTACAGCTTTAATTGAGACAATACTTCCGGCGGCGGCAATTCGGATTTTTCCGCGTCTGCGGTACGCTGTTTGTAATAATTGCCCAAACCGGCATCGATGATACTCTGCGCCACCGCTTGGCAACCGGCACAGCAGGTTTCGTGTTCTTCGTCTTCAAAACGAACCGTCAGATGCAGATGCTCCGGGACTTCAAGTCCGCAATGGAAACAGTTTTTTTGGGGATGTGTGGAAGATGTCATAATGTGTTCGATTTATTTTTCAGACGGCCTGAAACAATCGTTTCAGGGTGTTACATTTTAGCAAAAAGCGTTTTTCCGCCTCTTTTCATTCAATTTTGAATTAACAGGCTGTCGGACTTTGTAAAAAATATGGAAAACAAAGTATTGACCGTTTATCAAACGATGAACGGTAACATATAAATACCGTTTATCTTTAAAAACTTCCAATTATTTTAATGTAAAAATGGAACTTTTTTAAAAATCCTAATACATTTTTTATTGACCTCAATCCATTTAAGCAGCATACTTTAGGCATTCCGCGAAGACGGAAATCAAAAAACACACATTTACTTATAAAACTAACTTATTGGGAAACCTCACCATGATTGATCGCCTTATGCCTATCTTCGCCGTTATCGGCATTTTGTCCAGCACCGTATACCTGAGCCTCGCCGCTTGGATGCTTTACGAAAGCGTGTTCAAAAAGAAAAGCCCTCTGTCGGCATAATCCTCAGATTTAGAATTTTACGGTAAGGCCGTCTGAACATTCAGACGGCCTTGTTTCATTCCATACTATCAAGCACTTGGCTGTACGGCCAATTCAATCATCGCTTCACGCAAACCGTCCATGCCCAAACTTTCGACAACGGAAATATTCACGCCGACCGCCTGTCCGGAATTGTCGCGCAAAATGCCGGCTTCACGCATACCCGACGGCAGCAAATCGATTTTGTTGTACACCACCAATTGCGGAATCTCATGCGCGCCAATTTCTTCCAAGACTTCGTTGACATCGTCCATCTGCCGTTCAAAATCGGGATTGGACGCATCAACGACGTGCAGTAGCACATCCGCCATCGCCGTCTCTTCCAAAGTAGCGGAAAACGCCGACACCAGCTTGTGCGGCAAATCGCGGACGAAGCCGACGGTATCGGTCAAAATCACACTCGCCTCGTGCGACAGGAAAAGCCGGCGCGCAGTGGTATCTAAAGTGGCGAACAACTGGTCTTTCGCCAATACGTCTGCTTTGGTCAGGCGGTTGAACAGGCTAGATTTTCCGGCATTGGTATAGCCGACAATGGCAAAGGTTTTCAGACGGCCGCTCATGCGCGATTTGCGGCGCGTGGCGCGTTGTTTGCGGACATCGGCAAGCTGTTTTTTCAATGCCGTGATTTTTTGCCCGATTAAACGGCGGTCGGTTTCCAGCTGGGTTTCGCCCGGCCCTTTCAAGCCGATGCCACCCTTCTGACTTTGCAAATGTCCATAACCGCGCACCAGCCGTCCGCTCAAGTGGTTCAGCTGGGCCAGTTCCACCTGCAACTTACCTTCCTGCGACTGGGCGCGTTTGGCAAAAATCGCCAAAATCAAACCCACTCTGTCGAGTACGCGGCATTGAAGCTCTTTTTCCAGATTACGCTCTTGTGTCGGCGTGAGTTCGTGGTTGAACACAACCAACCCGACATCATGCTGCTTGACCGCTGCCGCCAATTCTTCCACCTTGCCCGTACCAACAAACAAAGCCGGATGCGGTTTGTCGCGACGCGAAGTTTCGATAGAAACCAAATCGCCGCCGGCCGCGCCCACCAATTCTGCCGCTTCGGTCAAGGCCGTCTGAAAGCCGCGCTCGCGCGTTTCGTTTGCGCCGGAATAGTCCGCCGTCAGCATCACGCCGACCAAGAGGACGCGTTCGGGCTTTTCCAAAGATTTATCGACGGAAAACAGATTGCGCTTGCTCAAAAAATTTCCTTTCAGACGGCCTTATGGCCGGGGCAAAGTCCTGATTAACGGTTTTTCAAAATATCGGCAAAATATTCGGTTACTTCTGCCAAACGTCCGCCCTGCGCAGCATAAGGCTGCATGACGGCCACCAGCTGCTCCAACACTTCGCGCGTTTCGGTTTGCGCGTGTTCGCGGTAGAGCCACATATTTTGCATGGTCACCGTGGTCAATGCCTCGCGTACATTCAGCAAGAGCAAGTGGCGGCAAGACTCATAGCCTTGGCGCAAATCGCCGGCCGCATAGGCGGTAACCGACAATTCATAGTCGATGTCCAACTGATAAACATTGTTTTGGACAAAAAGAATATCGTCGTTCGGGAATGGGATACGTTTCGCCATCAGGCCGATTGCATGGGAAATGCGGTATTTCCCTTCCTGACGCAGCATGGTTTGAGCAAGGTAGAGACACTCGGCACGGCGCGGGTTGTAATCGTAGCCTGCCAGCCAAGTTGCCAAAGCTTCATCGCGTTTGCCCATTAATTTGTAGCACTCGCCCAACTGTTGGTAAGAAACCGTTACTTCTTCGACCCAACCGCCCAACTCGATGCGTTTTTTAAACCATTCGCTCGCGCGCTCGGGCATATCGGAGTCCCAATAAGAGCGCGCCGCATAAAAGGCGTAACGCGGTTTCAGGTCTTCATCTTCAGGGCTGTAAAACGCTTTTTCCAACGAAACGGCGTCAAGCAGGTATTTGTTCGCCATATTGCTGCGTGCGCCGAAACGGCCGCTGAGAACCGTATAGTCACCATGAAGCGTGGCTTCGCTGGTATCTTGTTTGTCGGTTTCGATAAACTCATGCAACACGCCGCGCCAGTAGAATGTACCGTCATTGCGCAACAACAGCGGACGGTAATAAATCACGCTGCCCGTAGCATTTCTCATGCGGAGGCGGTAGCGGTCGGCGGTCAGTTCGGGTAATTCCAATTTGCCTTCAAAGCGGTCGTCCGCATCAAAAATCAACACGTAATCGGTTTTACCTTTTGCGTGTTTCAAAGCCTGATTGCGGTTGTATGCAAAATTTTGCCAACCATCATGATGAATCTCGCCCGCGATGCCCTTTGCATCGAAAAAGCGGCGGATCACGCCGACGGTATCATCGGTCGAGCCGGTATCGCTGATGACATAGTAGTCAAGTTTGATGTGGTCGGTGATGTTGGCCAGTGTTTCTTCGATGATTGCCGCTTCGTTTTTGACAATCATATTCAAGCAGATGGTTTGGGACATTTTCAATAGCCGTATTGGTTTGGAAAGGTATTATTTTACTTTAGCATTTTGTTTTTTGCACACAAAATACTCAGGCCGTCTGAAGATTGCCTTTCAGACGGCCTGAAGTTGATTTTGCCTTATCTTTTTTCCTGACGGCGTATCAGATACACCGCCAACAGTGCAAACAAAACCGTCGGCAATGCGCCTGCCAAAAACGGCGGCACGCCGTACAACTGGCTGGTAAAGCCGAAGAGCCGTCCGGCAAAGTGGAACAGCAAACCGAGGCAGATACCGCCGAAAAGTTTCAAGCCCATATTGCCGTGGCGCGTGGTTTGCGGCGTAAAGGCGAAGGCAACAAGCGCCATCACCCATGCGGCAACGGGATACACCAGCTTGCGCCACCATGCGATGGCATAGACTTGGGTATTTTGGTTGTTTTTTTCCAGATGGTCGATGTAGGTGGTCAATTCGCCGACAGACATTTGGTCGGGCTTGACGAGCAATACGTCCATCAGGTTGCGTTTGACGGAAATCGGCCAGTTTTCTTCGGCGGCGGTAGAAACCTCGACTTTATCTTCGCCCAATATGCTGCGGCGGATGTTTTTCAGCTGCCAGCTGCCGTCGGGATTCAAAACCGCTGATTCGGCTTCTGCCGCTTGGGTCAGTTCGTTTTTATCGTTGCGCTGCCAAATTTTGATGCCCAGCAGGGTATGGTCGGGCAGCATTTCGCGCACGTTGATGATGCTGTTTTTTTCTTTGAGCCAAAGGCCGGTATTGCCGGTACTGATTTTGCCGTTGATGGCGGCGGCTTTGATGTTTTCGGCTTTTTGACTCAGCGTGGGTGCAACCCATTCGCCAAGCGCGACGGTGGCAATGGCGAAAATCAAACCGAACTGCGACAGAATCAACAGCAGCTTTTTGGTGCTCATGCCGCTGGCTTTGATGACGGTCAGCTCGCTGCCGGAAGCCAGTTGGCTGAGGGAAATCAGGCCGCCGATCAAAACGGCAAGCGGCATCAGTTCATAGGCGCGCGCAGGCATCTGCATTAAAACATACTGCCCCAATTTTGCGCCGTTATAGCTGCCTTTTCCAAGATCGCCGACTTCGTTGATGATTTCAAAAAAGCTGTACAAAGCGAGGAAGGCAAGAAGGGCGTAAACCGCCATAACCGCCATTTGACGGATGATGTAACGTGAAATCAGGTTCATTTTCCGCCTTTCAATGTCAGACTTTTGGCAACCGCCTGCCAGAAGGGTTGGCTAGGCATACTGCGCACGCGCAGCAGGACGACGGCAATCACAAACATGATGATGTGCATGGGCAGCAGTCCGAGCCAGAAATGGATTTTGCCGTCTTCCACGGCATTGCGCAGAAAGGTCAGCCCGTTTTGGTAAACCAAAAACAAGCCGATGGCAATCAGGATATTGTAGGTATGGCCGCTGCGCGGATTGAAATAGGAAAGCGGCACGGCAAGCAGGCACAGCAACAAAACGCTGACGGTCAAGGAAATACGCCACATCAATTCCGCCTGGTGTTGGGGGTTGCTGCTGCCAATCAGTTGGGCGGTCGGGATGGTACGGCGGTGTGAAACAGGGTCGATGAGTTTGGGCGTGGTGCTGATAATCAGGCTGAGGTGTTGGAAAGAAACGCGGTTGTAATCGGCTTTGCCGGGCGTACCGCTGTAACGGTAGCCGTCGCGCAATTCAAGCGTACGTTTGTTGTCGGTCAGCGAAAAATTGCCCTCTTTGGCAAAAACGATGTTGTCGTTGCCATTTTTATCCTGCTCGCGCAGGAACAGGTTTTTCATGATGCCGGATTCGGTATCGAAGGTTTCGACAAAATAAACCCTGCCGTTGCGCTTGCCCAAGCTATTAAACTCGCCGGCTTCCACCAAAGATAATTCCTGCTTCTGCTTCAAAATTTCGGCATATTCGCGGCTACGCAACTCTGCCCACGGCATTACCCAAAGCTGCATGACGGCAATCAAAATGGCAAACGGCACGGCAAACTGCATGACCGGGCGTATCCATTGTTTCAATGCCAATCCGCAAGAGAGCCAAACCGACATTTCGCTGTCGCGCCAGTAGCGGGTCAATACAGTCAACGTACTGATAAATGCGGTCAACACCAGCAAAAGCGGTGTCATGCCGATTACCCAGAAGCCGACTAAGGCCAGCACGGCATCGATGGCGACACGCCCGTCGGCTGCGCGGCCAAGCAGGTTGATGGCCTGCGTGGACACCAATACCGCCAAGAGGACGACAAAGATGCCGACGGCGGTAAAGGAAAGTTCTTTAATAAAGTTTCTTTGGTAAATCATAAGATTGAGCGTGGTATACGGTTTATGGGAAACCTATATTTATTAATAAGGCTTCAGACGGCATGACACAAATGGAGTACAATGATTTTCATCTGTTCGGACGGTTGGTCAACAGGCCGTCTGAACAACCGACAACCGTTCCAATCAGGAGAATAAACGTGAAATTTAGCACAAAAGCCGAAACTTTGCAGGCTCAACAGGCAGGTGCGCAATTATTTGTCTGCGCCGAAGCATCGCAACTGAGCAACCCGACTGCCCTCGCCCTCTTCGCTTCCCTTGAAGAAGGTCAAAATTTCGCCGACACCAAAATCCCGACGGACAACGGTTTGCAAGCCATTGCCGTCTCCCGCCTCGAAAAAACCGACCGCGCCGTATTGAACAAAACCGCAGCCGAAGCCGCCAAATGGGCGCAAAATCAAGAAACGGTCAATGTGGACGTTTATGCCTTTGAAGAAGCGCAAGCCGCCGCTGTTGCCGAAGCGTTTGCGATTGCGTTCGGCAATGCCGCCTACCGTTTCGACCGCTATAAAAAAGAAGCCAAACCGACCAAATTTGCAGAAGCCGTGTTCCACAGCGTACACGAAGCCGCCGTCAAAGAAGCCCTGCGCGTTGCCGAAGCGCAAGTTTACGGACAAAGCCTCTGCCGCGACTTGGGCAATGCCGCACCAAACGAATGTACGCCTGAATTCCTCGCGCGTACTGCCAAAGCCGAAGCCGAAAAACTGGGCGCACACGCTAAAATCATTGAAAAAGACTACATCAAAGAAAACATGGGTTCGTTCTGGTCTGTCGCCAAAGGCAGTGTCGAAGATCCATATTTGGTCGAACTGAGCTATTTCGGTGCGGCCGACAAAGAAGCCGCGCCTGTGGTATTGGTCGGCAAAGGCATTACCTTCGACACCGGCGGCATTTCCCTCAAACCCGGCCTGAACATGGACGAAATGAAGTTCGACATGTGTGGCGCGGCAACCGTCATCAGTACCTTCTGCGCCGCCGTCAAACTGCAACTGCCGATCAACCTGATTGCCGTCGTCGCCACCTGTGAAAACATGCCTTCCGGCGCAGCCAACAAACCGGGCGACGTCGTGAAAAGCATGAAAGGCTTGACCATCGAGGTATTGAACACCGATGCCGAAGGCCGTCTGATTTTGTGCGACGCATTGACTTACGCCGAACAATTCAAACCTAAAGCCGTCATCGACGTCGCCACTCTGACCGGCGCGTGCATCATCGCCCTGGGTCATGACGTCAGCGGCGTGATGGGCAACAATCAAGATTTGGTCGACAGCCTGCTGGCCGCTTCCCGCAACGTGGACGACAAAGCATGGCAACTGCCGCTCTTTGAAACCTACAAAGACCAACTCAAATCCAACTTCGCCGACATTCCCAACATCGGCACGCCGGGTGCAGGCACGATTACCGCTGCCACCTTCCTGTCTTACTTCACCGAAGATTACCCGTGGGCGCACCTCGACATCGCAGGTACCGCATGGAAATCCGGCGGTGAAAAAGGCGCGACCGGCCGCCCTGTTCCATTATTGTTGAACTATCTGCGCAACGTGAAATAAATCTTGAGGGAAGCCTGCGGGGTTAATCGTTTCAACCCCGCAGGCCGTCTGAAAACGGAATCCGCATTATCTGACTCAACCTGACAAACGGAGAACCGCCATGAAACCACTATTTGCCGCATTATCTGTCGCCCTTCTGCTCGGCACATCTCTAAACGCTCAAGCTGCCGAACAAACCACCCCCACCGACCGCAGCATCCAAGTGTACAAAAAAGCCGACTTAGCCGAATGGAACCGCGAAAACGCAGCCGGAGGCCAAGGCCCCTTGCTCGGCAGCTTTGCCTTCACGCGCCATCAAACCGCCGACCAAGACGCATTCAAAGAAATCGGCTGGCTCACATTGCCGCCGGGCGCTTCCATCGGTCAGCACAAACATACCGACAATGAAGACGTATACATCATCGTATCCGGCAAAGGCCTGTTTACCGACAGCGAAGGCAAACAAACCGAAGTCGGCGCAGGAGACATTACCATCGCCCGCCCAGGCCAGTCCCATGCGTTGAAAAATATCGGCAAAAAGCCGTTGGTATTCTTGGATTTGATCGCCGAAACCGCAGGTGCTAAAGCCGCCGAAACCAAGTAATGCTTTCAATGAAAGCAAATAATCTGCCATGACTTTCTGCCTTGCCCAAACCAGGCAGTAGAGAGATTGTTCCGTTTTCATTTAAACCTAGATACAAGCTAAAGGCCGTCTGAAAACCACGCTTCGTTTTCAGACGGCCTTTTTTTCTCAAAAATCTTATCATATAAACAATGAAATGTTATATAATAACAGCCTTTCGAAATATGATGAGAAACTAAAATGACACAAACCACACTCAAACCCATTGTTTTATCTATTCTTTTAATCAGCACCCCCATCCTCTCCCAAGCGCATGAAACCGATCAGTCGGTTGACTTGGACGAGGTTACCGTCGTCGGCAAAAGCCGTCCGCGCGCCACTTCGGGGCTGCTGCATACTTCGACCGCCTCCGACAAAATCATCTCCGGCGATACCTTACGCCAAAAAGCCGTCAACTTAGGCGATGCTTTAGACGGCGTACCGGGCATTCATGCCTCGCAATACGGCGGCGGCGCATCTGCTCCCGTTATTCGCGGTCAAACAGGCAGACGGATTAAAGTATTGAACCATCACGGCGAAACGGGCGACATGGCGGATTTCTCTCCCGACCATGCCTTGATGGTGGACAGCGCCTTGTCGCAACAGGTCGAAATCCTGCGCGGCCCAGTTACGCTCTTGTACAGCTCGGGCAATGTAGCCGGTTTGGTCGATGTTGCCGATGGCAAAATCCCCGAAAAAATGCCTGAAAACGGAGTATCGGGCGAAGCCGGATTACGTTTGAGCAGCGGCAATCTGGAAAAACTCACGTCCGGCGGCATCAACGTCGGATTGGACAAAAACTTCGTGCTGCATACCGAAGGGCTGTACCGCAAATCGGGCGATTACGCCGTACCGCGCTATCAAAAAGAAGAAGGCCGTCTGAAACGACTGCCCGATAGCCATGCCGATTCAAAAACCGGCAGCATCGGTCTGTCTTGGGTTGGCGATAAAGGGTTCCTCGGCGTGGCGTACAGCGACCGTCGCGACCGCTACGGCCTGCCTGCCCACAGCCATCTCTACGACGACTGCCACGCCGACATCATCTGGCAGAAAAGTTTGATTAACAAACGCTATTTGCAGCTTTATCCGCACCTATTGACCGAAGAAGATGTTGATTACGATAATCCGGGCTTGAGCTGCGGCTTTCACGACGACGATAATGCACACACCCATGCCCACAACGGCAAACCGTGGATAGACCTGCGCAACAAACGCTACGAACTCCGCGCCGAATGGAAGCAGCCGCTCCCAGGTTTTGAAGCCCTGCGCGTACACCTGAACCGCAATGACTACCACCACGACGAAAAAGCAGGCGATGCAGTAGAAAACTTCTTCAACAACAAAACACACAACGCCCGTATCGAGTTGCGCCACCAACCCATAGGCCGTCTGAAAGGCAGCTGGGGCGTGCAATATTTGGGACAAAAATCCAGCGCGCTTTCCGCCATTCCCGAAACCGTCCAACAACCGATGTTGATTGACAATAATGTGCGCCATTACAGCTTTTTCGGTGTAGAACAGGCAAACTGGGACAACTTCACGCTAGAAGGCGGCGTACGCGTGGAAAAACAAAAAGCCTCCATCCAGTACGACAAAGCATTGATTGATCGGGAAAACTACTACAACCAGCCCCTGCCCGACCTCGGCGCGCACCGCCAAACCGCTCGCTCGTTCGCACTTTCGGGCAACTGGTATTTCACGCCACAACACAAACTCAGCCTGACCACCTCCCATCAGGAACGCCTGCCGTCAACGCAAGAGCTGTACGCACACGGCAAACACGTCGCCACCAACACCTTTGAAGTCGGCAACAAACACCTCAACAAAGAGCGTTCCAACAACATCGAACTCGCGCTGGGCTATGAAGGCGACCGCTGGCAATACAATCTGGCGCTCTACCGCAACCGCTTCGGCAACTACATTTACGCCCAAACCTTAAACGACGGACGCGGCCCCAAATCCATCGAAGACGACAGCGAAATGAAGCTCGTGCGCTACAACCAATCCGGCGCAGACTTCTACGGCGCGGAAGGCGAAATCTTCTTCAAACCCACGCCGCGCTACCGCATCGGACTGTCCGGCGACTACGTCAGAGGTCGTCTGAAAAACCTTCCGTCGTTACCCGGCAGGGAAGACGCCTACGGCAACCGTCCTTTCATCGCGCAGGACGACCAAAACGCCCCTCGCGTTCCGGCTGCGCGCCTCGGCTTCCACCTGAAAGCCTCGCTGACCGACCGTATCGATGCCAATTTGGACTACTACCGCGTGTTCAATCAAAACAAACTCGCCCGCTACGAAACACGCACACCCGGACACCATATGCTCAACCTCGGCGCAAACTACCGCCGCAATACGCGCTATGGCGAGTGGAATTGGTACGTCAAAGCCGACAACCTGCTCAACCAATCCGTTTACGCCCACAGCAGCTTCCTCTCTGATACGCCGCAAATGGGCCGCAGCTTTACCGGTGGCGTAAATGTGAAGTTTTAAAATCGGATAGGCAAACAAAAAAGGTTTTCAGACGGCCGTCTGAAAACCTTTTTTCTTGTTTTAACCAATCATTTAAAACTGACTATTAATCTTTCAACACATCTTGCACAGCCGCTTGAATTTTAGCCGCTGCTGCTTCGATTTGCTGCTGTTCGGTAGATTGGCTTGCCACTGTTTCAGCCGGAGTCGCTTGTGGAGCTGGCGCAGCTTGTTGAGCTGCGGCTTTAGGCTCAGATTCAGTTTGCGGCGCAGTCAGCGGCAAACGCGCCAATACAGTGCTGACGCCGGTAACTTTATCACCAATCGCCACTTGCGCCTGCGCATCGACAGGCAGATACATATCCACGCGCGAGCCAAAGCGGATAAAGCCATAACGTTCGCCGCGAGACAGTTTCGCACCTGCTTGGGTGTAGCACAAAATACGGCGCGCCACCAAACCGGCCACTTGAACAAAAGTAATTTCACGACCAGAAGCCGTAGTCGCCAACACCGCATTACGTTCATTTTCCGTGCTGGCTTTGTCCAAATCCGCATTCACGAATTTGCCTTTGTTATAGACCACTTTCGTTACCGTACAATCAGCAGGCGATTTTTGCGAATGCACGTTGAACACGTTCATAAAAATACTGATTTTCAAAGCATCGACATCACGATACGGATCGCGTGCGCGCTCGACCACCACGATACGGCCGTCAACCGGACTCAACACTGCTTCAGGATTTTGCGGAATCTCACGCGCAGGGTCGCGGAAAAACTGCAAAGCAAATACGGTAAACACCCAAAACGGCAAAGACCACCAGCCGCAACACATCGACACCAGCAGGCTCAAAGCCAAACCGCCGCCGATAATCGGCCAGCCCTCACGGGCGATAATCGGGTGGGGATACAAACGGTTCATCACTTATCCTTCATTTAATAATTTCAAAATTGCCGCCATTATATCTGAAACTCCAAACATTGAGGCCGTCTGAAATGTTCAGACGGCCGGTGTCTTTTGTAAAAAATACTCAATATAGATAAAGTTTCAGTTTCGGCAACACAATAACGCAGCGTCCTCAACAAGCGGCTCACACGCTCCAACAACTCGCTGCAAATATCATTTAGACCAAATCTCCGCCCTCGATTATCTCGACAAGCCCAGTATGACCGCCAACACTAGCCAGATCCAATGCCGACGGCGTGATGTAGAGAACAAAGAGCGTTGAGACAGCAAACGCGTTTGGCTCAACTGATACGCCACATCGGCCAACATTACCAAGCGATTAGTCTGCCGAGCATTACCTTCTTCCGCTTTACGCAGTTTCAAATTTTCCGCTTCAATCCGCAGCCGCACCAGCTTAGCTTCTAAAAGCAGCAGCTCGCGCGCTTCTTCATACTCCTGTTGCTTCATCGTCCGCATCCTTATCTATCTCACCGCGCAAATACGCAATATCCGATCGAATATCCTGCAAGGTCTCAGCCACACGGCTGCCCTGCTCCCGATAATCTGCCGATACCGTTTAAAATGATACAGTATAATCAACAGCTTCATAAAAAATACCTAAAAATATCCTCAAAGCCACCAGATTTGACAACGCTATCTCAATATTATCTCTTTTCAGGAAAATATAAGGCTTAAACAAAAGAAGATGTAACTGTCCTAAAAAGTTAAAAATTTAAGAGTCTTTTTCCAATAATAAATAACAACTCGAGATCTTCTGCTACCATAATACTCAACGGAGGGAACTAGCAATGAATAATACTAAATTAGTGATTCCAAATTGTAATGAGTTTATATCTATTTATGGATTTGATTGCGAAATAGACGATGTTATTCAGACTGTTAAGTTTGTTAACGGTGATGAACGAGTTACTTTGAGCTTTGATCTGACAGTAAATTCTGTCCGACTCTTGTTTTACAGAAAAGATTATATTGTCATTGATCTTTATCTAGAAAATCTGTCGGAGCTATATTTGGATGAAAATGGTAATTACCTATCATTTAAATTTTCTAACAGTCTTCATATCCTGATAAAACTCTATCCCCAAATTAATATTACTGGAACTACCCTGCTATAGATAACCAGAACAAATCTTTCTTTACTGATTATTTGAGGACAACCCCTTATCATTAGAGAGCAAATGCCTAATCAAGGTTTCAAGAGTATCTTAAAAGCTACGAAAATATTTTTATGTCTATCTATGACGGCATTTACAATAGAATTGACATGTTCTAATATTCTTAGAAAACTCCTATGCACCTGTTGCTTCATCGTCCGCATCCTTGTCTATCTCACCGCGCAAATACGCAATATCCGATCGAATATCCTGCAAGGTCTCAGCCACACGGCTGCCCTGCTCCCGATAATCTGCCGATACTTTGCGGAACAATACGGCAATAATCAGCAGGCTCAAGAAGAAAATGCCGAAAAACACCCATAACGCCGCCACATCCGACAGCACGCGGTTCAAGCCGAACAGCAAACCGACCAAGCCCACCATCAACAGCGCGCCGGACAACACCAGCCAAATCGCCAAACGAAACACATTTTCCGCCTGACGCGTCAAATCCAAGCTCAATACCTGCAAACGCAGCAGCAGCAAATCCGCGCCCTGATTCAACAAAGCCTTGCCATGTTCAAAACGCTGGCGAATTCCCATCTCGATTATCCTTTTTTCCAGGAAAAATAAGGCTAAGGCCGTCTGCACGGCGCAATGAAATCCATGATTTCATGTACACGCCTGTTCAGACGGCCTTAACATATTCACATTAACGGCGGTTCAACAACACACCGACAACCAAACCGGCCAATGCGGCAAAACCCATCGCATAATATGGTTTCTCATGCACCACTTCATCAGCGTGTTTGGCACCGCGTTTCAAACGCTCGCCCGCATCAGCTTCAAATTCGGCAAAACGCTCTTTGCCTTCTTTCAAACGCTCCTGAGCCGCTTCTTCAAACTGCTCGTATTTTTCACGCGCACGCTCGGCATGATGGCGCAGACGTTCGCCGGCCTCTTCTTCAAAACGGCTCAAACGCTCTTTGGCCACAGCCAATTTTTCTTCCAATTTGGCTCGGGCTTTGCTACCCTCTTCCGAACCGGCTTCAACACCATTGCGGTATAACTCTTCCACATCATCCATTACTTCTCGGATGTCTTTCAGCAAAGCCTCGCGACGTGCCTCAAAATCGTGTTTTTTCATGGTTTTCTCCTTGATATAGGTTGATATGGTTACAGACTGTTTATCTGTTAATAAATTATAACCGTTTATTCTAAAATAAACGTTAATTTAAATAAAATTAAGTGCTTATTATGAAAACAAGCAAATGAAATTTAAAAAAAGGCCGTCTGAAAACTTCAGACGGCCTTTTCAATTCAGCTTAAAGACTTAAGTCTTATGCCAAACCTTTTGCTTTCAACACTTCCAGCATGGTAGTGCCCAACTCGGCAGGGCTGCGGGTGTAAGCGATACCGGCTTTTTCGAAAGCGGCGAATTTTTCTTCGGCAGTACCTTTACCACCGGAGATAATCGCACCGGCGTGGCCCATACGTTTGCCTTTAGGAGCGGTAACACCAGCGATGTAACCTACAACAGGTTTGGTTACGTTGGATTGGATGTATTCGGCTGCTTCTTCTTCCGCAGTACCGCCGATTTCACCGATCATGATGATGGCGTCGGTATCTGGGTCTTCTTGGAAGAGTTTCAGTGCGTCGATTTGGTTCATACCAGGAATCGGGTCGCCGCCGATACCAATACAGGTTGATTGACCCAAGCCCAGTTTGGTGGTTTGTGCTACAGCTTCGTAAGTCAATGTACCGGAACGGGAAATAATACCGATGCGGCCCGGAGTGTGGATGTGGCCCGGCATAATACCGATTTTGCACTCACCCGGAGTAATCACACCAGGGCAGTTAGGGCCGACCAAGCGGGTACCGTTGCCGTTGGTTTCCAAGTAACGTTTGGCTTTGAGCATGTCCAAAGTAGGCACGCCTTCGGTAATCACAACGACCAAGCCTACGCCTGAATCAACGGCTTCAACGATAGAGTCCAATACAAACGGAGCTGGAACGTAAATTACAGATGCGTCTGCGCCGGTTTCTTTAACGGCTTCTTTCATGGTGTTAAACACGGGCAGGTTCAGGTGGGTTTGACCGCCTTTGCCCGGGGTAACGCCGCCGACAACTTTAGTGCCGTAAGCCAGAGCTTGTTCGGAGTGGAAAGTACCGTTTTTACCGGTGAAACCTTGAACCAATACTTTGGTGTCTTTATTAATCAATACGCTCATTCTTTTCTCCTTAGGCGTTTACGGCTGCAACAATTTTTTCGGCTGCGTCATTCAGGCCGTCTGCAGAAGTCAGTTTCAGACCTGATTCGTTCAGGATTTTCGCGCCGAGTTCGGCATTGTTACCTTCCAAACGAACAACGACAGGAACGTTGACGTTGATTTCTTTAACGGCTGCCACGATGGCTTCCGCAATCATGTCGCAACGTACGATACCGCCGAAGATGTTGATCAATACGCCTTTAACGGATTTGTCTTCCAGAATCAGTTTGAACGCTTCAACCACGCGGTCTTTGGTTGCACCGCCGCCAACGTCCAAGAAGTTGGCAGGTTGGCCGCCTTTGAGTTTGATGATGTCCATAGTGGCCATCGCCAAACCGGCACCGTTAACCATACAGCCGATGTTACCTTCCAGGGCAACATAGTTCAGGTCGAATTCAGAAGCTTTCAGCTCACGTTCGTTTTCTTGAGATTTGTCGCGCAATTCAGCGATTTTTGGCAGGCGGTAGAGCGCGTTGCTGTCGATACCGATTTTGCCATCTACGCAAGCCAGCGCGCCATTTTCGCGAACTGCCAATGGGTTTACTTCAAACAGGGCGAAGTCGTTTTCGATAAACGCTTTGTACGCGCCGGTCATCAGTTTGACGAACTCGTTGATTTGTTTGTCTTTCAAGCCCAGTTGGAACGCAACTTCGCGAGCTTGGCAAGGTTGCAGGCCAACCAGCGGATCAACGGTTACTTTGAAGATTTTTTCTGGAGTTTCGGCAGCAACTTTTTCGATTTCCACGCCACCTTCGGTAGAAGCCATGAATGTAACGCGGCGGGTAGAACGGTCAACCACTGCGCCCAAGTACAGCTCGGTTTGAACCGGATACATGTCTTCGCAAACCAAAACGCTGTTGACAGGTTGGCCGTTGGCATCGGTTTGGTAAGTTACCAAGTTGGTGCCAATCAGGCTTTCAGCCACTTCTTTAGCTTCTTCGCGGCTTTTAACGACTTTTACGCCACCCGCTTTACCGCGGCCGCCGGCGTGTACTTGTGCTTTGACAACAGCGAATTTACCGCCCAATTTGTCGTAAGCTGCAGCGGCTTCTTCGCCGTTGTGTGCCAAAATACCGCCTTGTACGGGCAAACCGTAGCTAGCCAGCAGTTCTTTAGCCTGATACTCGTGTAAATTCATGGATTTCTCCTTAAGGTGAGTGGGTTTTAGGAATCGCCCTGCGGCCAATCCCATATTTTCAGACGGCCCTACTATTTACTGAAAGGCAACCACATCCGCGCCAGCAGATACATGGTTGCGCCTCCTCCTCCGAGAATAAAAAAGACAATGCCTTTTTTACGCGAATTCGGGCAGAGCAGATAAACGGCAAGGCTGAAACTGATAAACAACAATGCCACGCGCCAAACCAATTCTTTATCTTTGAAACGGTTGAGCGTATAAGTTTCGGTCATCATCACATACATCTGCCACAATGCGGCCATACACATGCTGATGATGCCCATCGGTATAAAGAAAATACCGACTATTTCTTTGTTCATAATGAATGTAAATGCTGTTTGTTTGTCTGACGGAATTATAAATCAGAAAACGAAGCTCTCGGAACATTCAATTTGTCGGAGGTCTTAAGGCCGTCTGAAAAATTTCAGACGGCCTTAATGTCTATCAACCGTGCAAAGCGCGTTTGTCGGCCGCCAATGCAGCTTCGTGAACCACTTCGGACAAGGTTGGGTGGGCATGGATGATGCGGGCGATGTCTTCGCTGCTGGCGAAGAATTCGAGCGCAGTCACGCCTTCGGTAACCAATTCGCTGACAACCGGACCAATCATGTGTACGCCTAAGATGCGGTCGGTTTTGGCATCTGCCAATACTTTGACCGTACCTTTGGCTTTGCCCATTGCCAATGCGCGACCGTTTGCGCCGAAACCTGAAGTACCTTTTTTGTACTCCACGCCTTCGGCTTTGAGTTGCTCTTCGGTTTTACCCACCCAAGCGATTTCAGGGTCGGTGTAAATCACGAACGGTACGTTGTTGAAGTCGATATGCGGTTTTTGACCGGCAATGCGCTCTGCAACGGCAACACCTTCGTCACTGGCTTTGTGTGCCAACATCGGGCCGCGAACCACGTCGCCGATTGCCCATACGTTAGGCAGATTGGTACGGCATTCGCCATCTACTTTGATAAAGCCGCGTTCGTCTTTTTCCAAGCCTACGGCTTCGGCGTTCAGGCCTTTGGTGTTTGGAATACGGCCGATGGCAACAATCAGTTTGTCGAATACTTCGGTTTTGGCTTCGCCGGCAGCAGTTTCGTAAGCAACGGAAACGCCTTTGCCTTCAGATTTGATGTCGCCGATTTTCACGCCCAATTCGATGCTCAGACCTTGCTCTTTGGTGAAGTATTTGAAGGCTTCCTTGGCGATTTGTTGGTCGGCGGCAGCCAGGAAGGTCGGCGCGGCTTCAAGAATGGTAACTTCTGCGCCCACGCGGTTCCATACGGAACCCATTTCCAAACCAATCACACCGGAACCGATCACGCCGAGTTTGGCAGGTACTTCGGTCAGATTCAATGCGCCTTCGTTGTCTAATACGTTCACGTTGTCTATAGCAACTTGTGGCAGCGGACGCGGTACGGAACCGGTCGCTACGATGACGTGTTTGGCTTCGATAACGGTTTTCTCGCCTTTGTTATCGACTTCGATTTGATAAGCATCGCCATTTTTACCAGCAAAAGAAGCAGTACCGAACAGGCTGGTTACTTTGTTTTTTTGGAACAGGAATTTCACGCCGCCGGTCAGCTTGGTTACGATGGCATCTTTGCGCTCAATCATTTTGGCTGCGTCGAATTTTACGTCGCCGACAGTGATACCGTGTTCTGCAAAATCGTGTTGCGCAGCGTGGAAATGTTCGCTGGATTGCAACAGGGCTTTAGAAGGGATACAGCCTACGTTCAAGCAAGTACCGCCCAATGCTGGGGCGTTGCCTGCTTTGTTAACGCCTGCGTCAACGCAAGCGGTTTTGAAACCCAGTTGCGCAGCACGAATGGCGGCAACGTATCCGCCCGGGCCTGCACCAATCACTACTACATCATATTGAGACATCGTGTCATCCTTTGCTTTTGCAGTATCTCAAAATAAAAACGATACTTTTTGTTTCTTTTTTATTTTGAATGACTGCGTTTTGATGGTTTTAAGAAAAGGCCGTCTGAAAGTCTATATCTGCCGATTCATTCGAATCAAATGTTTCAGACGGCCTCAATCGTTCGTTGAGCCTATTGTAGCACGATACTACATTACGCTACATCTAAATAAAAATTCAGACGGCCTTTTCATTAACAAATAAAAGGCCGTCTGAAACGATTACAGATCCAACAACAGGCGTGCTGGGTCTTCCAACGCGTCTTTAATGGCTACCAAGGTCAATACAGCTTCGCGGCCGTCAATGATACGGTGGTCGTAAGACAGAGCCAGATACATCATTGGACGGACAACAACTTGACCGTTTTCAACCACAGCGCGCTCTTTAGTGGCGTGCATACCCAAAATCGCAGATTGAGGCGGGTTGATGATCGGGGTAGACATCATAGAACCGAAAGTACCGCCGTTGGTAATACTGAATGTACCGCCGGTCAGATCTTCGATAGCGATTTTGCCGTCTTTTGCTTTTTTCGCGTAATCAACAATTGCTTGTTCGATGTCGGCAATGCTCATTTGGTCGGCATCGCGCAGGATTGGCACAACCAAACCGCGTGGGCTGCCAATTGCGATACCGATGTCGAAGTAGCCGTGGTAAACGATGTCTTTGCCGTCAACAGAAGCATTCACAACCGGGTATTTTTTCAGGGCGGCAACAGCGGATTTAACGAAGAAGGACATAAAGCCCAATTTCACGCCGTGTTCTTTCTCGAATTTATCTTTGTACTTCGCACGCAAGTCCATGATTGGTTTCATGTTGACTTCGTTGAATGTAGTCAAAATGGCGTTTTCTTGTTGAGAAGCCAAGAGGCGTTCTGCAACACGGGCACGCAGGCGGCTCATTGGTACGCGTTCTTCAGGACGTGCGCCGGCAGGAAGTGCAACGGCAGGGGCTGCGGCTGCGGCAGGTTTGGCAGCGGCATTTTGTACGTCTTCTTTCAATACGCGACCGTCACGGCCGGAACCTTGCAATGCGTTCACGTCAACACCGGTCTCGGCAGCCAGTTTGGCGGCAGCAGGCATAGCGGCGTTGTTTTGTGCAGCAGCAGGAGCGGCGGCTGGGGTAGCTTCGGCAGGCGCGGCGGCTGGGGCTTCAGCAGCGGCAGTAGCAGCTGTATCGATGCGAGCCAAAACTTGGTCGGCAACAACGGTTTCACCGTCTTGAGCTACGATTTCAACCAATACGCCGGCTTGTGGAGAAGGGACTTCCAAAACCACTTTGTCAGTTTCGATATCGATCAGGATTTCGTCACGGGCAACTGCTTCGCCAACTTTTTTCTTCCATTCCAAGAGCGTGCCCTCAGATACGCTTTCAGACAGCATAGGTACTTTTACATCAATAATCATTTTGTGTCTCCAATGGCCCTTTCAGACGGCCTGTTGTGTGTTTTTAATTCTGCATATGGGCATTCCGCCTGAACAATTTCAAACGGAATGCCACTAGGTTTACAACGCCAAAGCGTCTTCAACCAATTGTTTCAATTGAGCAATGTGTTTGCTTGAGTAGCCCACTGCAGGCGATGCACTGCTTGGACGACCGGCATAAGACAGTTTTTGCTCTTCGCTGATAACGTCTTCGATACGGTGGCGGATTTGGTAGAACGCACCTTGGTTTTTCGGCTCTTCTTGCGCCCAAACCACAGATTTTGCGTTCGGGTATTTCGCCAGTTCAGCTTTAACCTCATCGTATGGGAACGGATACAGCTGCTCAACGCGGACGATAGCAACATCATTTTCCAGTTTACGCTCGGTACGGCCGGCTTCCAAGTCATAGTAAACCTGACCGGCACACAATACCACGCGTTTCACGCTGTCGTTGCTTGCACGTTCTGCGGTATCTCCGATAACTGGACGGAAAGTCGAACCTTCGGTGAAGTTTTCCAGCGGGCTCATTGCACCTTTGAAGCGCAACAGGCGTTTGGACATGAAAATCACCAGCGGTTTGCGGTATGAACCCAAGACTTGACGTTGCAAGAGGTGGAACATTTGCGACGCTTCAGACGGCATGATGACTTGCATATTGTTCTCAGAACACAGTTGCAACCAACGTTCTACACGTGCAGAAGAGTGCTCAGGGCCTTGACCGTCGTAACCGTGCGGCAGGATGGTGGTCAGACCGCACAAACGACCCCATTTGGTTTCGCCTGAAGACAGGAATTGGTCGATAGTTACTTGCGCGCCGTTAGCGAAGTCACCGAATTGCGCTTCCCAAATGGTCAGCTTGTCAGGAGCGGAGCAGGCAAAGCCGTACTCGAACGCCATTACGGCTTCTTCGTTCAAGATAGAGTCGATAACCAGGAACTCGCCCAAGCCTTCGCCCATGTTGCGCAGAGGAACATAAGTACCGTCGTCCCATTTTTCGCGTTTTTGATCGTGCAGAACGGCATGACGGTGTGAGAATGTACCGCGGCCGGAGTCCTCACCAGAGATACGCACGCCATGACCTTTGGTCAGCAGGCTTGCGTATGCGAGGGTTTCGGCCATACCCCAGTCGATGGCTTGTTTGCCGGATGCCATGGCTTTACGCGCTTCGATCACACGTTTTGCAGTCGGATGCAGGGCAAAGCCTTCCGGTACAGCGGTGAATTTCTCAGTAAGACGCTCAATGTCGGCGGCAGGCAAACCGGTTTCGATTTTTTCGCGCCAATCTTTGCCTTGGTATTTGCTCCAGTCGATTTGTGTGCGTTGGAAATTGCTCAACGTTGTTTGTTCAACATGTTCGCCTTTGTCCAAAGCATCACGGTAGGCTTGGATGTAACCGTCAGCCTCAGCTTGGGTTACCACGCCTTCGGCAATCAGTTGCTCGGTGTACAAAGCACGCGCACCTGGGTGTTGCGATACTTTTTTGTACATCATCGGTTGGGTCAAGGTCGGATCATCGCCCTCGTTGTGGCCCCATTTACGGTAGCAGACAACATCAACCACGATGTCTTTATGGAATTTTTTGCGGTAATCCAAGGCAGCTTGGATGGCAAAGCAAACGCGTTCAGGATCATCGCCATTCACATGGATAACCGGAGCGGAAACCATTTTCGCGATATCGGTACAGTGTACGGTTGAACGGGTATCGCGGGTATCGGAAGTCGTAAAGCCGATTTGGTTGTTGATCACGATGTGAACAGTACCGCCGGTGGTATAACCGCGTGTTTTAGACAGGTTGAATGTTGCTTGGTTAACACCCAAACCGATAAATGCGGAGTCACCATGAATCAATACCGGCAAGACTTTATCGCGGCCGTTTTCGCCCAAACGTTTTTGTTTGGCGCGTGCAGAACCTTCTACTACTGGATTAACGATTTCCAAGTGTGACGGGTTGAATGCCAAAGAAACGTGCATCGGGCCGTGTGGCGTAGCAATGTCGGAGCTGAAGCCCATGTGGTATTTCACGTCGCCGCTAGGCAATTTGATTTCGGCACGGCCTTCAAATTCGGCAAACAGATCAGCCGGTTTTTTGCCCAAAATGTTAACCAAAACATTCAGACGGCCACGGTGTGCCATACCGATGATGACTTCTTCCACGCCGTCTTTACCGGCGTTTTGAATCAAATAGTTCAAACCGGCAATGGCACTTTCGCCACCTTCGACACCGAAACGTTTTTGACCGACATATTTGGTATGCAGGTAGCGTTCCAGAGTTTCGGCAGCAGTCATTTCTTTCAAGATACGGCGTTTTTGTTCAACGTTGTAGCTTGGTGTAGACAGTACGCTTTCAAAATAATTACGAACCCAACGACGCTCTTCGGTATTTGGAATGTAGATGTACTCTACCGCGATATGGCCGCAGTAGGTTTGTTTGAGGTTACTGATGATTTGGGACAGAGGCAGTTTGCTCTGACCGGAAAAATCGCCCTCGCCCATATTGAACTGAAGTGCCATATCGGCATCTGACAGACCGTGGAATTTAGGATCGAGAGCTTCAATATTTTGAGGAGGAATACGTTTGAGCGGATCAAGTTGGGCTGCACCCACGCCTTGGATACGATAGGCAGAAATCAGTCGCAAAACGCTGACTTGCTTTTTCATCATTGCCTCATCCACACCGCCTGCGACGGCTGCGGCAATTTTCTTTTTAGCCAAAGTGGCAAATGATTCACGAATCGGTGTATGGGCAACATCGACAGCGACTGCGCCCGGCTGTTTACTCAAATCGGTAAAGTACTGTTTCCATTTTTCATCGACAGATTCCGGATTATCCAGAAACTTTTCATACAACTCCTCGATGTATGGCGCATTAGAACCAAACAGATAAGAGAAATTGAGTTTTTCGTCCATCATGGCGTGAGCTCTTTTCTTTAAAATATAAACAAAGGGTAGAATCCCGTGTTCTCCGAACGGAATTCAGGCCGTCTGAAATGACACTTTATTCTACCCTATTTCAAATCAAATTACCTGCTATCAACTTAATTAATTACGACCAACCTCATTGAAAACGGCAATTCGATTTTTTCAAACGACTTTTCAACAATATATTAATGTATTGTTTATTAGCGTTTATCTACCGGAACGTAATCGCGACGTTCTGCACCGGTATAAAGTTGACGTGGGCGACCGATTTTCAGTGCCGGATCGCTAATCATTTCATGCCAATGAGAAATCCAACCTACACTGCGCGACAATGCGAAGATAACGGTAAACATTTCAGTTGGAATGCCCAATGCAGACAAGACGATACCAGAGTAGAAGTCGACGTTTGGATACAGCTTGCGTTCAACAAAGAATGGGTCTTTCAGTGCAATTTGTTCCAATTCCATCGCCAGCTTGAATTTAGGACTGTCTTCCAAGCCCAATTCTTTTAAGACTTCATAACAGGTTTCGCGCATGATGTTGGCTCGTGGGTCCATATTGCGGTATACGCGGTGACCGAAGCCCATCAGACGGTATTTGCGTTGTTTCACACCTTCCATGTATGCGGCAACATTAGACACATCGCCGATTTCATCCAGCATCTTCAACACAGCTTCGTTTGCACCGCCGTGTGAAGCACCCCACAGACAGGCGATACCAGCAGCGATACAGGCAAATGGGTTCGCCCCTGAAGAGCCTGCCAAACGTACGGTCGAAGTAGAAGCATTTTGCTCGTGGTCGGCATGCAAAATAAAGATGCGGTCGAGCGCGCGGGCCAAGACTGGATTAGGTTTGTATTCTTCACACGGTGTGGCAAACATCATGTGCAAGAAGTTTTCAGCATAGGAAAGGTTATTTTTTGGATAATTGAACGGCAAACCGTTGGAATAACGGTAACACATTGCCGCAATGGTCGGAATTTTGGAGATTAAGCGGTAAATCGCGATTTTGCGGTGTTCAGGATTGGTAATATCCAAGCTGTCTTGATAGAAAGCAGACAAAGCGCCAACCACACCCACCATCATCGCCATCGGGTGCGCATCGCGACGGAAACCGCGGAAGAACCAAGTCAACTGTTCATGCACCATAGTATGGTGGCTGACTGTAGCATCAAATTCTTTTTTCTGTTCGGGCGTAGGCAGCTCGCCGTAGATCAACAGGTAACAAACTTCCAAGTAATCGGATTTTTCGGCCAACTGCTCGATAGGATAACCACGGTAATATAACAGACCTTTATCGCCGTCAATATAAGTGATTTTGGATTCGCAACTTGCAGTGGACACGAATCCTGGGTCGAATGAAAACAGACCTGTATTTTTTGTCAACGCACGGATGTCAACCACATCATGGCCGATACTTGCTTCCAATACTGGCAGTTCCAAGGTCTCTTGATTTGGGGTGGTGAGCTTGACTGATTTAGACATTCTTAAACTCCTTTGTAAGTTGGGGCTTTCGTTGCCGCCCAAGCGGCACGGTCCTTTTTTCAGACGGCCTCAGTATGGAAAAAGCTTGTTCGGATTGGCATCGCAAACAAGCTCTATAACACATCATGCCTGTCTGATTTTTTCAAGCATGGGAATCAGGTGTTTCTTGTCCGTTGCCGAATGTCCGTTAATCAAGGCAAGCAACTCTTGGTCTTGAAATTCGAGGATTTCGGAAAATTCGGACAACTCCTGATCACTCAGGTGCTCGAATTCTTTTTCCATAAACCTGCCGAAGATTAAGTCTAGTTCTAACAATCCCCGGCGGGTTTGAAAACGGATTTTCCGTTTGGCAATATCGTCAAAAACCATCATTTCTTAAACGGCTCGTTTCAACATAATCTCTTTAATCTTACCGATGGCTCGGGTCGGATTCAAGTGTTTAGGACATACGTCTACGCAGTTCATAATGGTGTGGCAACGGAACAAACGGTATGGGTCGTTCAGATTATCCAAACGCTCATTAGTGATGGTATCACGGCTATCCGCAATGAAACGGTAAGCATTCAGCAAGCCAGACGGACCAACGAATTTATCAGGATTCCACCAGAATGACGGGCAGGCAGTCGAACAGCAGGCGCACAAAATACACTCGTACAAACCGTCCAACTCTTTACGCTCTTCCTGAGTTTGCAGACGCTCTTTGTCCGCATCGATAGGATTGTCGTTGACAACGTAAGGTTTGATTGAGTGATATTGTTTGAAGAACTGGGTCATATCCACAATCAGGTCGCGGATAACAGGCAGACCTGGCAGAGGGCGGATTTTAACCGGCTGTTTCAGGCTGCGCAGATCGGTCAGACATGCCAAGCCGTTTTTACCGTTGATGTTCATACCGTCAGAACCGCAAATACCTTCGCGGCAAGAACGGCGGAAAGACAATGTATCGTCTTGTGCTTTCAGGCGCACTAAAGCGTCCAAAAGCTTAACGTCGGTTGGTTCCAATTCCAACTCGTAACGTTGCATATAAGGTTTGGCATCAACGTCCGGGTTGTAACGGTAAATTTCAAAACTCATTTTTTCCATGAGAAGTGTTCCTTTTCTCATAAACTGCTCAATGATTTTGTATTATGAATTCAAGCAGTTCAATGTGGGTATGGTTAGGTTTCAGACGGCCTTTAAGGTAAAGGCCGTCTGAAAACTCATCAATAAACGCGTTTAGCCGGTTTGATGTATTCCACGCTCAAAGGCTTGGTATGTACCGGTTTGTAAGACAAAGTATTGGTATCTGAATGATACAGGGTATGTTTCATCCAGTTTTCGTCATCGCGCTCAGGATGGTCGTCTGAAGCGTGTGCGCCACGCGATTCTTTACGTGCTTCGGCAGACACCAAAGTCGCTTTCGCTACTTCAATCAGATTATCCAACTCCAAAGCTTCGATACGCGCGGTATTCCATACTTTGCTCTTGTCTTTGATTTCAGTACGTTTCACGCGCTCGGCAATCTCCATGATTTCTCGAACGCCTTTGCTCAGAATCTCATCGGTACGGAACACACCGGCGTGCAGTTGTACGGAGCGTTGCAGTTCGCGACGCAATGCATCAACGTTTTCGCCGCCAGTTTGATTATCCAAACGCTCGATACGTTGGCGGGTCAATTCACCGGCATTAGCAGGCAGAGGTTTCCAGTCGCTTTGCTCTTTGATGAATTTAATCATGCTGTCGCCGGCAGCTTTACCGAATACCACCAAGTCCAACAGGGAGTTGGTACCCAAGCGGTTCGCACCGTGTACGGAAGCACATGCGCACTCACCTGCCGCATACAGACCTTTTACAGGCACTTCGTAATCTTCACCTTGCGGAACAACAACTTCGCCATGATAGTTGGTCGGAATACCGCCCATCATATAGTGGGTAGTCGGCACAACAGGAATCGGGTCTTTAATCGGGTCAATACCGGCAAACTGAATGGAAATCTCGCGGATGCCCGGCAGTTTTTCCATAATTTTTTCTGCGCCGATATGGTCGATTTTCAGCAATACGTGGTCTTTGTTTTTACCGCAGCCGCGACCTTCGTAAATTTCCATCGCCATCGCACGGGAAACCACGTCACGGGAAGCCAAGTCTTTTACGGTCGGAGCGTAACGTTCCATAAAGCGTTCGCCATCGGCATTCAACAGAATACCGCCTTCACCACGTACACCCTCAGTAATCAATACACCGGCACCGGCCACACCAGTCGGGTGGAATTGCCAGAATTCCATGTCTTCCAACGGAATACCTGCACGGGCACAAATACCCAAACCATCACCGGTATTCATATAGGCATTGGTAGAAGAAGCATAAATACGGCCGCCGCCACCGGTAGCAAACATCACGGCTTTAGCGTGGAAAATATAAACTTCGCCGGTTTCCATTTCCATGGCGGTTACACCGACGACGTCGCCGTTTTCATCACGAATCAAATCTTGTGCCGTCCATTCCACAAAGAATTGTGTATTGGCACGGACGTTTTGTTGGTACAAAGTATGCAACATCGCATGGCCGGTACGGTCGGCAACTGCACATGCACGTTCTACCGCACGTTTACCGTGTTCGGCAGTATGACCGCCGAAAGGACGTTGGTAGATTTTACCGCTTTCCACACGGTCAAAAGGCATACCCATGTGCTCCAACTCAATTACGGCTTCAGGCGCAGCGCGACACATAAACTCAATCGCATCTTGGTCGCCCAGCCAGTCGGAACCTTTTACGGTATCGTACATGTGCCAATCCCAACGGTCTTCCTGCACATTACCCAATGAAGCAGAAATACCACCTTGAGCCGCTACAGTATGAGAACGGGTTGGGAAGACTTTAGACAAAACAGCACAATTCAGGCCGGATTTAGACAATTGGAGGGCTGCGCGTAAACCTGCACCACCACCGCCAACAATCACGGCATCAAACTTGCGAACAGGAAAACCCATATTTACCCCCAAATTACTTTAACTGAATACACCAAGCAGCCTACCAACCAAACGATGGTGGCAACTTGTAAAAACAAACGCACGCCGAAAGGCTTAATGTAGTCCATCCACAAATCACGGATACCTACCCATGCATGCAGGAATACGGCCAAGAAGCTCACTTGGGTAAACACCTTCACCCAAGTTTGATCAAAAAATGCCTGCCATGCCGAATATTCTTTAGGCAACGTAAACAAAACAACCAAAAGAACCACGGTGTACACCAACATGATGACCGCAGTTGCACGTTGCATTGCCCAATCGCGCAAACCGTAATGCGCACCTGTCAATTTACGTTCTACCATAACAAAGCTCCCAAAACGACGGTCAGAATCAAAGCAGAAGCAAATACAACTTTAGCAGTAGTACGGGCAGTATTTAATTCCAGGCCTTTATGCACATCCAAAAACAGAAAGCGGATACCGGCAAAAAAGTGGTGCAGATATGCCCACAACAGACCGATAAGGATCAGCTTCACAAACGGATTGGAGATAGCAGAACGATATGCTTCAAACGACGCTTCGCGATCCAGCGTTCCAGAGAAGAAATACAAGAGAACAGGCAGCATCACAAACAAGCCGACGCCGCTGATACGGTGAAGAATAGATACAATCCCCGGTATGGGCAATCGGATATTCGGAATTTCCAAAAATACCGGGCGTGATTTGGCGGACATGGTCAGTTCCTCTAGATTTATTATCAGCTCAAAACCTATAGCTCAGCACTACAATAAGCTACATAAACCATAATTTACCTGTTTTATCTCATTTTGAACAGTGCAATTTATGAATGCTCTAATGATTTTTACCAAAAGACTAATAAAATCAAACAATCATTCTTAGATTTTTTTTTGCGTGGCTAGCCTTTTTTGTTACTTTCCTGCAATTAAGCCATCTCCCCATCAAAGCACTTACGATAACATCATTATTATTTGAGAATTGTATCTATTGTGAGATAAATTCTCACTCTTGATACCTAATCTTTACAAAGGAATCTGTCGTTGAAGCAGAGTTCAAAGGCAAGAAAGTCCACATGACGTATATGAACAAAGCCGAACGCAATGTCTCGGTTGTTTTAGACAATCCGTGTGTGAAATAATGTGCCAAATTTGATGGACAAGGCCGTCTGAAAAGATATAGTGGATTAACTTTAAACCAGTACGGCGTTGCCTCGCCTTAGCTCAAAGAGAACGATTCTCTAAGGTTCTGAAGCACCAAGTGAATCGGTTCCGTACTATCTGTACTGTCTGCGGCTTCGTCGCCTTGTCCTGATTTAAATTTAATCCACTATATAAAGTTTCTATCAATCCATATCATCTGAGTTTTCATCTTCATAATATGGATGATCGAACAGCTCTCCTTCCCAGATACATTCATCCGTTATACCTTGGGATTCCATGAAAGGAACATAAGAATAAAAATCTTTTTCATATTCTCCATAAAATATATTCACTCCTTTGAGCCATACTGCATCGCATTCATCACACAGAATAATTTCATCATGAAGATATTTAGGTTTTGAATGGTAGAGATAGCCTTGTTGACAAGCGGGACATATTTTTATTCTCTTATTCATGATTACTCCATATAATCGATTTATTTTTGTGGGTAAGCAGTAGTGATTTGATTGCTACGGCATAAGCCATTCTTAACTTATTACCATTGCATTATCATCACTACTCTTACATAGTTATACATTCAAAGACATTTCATCCATCTCTAGATGGACTAAAATACAGCACAACACCAACAATGTTTCCATACCTTATAAGGAAGCTGCATCATGACACATTCCCCTCATCAAAACACACCCGATCCGGAAGACTACATCCCCTCCTTCCGCCGTCGAAACTTAGACACATCCGGTTTTATGAAAAAACTCGGACGCTTTGCAGGCCGCCTGGGCAAACCTGTCGTCCGACAGCTTTATGCACTTTATTACCTTTGGGAATCCGAACACACGCCCAAACGGGCCAAAATGATTATTGTCGGTGCACTGGTTTATTTTCTCAGCCCCATCGACAGCATTCCCGACCTGTTGATTCCATTTGGCTTCAGCGATGACATTGCCGTCATTGCGCTGGTTTATTCTCAGATGAAAAACTATCTGACCGAAGATATTCAAGAAAAAGCCCGTCAAGCAGCTGACAAGCTGTTTGGTTCTTAATTGGATAAAGTCCGACTACACATATATACATATAAAAAGAAGGCTGCCTGAATCTTCAGACGGCCTTCTCAGTTTATGACTTTTTTATTTCAAAGGTTGCATACCCATAACTTCCATCAGGAAGTTGGTAAACGCAGGATTGCTTGGCTTGGTATCCATGTTTTTCCAACGTTGTTGCCAACCGCGCAAAGCACCTTGGATGTACTGTTTGGATTGCTCGGTAGTAATTTCACCACGTTGGCTGTCAACGGCAGAACGCAGATAAACTTCATACATACTGTCATCAACGGAGTTACGTCCCACTTGTTGGATACGGAAGCGGTTCAAATATTGTGCAGCCTGAACTTTGGTCAGACTACCTTGGCTCACTTGGGTACTCAAACGGCGTGCTTCATCATGAATCTTGGAAACATCTGCCCAATGCGAAGGAGCCAAATGATAACCGGTAGCTGAAACTTGTGAATCAGCCTTAGGCTTTTTGACGTTGGTTGGTCGAACTGGCACTTCTTTCAAAGTCGGAACATAAATTGATTCACAACCGGCAAGTGCCGCTACGGCAAGGATAGGAAGAATGTATTTTTTCATAATGCGCATTATAAGCATGATTCGTTGAAGAAACCAACTTTTGAATAACGGTATTCAAAGCTCATTAACTGAATTACAACAGATTTCATATGATATCTCAAGCCTATACGCAAAAAAGGCCGTCTGAAAACGGCCTTTTAACAACAATCCTATATTATGCCAAATCGGCAAACAGAGGCGTAGAAAGATAGCGTTCGCCATACGATGGCAACAAGACAACGATCAACTTACCTTCGTTTTCAGGTTTTTTAGCCAGTTGCAATGCGCTCCATACTGCGGCACCTGAAGAAATACCTACCAAAATGCCTTCTTTTTCAGCCATAGCGCGCGCAGTTTCAAACGCTGCCTCGTTAGGTACTTTGGAAATGCTGTCGTAAACAGTCGTATTCAAAACGCTGGGGATAAAGCCTGCACCCAAACCTTGAATCGGATGCGGACCTTTCTCGCCACCGCTCAATACTGGGGAAGCTTCAGGCTCGACAGCCACGATTTGAACTTCGGGTTTGTATTTTTTCAATACTTCGCCCACACCGGTAATCGTACCGCCTGTACCTACACCGGCCACGAAAATATCTACTTTACCGTCTGTATCGCGCCAAATTTCTTCGGCAGTGGTTTTGCGGTGAACTTCAGGATTAGCCTCGTTATCAAATTGGCGCGGCATAAAGTAAGTATCTGGATGTTCGTCCACCAAAGACTGGGCTTTAGCAATAGCGCCCGCCATACCTTCGGCAGCAGGTGTCAAAATTAGCTCTGCACCGAATGCACGCAGCAGCATTTTGCGTTCTTTACTCATGCTTTCAGGCATAGTAATCGCCAATTTATAACCGCGGGCCGCACACACCATGGCCAAACCGATACCGGTATTGCCACTGGTTGCCTCGACGATAACGGTATCTTTATTGATTTTACCGGCTTGCTCGGCCGCTTCAATCATAGATTCGGCAATACGGTCTTTCACGCTGCTGCCTGGATTAAAGAATTCAAGTTTAACGGCGATTTGCGCTTTTAAACCTTCGGTCAGGCGGTTCAGTTTCACCAGAGGTGTGTTGCCGATCAGCTCGGTAATATTATTTGCAATTTTCATTTCCTGCTCCTGATTTAGATGTAATACAGCCTGCATATTAAACTCAGGCCGTCTGAAAAACCAATATCGAAAATTTCTTTCTTTATAACTTTTGGTTCAAGCGCGGTCAATATCCACTGCGCTCAAAAATCAATGCAACGGCAACCACAGCCTGCATCACGACGGCAACCATCCAGCCTGCCCACATCTGCCGCATACTGAAAAGAGAGGCAGACTGCTTGCAAACAACCACACGGTGCAGATAAAACACCAGCATCAACACGCCCTGCAAAACAAACCAATAAATCGGTTTCAAGGCATAAATTTTCAGCAAGGCCGCCCATGCAAAAAACGCGCCAGCCAGCGGCAAGATGAAATAAACCACGCCTGCCAAGAAAACAAAAGCCAAAGTCATGATGACATTGGAAACTGCAAATAAGGTCAAACCGGCATATTCGCCTGCCGACCAAAACTTTTTGTCTTCCGTTTTACTGCAGTCATCAATAAAGAAGAAAATACTGGCGATTGTCAGATAAAAATGAGGGATGAACAAAGGGCCTGTATGCGTAAAACCCCACATTCCGGGCAACAAGCGTGCGCCCAGTGCCGAAATCCCCAGCCACAATAACACCGTAGCCCAAAGCCATTGAAACCGCTGCGCGCGAAAAATAAATGCCAACGATACCGCAGCATACGCGATGGCAAACCAAAAATCCAAAGAAACCATCATGAATACTGCAACTCGCCTTCAAAAACAGTTTCAGCAGGGCCGGTCATTTGCACGTCGCCACCTTCTTCCCAACTGATAAACAATTCGCCGCCAGGCAAAGTAACACGCACAGGCGCACCCGCTTTCAGCAAGCCATTGCGCACGCCTGCCACCACGGCCGCACACGCTCCAGTGCCGCAAGCCTGAGTTTCCCCCACCCCGCGTTCAAACACACGCAGGCGGACTGACAACTCATCTTCAACCTGCAAAAAGCCGACATTGACCCTTTCAGGAAACTGCTCGTGTGATTCAATAGCGCCGCCCCAATGCTCCACCGGTGCGGTTTCAACATTATCAACCAAAATTACCGCATGCGGATTACCCATATTCACACAGCTTACCGGTACAGACTCCAAACCGACCAAGACAATATGTGTCAACGCATCTTCATTTTCACCATGTGCAGGCACAAACGGAATTTCAGACGGCATGAAACGCGGTTTACCCATATTGACGGTAACCAAACCGTTATCCAACAGCTTCGGTACAATAATCCCTTTGGCCGTTTCGACCAAAATTTCCGTTTTATCCGTCAAACCCTTATCCGCGACAAAACGCGCAAAACAACGCGCTCCATTGCCGCACTGCTCTACTTCCCGACCATCGGCATTGAAAATGCGGTACCGAAAATCGACCGCATCAGAAGAAGGCTTCTCCACTACCAAAAACTGATCAAAACCCACGCCGCGATAGCGGTCTGCCCATTGGGCAAGCGGCGCAGTCAACGGATCAAAGTCCTGTTCGATGGCATTAACCACCATAAAATCATTGCCCAAGCCGTGCATCTTCGTAAATTTCAAAGTTTTCATTATTCATTCACATTCTTATTAAATCATTATTTCGGCACATTCTACACCAGAATGATATATTCGTTTCTATCTTGTTTTTCAGACGGCCTTGCGCCCTTTTACCAATACTAACACCAGCCACCCCGCAAAAATACTATACTTCCCACATTACAAACATTTCTTATTACAAGGATACACATTATGAAAAAAGCTCTCTTACCTGCTCTTTTGGCCGCTTCACTCAGCGCATGTACAGTCGGCACGCCAGGTGTTTCCGTCGGCTTAGGCGTCGGCACCAGCATCGGCCGCCATGTCGGCCTGGGTACATCCATCAACATCCCTGTCGGCTTGGACAAAACCACCAAAGGCACGGATTCAGACGGCATCCGTATCTCAGAAGAACAAATCGTGACCTATTTTGATGCACACGGCACACCCAGCAATAGCGCAGTCAAAGGCGGCTTCCATCGCCAACTGATCAGCAAACGCAACAACGAATATGTCGTCCAAGACTTTTACAGCGACAACAGCCAAAAACGCACGGACCCCTACGTCCTCAGCCGCAACCAACTGATGCAGTTCCGCGCCACGCCAAGCAACGGCTCATTAACCACTTACGCCTACAACGGTACGGTAATGCAGCAGCAAGTGTTCCAAAACGGCAAATTGGTTAACGCCAAATACTAAAGGCCGTCTGAAACGGCTGGAAAGCATGTGAAACTTGATTACAAAATATTTTTAACATTCAAATATTTGAAATATTCTGCACCATTTTCTTGAAAATATTGATTGACACATTTTTTCCAGCCATTATAATACGCCCCATTCCCCGATAGCTCAGTCGGTAGAGCGAC
>NZ_KV799706.1:0-33273 GCF_001810035.1 Neisseria sp. HMSC058F07 | reverse complement strand
TCCCTGGTTCGAGCCCAGGTCGGGGAGCCAAATTTAAAAGCCTGAACTTCTGTTCAGGCTTTTTTACATCAATAAGGAACGCTTGTTCTTTCCCAAAGAAAGCCCATGAATCCTCATAATAAAAAAGGCCGTCTGAAACCCAAATCTGGCTTCAGACGGCCTTTTATTTATTTTTAAATCAACGGAAGAAGTCGCCCATGCCTGCCGGCAGGCCTTGGGTAAATGCACCCATGGTTTTGTTGGTCGTTTCTTCGGCTTTTTCAGAAGCGGCATTGATAGCGGCCAATACCAAATCTTCCAGCATTTCTTTGTCGTCTGCGGCTTCTTGAATCAAATCAGGGCTGATTTCAAGTTTGCGAACAACGTGCGAACACGTCATCACAACTTTCACCAAACCATTGCCTGCTTCACCTTCAACTTCGGTTTCAGCCAGCTTGGCTTGTGCCTTTTTCATGTTTTCTTGCATTTGTTGAGCCTGTTTCATCAGGCCGCCTAATCCGGCTTTTCCGAACATGTTTTACTCCTATGGGTTTGAATAAATGGGTTTCACTCATGCCGTCTGAAAAACGCTATTGCCTTTCAGACGGCCTTGTATGTCAGTATTTTAAGAATGCCCTACTAACTCTAAAGAATCCGGCAGCCATTGCGCTTCAAAGATTTGCAAAATTTTCTGCGCCGTTGTATCCGCTTCCAGCAAATCTTGCGCCTGCTGCCGTCCTTCTTCTTGAATACGTTTGCGGCGCATCACCGGCGTTTCCCAGCCTTTATCATCCTGCCAAGGCTCGGTTTGCAGCCTTAAATTGCCAAGATGGTAAGCCTCGCTCAACGTCTGGCAGATTTTGTCCAAGCGCTCTTTATTGGCAGTAGCTTTGGCCTCATCCGTCAACGACAGCATGATTAATCCTGCTTCCGTATCATAACTCGTCCATGCCGCATTTTGTGCCAACATCTGCGCCGCGCCTAATTTACGGGCAAATCGTTCGATAATGCTGTGCCAATTCTCAGTTTTAAACTCAGGCAAAGGAGCGAACTGAAGCTCTTCTTCATCTCCCTCCTCTTCTTCAGACACAACCGGCTGCAGTACTTCCATCACATCAGCACGGTGTGAATCTTCATATGCATATGCTTCATCAAAATACGGAGGTGGAATTTCCTCATCTATGTGCGGATATTCTTCCGGTTCAGGGGCCGTCTGAACTTTTGCAACAGGCAATGGCTCCGCAGTTTCTTGCATCTGCGCCGTTTGTGTTTGAGGCGGCTCAGCCGATACTTGGCTCGGCATGTCTTCCCAAGGCGGGACATCCCCCTGTTGTTGAGCAGACTGAATAGTTTCTTCAGACGGCCTTTCAACGATATCCTGTTTAGTCGGAACAGCCTCTTTCTCAACCGCCGGTGCTGCTATCGGCTCAGATTTCGGCAGCTGAAAAGGCTTTTTTTCGGCCTCAGCTTTCTGATGGTCGGAATGCAAATCCGTGTGTTCAATCTGACTTTGCGTATCGCAACCCGAAGCGGCCAACGGCGCAAATGCAAGCATGCGCAAAAGCGTCATGACAAAACCGGCATACTCGTCTGGAGCCAGCGGTAAATCCTGTTTACCATGAATAGCGCATTGATAATAAAGCTGAATCTGCTCGCCACTCAAAGCCTGACTTAATCGCTGCAAAGTTTCACGTTCAGGATCGTCATTTGCCAAGGCGGAAGGAATGGTTTGAATCAAAGCCAAACGTTGCAACAACATGGCCAATTCTGCCAACGCGCTGTCAAAACCAATCGCTCTGGCGGACATTTCCTGAGCCTTTTCCAGCAAGGCTTCCCCGTTTTGATTGATGATTCCTTCAAGCAATTCAAACAAGTATTGTTTATCGACCGCTCCGATCATCTGGCGGACATCTTGTTCGGCCACTTTACCCGAACCCATGGCAATCGCCTGATCTAAAAGGCTCAACGCATCGCGCATCGAGCCGGCGGCGGCACGGCCTAAAAGTTGCAAAGCCTGTGGCTGATAAGGAACGTTTTCACGATCCAAGACATGCGCCAAATGCTCGGCAACCTGCTGGGTTGTCATGTTGCGCAACACAAATTGCAAACAGCGGCTCAATACAGTAATGGGGACTTTATGCGGATCGGTGGTCGCCAAAATAAATTTAACGTGTTCAGGCGGTTCTTCCAAAGTCTTCAGCATGGCATTGAACGCGCTTTTGGAAAGCATATGCACTTCGTCGATGATATAGACTTTGTATTTACCCGCAGTCGGCGCGTATTGCGCGTTTTCCAACACTTCGCGGATATTGTCGATACCGGTATTCGATGCCGCGTCGATTTCCAATAGATCCACATAACGGCCGCTGTCGATTTGCGTACAGCTTTCACACTGACCGCACGGCTCACCATGCACGGCATTTTCGCAGTTCAGGCTCTTGGCCAAAATCCTGGCAATCGTGGTCTTACCCACACCGCGTGTCCCTGTCAGCAGATAGGCATGGTGCAGACGGCCTTCGTCCAGCGCGTTACGCAGGGCTTTGACGACGTGTTCCTGACCGACCAAATCGGCAAAGGTTTTCGGACGCCATTTTCGTGCAAGAACTTGATAAGCCATGTTGTTTCTCTACGGGAAATAAATCGGAAGGCCGTCTGAAAAGAATTCTCCGCTTTTCAGACGGCCTCAGAAAATGGCATATATTCTAGCATTTTTTTGATTTTTATTAAGGATTTTCTATCAAACCGACAGCGACAGCATGTCATTGCAATGTTAGAATGCTACATAAATGATAAGTAATTTGAAGTTTGAAACATCATGTCCGAAATCATACTACGCAACCAATCAGCCACTATGCAAGTAAATACAATGGGCGGATATATTGATTCCCTGATTCTAAAAGGATGGGAAGTCTTATTTCCGAAAACCAGCGTTCAAGTAGGCGATGACACAAAATTACGCGGCGGCATGCACGTCTGCCTACCTCAATTCGGACCTGACAGCAAAAATCATCTGGCCCAACATGGTTTCGGCAGAACTTCAGACTGGGAAATCCGCCATCAAAATGAATCAGATATCGGCTTAAAATTAATCAGCACAGAAAAAGGCTATGAACACGTCGAATGGTTGCTCGATTACAGTCTGCCTAACGAAAATGAAGCCATCGCCATCCTAACTGTCTGCAATTACGGCGAATCACCCATCCGCACGTCCCCAGGATTCCACCCCTACTTTACCGCCGCCGGCACACAATTTGATTTCAACGGCGCCCCATACGATGCCGACTATATCTCCCATACCGAATTTGTTTCCTCCGACCAGGATGCACACGTTGCATTTGACGGCTTGAAACTGGATATCCGTACCCACAATCTGCCTGTGTATGCCCTTTGGAGCGATCGAAACGGTCAATATACTTGTGCAGAGCCAACCGCAGAAGGCAATGCGTTTTTATCCCCTGCCCGAGGAGGACAGTTTGTTTCAGGACACAGCAAAAAACGTTACGCCATGAAAATCAGACTGATAGCTTAACCCCCTTTACAAATCCTCGATATTTAAAAACCACCCCAAAGGGTGGTTTTCTTATGGCTTACAGGCCATTGTTATTGATTGCATTCGCAATATCGCGTACCGCTGTTACATACATACGGCTGTGGTTGTATTGCCATACCGTGTAGAAGTTATTCAGACCCAAATAGTATTCAAATACGCCCGGGCTGGTCTCCAAAGCATACAGCACAGCTTTTTCATTATCGGCAATAGCAGCTTGAGGCACGACACCCAAAGCTTTGAAATCTGCGACAGTGCGCGTCAAGGCAGTTTTCTCATCGATAATCGCCTGCAAGTGCGGAGTAATCGTCAGACTTACCGGCACAACCATCTTACCGCCGGTCTGCCAGCCATGCTGTTTCATATAATTGGCGACAGAAGTCGCCACATCGCCAACATTATTCCAAATATCGCGATGACCATCACCATCATAGTCCACCGCCCATTTACGGTAGCTTGAAGGCATAAATTGCGGCATGCCCATCGCGCCGGCATAGCTGCCTTTGAAGTCAAAGATATTTTCTTTTTCTTCTTTTGCCATCTGCAAAAGTTCACTCAATTCATTTTGGAAAAACTCGGCACGGCGAGGATAATCAAAGGCCAATGTACTCAAGGCATCGGCAACGCGGAAGCTGCCTGTATTTTTACCATAATTGGTTTCAATCCCGAGAATCGCCACAATCAATTCGGCAGGTACGCCGTATTTGCGTGCCACATCATCAATTACGGCACGGTTTGCCGCATAGAATTGTCTGCCGCCATTAAATTTGGCTGCACCAGAGTTACCGGTGCGGAATTCATACCAAGGACGCGAAGTGCTTGGGCGGTACATAATGGTAATAATGTTGCCTTTATACACCACGCCATTAAAGAAATTGCGCAACTCTTCCGCACTGAAACGGCGATTTTTCACTTCATATTGGATAAACTGCTGAACATTGACGTTCTCATTAAAACCGCTGCTGGCAACAGATTCAGCCGCAGCATCAAATACAGGGCGTTTTGCAGAGGAAACAGGCTCGACAGGTTTTGCCGTATCAACAGCAGGCTTTTGCGGAGTGCCGCATGAAGCTAAAGCCAAAGCAGTCAAACCTATCCCAAAGATTTTGATTTTATTCATAAATAATCTCTTTACTAAATAATACGACAAACCCGAACACGAATGAATATTCGGCCAATACATCATCTCTTCCGCTATATTTCTAGACAGACTTAAAAATATAGACAAATCAATATTTACTTACTTCGGCTCAAGCAGATAAACAAGGCCGTCTGAAATTCAAGGAAACCCTTGATTTTCAGACGGCCTTGAATGAATCAATTACTCAGCGGCTGCAACAACAGCAACGGTAATTTTAGCAACAGCGTCAGTGTGCAGAGCTACTTCAACTTCGTATTCGCCAACAGCTTTCAACGGACCGTTAGGCAGACGTACGTTTGCTTTAGCAGCTTGGATACCGGCAGCAACAATCGCTTCAGCGATGTCAGCATTGGTAACAGAACCGAACAGACGACCATCAACACCGGCTTTTTGAGCAACAGTAATGGTTTGGCCTTCCAGTTTTTCTTGACGGGCTTTAGCATCAGCCAAGATTTCAGCTTGTTTGGCTTCCAATTCAGCGCGGCGTGCTTCGAATTCTTTCATGTTGGCTTCGGTTGCACGTTTTGCTTTACCGGCAGGGATCAGGAAGTTGCGTGCGTAACCGTTTTTAACGGTAACGATGTCACCCAAGTTACCCAGACCGCCGATTTTTTCTAACAGAATAATTTGCATGATTTAAACTCCAAAATTATTTGTGTTGATCGGTGTAAGGCAACAGAGCCAGGAAACGGGCACGTTTCACAGCAGTAGCCAACTGACGTTGGTAGTGTGCTTTAGTACCAGTAATGCGGGCAGGGATGATTTTGCCGTTTTCAGAGATGAAGTCTTTCAACAAATCAACTTGTTTGTAATCAACTTCTTGGATTTTTTCAGCCGTAAAGCGGCAGAATTTTCTACGTTTGAATGATTGACGAGCCATTGTCGTTTAACCTTTATATTCTTTAATGTTCTGTATGCGTAGTACCGGCTTGGGGAAGCGTTGGCTACGTTGCGCCAAAAAACCTTCCGACTCGATGATAGCATCTTGCCGATACTGCCATTCCTCAGCCTGCTTACCTAAAATCCGCGCGGGAATTTCAAATTTGACCAGACATTTCTGTCCGTTTTCTTCCTGCCAAGATTCATGTTGCAACACAATATCTAAAACAGGAATTCCTGCCGGCGTATATCTCAAAGGCTGAACCTGCAAGATACGGGCGGTAAGCTTAATCAGATTGTTCAATCTTATTCGGCTGCTGCAACTTCTTCAGCTGCACCGTTCAGCAAGTTTTTTGCTTTTTCGCCGCCCAGCATTGGGGAAGCTTCAGTTACAGCGTGTTTTGTTTTGATGGTCAGGTGACGCAGTACGGCATCATTGAAGCGGAAAGCAGTTTCCAGCTCTTCAACCACTTCAGGAGTAGTTTCGATATTCATCAAAACATAGTGTGCTTTGTGGATTTTATTGATTGGGTAAGCCAATTGACGACGGCCCCAGTCTTCCAAACGGTGGATTTTACCGTTGGCTTCAGTAATCATGGTTTTGTAACGCTCAACCATAGCAGGCACTTGCTCGCTTTGATCAGGATGAACGATAAACACGATCTCGTAATGACGCATGTTATCTCCTTATGGATGATTAAAAACAGCCTTTCACCATGCGAAGTAAAAGGCAAGGCAAAGAGGCTGAATTCTATCCGCATTTCTTAAAAAAGACAAGTCTGGATTCAAAATCCACTTTCTTTTCAATCAAAAAACAACATTAGGCCTTATGGTTATTTCCTAGCAAACTACTCAACTATCTGCCAAAAATCTGCTAAAATCTGCCCCATCCTAATAAATACAGCATCAGAAGGCACACAATCATGGCTCTTTTGCAGATTTCCGAACCCGGCATGTCCGCCGCCCCCCATCAACACCGCCTCGCCGTAGGCATTGATTTAGGTACAACCAACAGCTTGGTGGCCACCGTACGCAGCGGCAGCGCAGTCTGCCTGCCCGATTCAGACGGCCGCACCACCCTACCTTCGGTTGTCCGTTATTTGGATGGCGAAGTTGAAGTCGGCAAAAACGCCCTTTCCGCCCAAAAAACCGATCCGCTAAATACCGTCAGCTCCGCCAAACGCTTAATCGGCCGCACTCTTACCGACCTCGCACAAGAGACGCAATACCTGCCCTATCGATTTACACCCAATGAGCGCGTGGTCGAGTTAAACACACGTCAAGGTGCGAAAACGCCTATCGAAGTATCGGCAGAAATCCTCAAAGCCCTCAAATTGCGCGCCGAAGAAACATTAGGCGGAGATTTGGTTGGTGCTGTCATTACCGTACCTGCCTATTTTGATGATGCCCAACGTCAAGCCACCAAAGATGCCGCACGTTTGGCAGGCTTGAATGTCTTGCGCCTCCTCAACGAGCCGACTGCCGCCGCAATCGCCTACGGACTGGACAACGCCTCAGAAGGCACGTTTGTCGTTTATGACTTGGGTGGCGGCACATTCGACGTATCCGTATTGCAACTGACTAAAGGCCTGTTTGAAGTTAAAGCCACCGGCGGCAACAGCGCATTGGGCGGCGACGACTTCGATCATCGTTTGTTCTGCTACTTGCTCGAACAAAACGACCTTTCCAAACTCAACGAACAAGACAGCCAACTTCTGCTTTCCCTTGTCCGTACTGCCAAAGAAAAACTGACCACTCAAACCGAAGCCGTCATCGAGACCACGCTTTCAGACGGCCATAAAATTCATACCGTCATTACCCGCCAAGAGTTTCACAATCTGACCCAAAATCTGGTACAAAAAACCATCGAGCCCGTCAAACAGGCTTTGAAAGACGCAGGCGTGACCAAGGCAGATGTCAAAGGCGTGATTATGGTTGGCGGCTCTACCCGTATGCTGCACGTTCAACAAGCAGTTGCCACCTTCTTCGGACAAACCCCACTGAACAACCTCAATCCTGACGAAGTGGTCGCACTCGGTGCCGCCATACAGGCAAACGTCCTTGCAGGCAACAAAACCGACGGCGAATGGCTGCTGCTGGACGTTACCCCCTTATCGCTTGGTCTGGAAACCTACGGCGGCCTTGCCGAAAAAATCATCCCGCGCAACTCCACCATTCCTACCGCGCGCGCGCAGGACTTCACCACTTTCAAAGACGGTCAAACCGCCATGACAATACACGTCGTACAAGGCGAGCGCGAACTCGTTTCCGACTGCCGCAGCCTTGCCAAATTTACCCTGCGCGGCATTCCGCCCATGGCAGCAGGCGCAGCACGTATCCGCGTGACCTTCCAAGTTGATGCCGACGGTTTACTGTCCGTTTCCGCACAAGAACAAAGCACCGGTGTACAGGCACAAATCGAAGTCAAACCTTCCTACGGCTTGAACGACAGCACCATCACCCAAATGCTCAAAGACAGCATGAGCAACGCTGCCGAAGACATGGCAGCCCGCGCCCGAGCCGAAGCCGTAGTCGAAGCCGAAAGCCTGACCGACGCCGTCAACGCTGCTCTTGAATTGGATAGCGATTTATTGGAAGCTGAAGAATTGCAACAGATTCAACAAGACATCGCCAACTTGCAAGGCCATCTGAAAGACGGCAAAGCCGAAGACATCCGTGCCGCCGTTGCCAAACTCAGCCACAGCACCGACAACTTCGCCGCCAAGCGCATGAACCGCAACATCCAACGCGCGTTAACAGGGCAAAGCGTTGATAATATTTGATGCCTAAACAGTTTCAGACGGCCTCGGAAGATACAAAGGTCGTTTATCTAAATATCCAAAAACTGAAACGATTTCTTTTATGCGACTCTGGCACCAAACCCTTATCCCCCTACTCCCCCGCGCCCAGCTTTTGGGGCAACACCGCGAATGCGCTGCTTTACGCGGAGCGGGCTGGGGCAGGCCGCATGCGACGGTTAATTACGTTTTTACCCACTCACCCTACAAACTCTACCTGTATCACGTATTGATTATGGAAGAGATGGAAAAGCGCGGTTACAAACCGGATGTTTTATGGAAAGACCCACTATATCGCGGCAAAGCCGTTGCCCCATACCATTCACACGCGATTGAAGCATCTACTTCGCCGATTTATGCCGAACATGATGATGCTTATCTAGACGAATGTCTGGAAAATTTAAGAAGTAAAGGCATCATGTTATAAACCCATTTTTCAGACGGCCTGAATATTGAATACCCAAGGCCGCCTGAAGCCGCTTTAACCACAACCACTCTTAAACAACCGAGACAATAAAAATGCCAAAAATTACCGTACTCCCACACGCGACATTATGCCCCGAAGGCGCGGTTATCGAAAACGCACCGGAAGGCCAAACCGTCCTTGACGTACTGCTCGACCACGATATCGAAGTCGATCATGCCTGCGAAAAATCCTGCGCCTGCACAACCTGCCACGTGATTATCCGCAAAGGTTTTGACAGCCTGGAAGAGCCGACCGAATTGGAAGAAGACCTGCTCGACCAAGCATGGGGTTTGGAAGCCGATTCACGCTTGAGCTGTCAGGCAGTCGTTGCCGATGAAGATTTGGTCGTAGAAATTCCTAAATATACAATCAACCACGCTCGCGAAGACCATTAAAACGAGGTTTAATGAAAAGGCCGTCTGAAACCATAAATTCATGGTTTTCAGACGGCCTTTTGGTTATGCAGCAAACTATTTGATATGAGGAAAAATAAAACGCATACGCGAAATCTGCATGGAGGCCACCTTCTGCGTAGCTGAATAATTTTCAATTTTTTCTTGCATTCTGATTTGATGCATATTGCCGTTATAACGGGGAGCAGCATTCTGAGATTTGTTTACTGTCGGCAGTTCAGCCTCAGCCTTCAACGCTTCCTCCGCCTCAATGGCCGAAAGTGCAGCCTCATCTCTTACCAAACCGAAACGCTCGATAATGGCATTGGCTTCATCTATATAATGAGATTTGTCCGCGCCATTTTCCAACACCGCATCTTCAAGCACGACCGACAAATGCTTGCCGCAATTTTCGATACGCTCTGCGATACGCGAATAAACCATCCAACGTTTCAACCTCAATGCGCCTGCATCGTCATTGGGTGAAGCGGCATCCAGTTTAATCAAACCATAATGCTTGCCGTAATACAGACGGAACACCAGCTGCTTCAAACCTTCTGTTTCGTCCAGCATCCGATAAAGTTCACGAACCAACAACAGCAAACGGTCGAATGCACCTGCTTGGGACAGATACTCCGGATCATCGGAAGCGAGCGCGTAAATCAGCTTGGACAGCTTGGCGTTGAGTGCGTTATTCATCTTTTTTCCTTTTATTTTTAAGCGATGGATTGTCTTAAGAGCCGTTCCAAAAAATTTGGTTGCATAACAAAGTGTAAATTTTGTATGAAAACCAAATCATACAAAGCGGAATAGAAAGTATAAAACGGCAGATTGCCGTGAATTTTAAGTGTCTTGCCGTATTTTAACGCAACTATGCTATTTTGTTAAAAAATAGCGCCATCATTTATCTGCCAATCTTCCGTAAAACAATCTGGCAGTCCAACTTCTTCTTGATTAAAATAATTACTAATAGCCCAAACCCAATAAAGGAACACATCATGAAATGGACAGATACCCAACGCATCGCCGAAGAACTCTACGACTTACACGGCGACAGCATCGATCCGAAAACCGTACGCTTTACCCAACTGCGTGATTTAATTATGGCTTTGCCTGAATTTGACGATGACCCGACGCGTTGCGGCGAGCGTATTCTCGAAGCCGTGCAACAAGCGTGGATAGATGAAGCAGAATAATCTTTCCCCACTTCCCTATCAAACAAGACCTCAGACAGTTTTTCAGACGGCCTGAGGTCTTTATTAAATTTATTCATACAATTTCGGAAAATTTCGAAATTGACTCATACCAACCTCAAATTTATTATGCAACCTGACAACAAATAAAAGATATGCAGAAGGTGCATAGCCATGAATCACGCTCGAGAAATCGCCGCTTTAAACAACAGCCTTTCTGATTTAAAAGGCGACATCAATGTTTCATTCGAATTTTTCCCGCCGAAAAACGAACAAATGGAAACCATGCTGTGGGATTCCATCCATCGCCTGCAAACCCTGCATCCGAAATTCGTTTCCGTAACCTACGGTGCAAACTCCGGCGAACGCGACCGCACACACAGCATCGTCAAACGCATCAAACAAGAAACCGGCCTTGACGCTGCCCCCCACCTGACAGGTATCGACGCCAGCCCTGACGAGTTGCGCCAAATCGCCAAAGATTATTGGGATAGCGGTATCCGCCGCATTGTCGCCCTGCGTGGCGACGAGCCGCCCGGCTACGAGAAAAAACCTTTCTATGCCGAAGATTTGGTCAAACTGTTGCGCTCCGTTGCCGACTTTGATATTTCCGTAGCAGCCTATCCAGAAGTGCACCCGGAAGCCAAATCCGCACAAGCCGACTTAATCAATCTGAAACGCAAAATTGATGCGGGTGCAAACCACGTTATTACCCAATTTTTCTTTGACGTGGAAAGCTATCTGCGCTTCCGCGACCGTTGCGTGATGATGGGCATTGACGTTGAAATTGTTCCCGGCATCCTGCCCGTAACCAATTTCAAACAATTGACCAAAATGGCCCAAGTGACCAATGTCAAAATCCCAAGCTGGCTGTCTAAAATGTACGAAGGTTTGGATGACGACCAAGGCACGCGCAACCTTGTTGCCGCCAGCATCGCCATCGACATGGTCAAAGTCCTCTCGCGCGAAGGTGTCAAAGACTTCCACTTCTACACCCTCAACCGCAGCGAACTGACTTACGCCATCTGCCATATTTTGGGTGTACGCCCCCGTTAATAAAACAGACGGCCTCCCCATTCTGATTTACAATATCGAACATTCAGGCCATACTGGCCTGATTCAAAATTCCAACTAGGAGAGTTAACATGACAACATTGCATTTTTCAGGCTTCCCGCGCGTCGGTGCCTTCCGCGAATTGAAATTCGCACAAGAAAAATACTGGCGCAAAGAAATCAGCGAGCAAGAATTGCTGGCTGTTGCTAAAGACTTGCGCGAGAAAAACTGGAAACACCAAGCTGCTGCCAACGCTGATTACGTTGCTGTAGGCGATTTCACTTTCTACGACCACATCCTCGACCTGCAAGTTGCTACCGGTGCCATCCCTGCCCGTTTCGGCTTCGACAACCAAAACCTGTCTTTGGAACAATTCTTCCAACTGGCCCGCGGTAACAAAGACCAATTCGCTATCGAAATGACCAAATGGTTCGACACCAACTACCACTACTTGGTGCCTGAATTCCACGCCGATACCGAATTCAAAGCCAACGCCAAACACTACGTTCAACAACTGCAAGAAGCCCAAGCTTTGGGTCTGAAAGCCAAACCGACCGTTGTTGGTCCGTTGACTTTCCTGTGGGTTGGTAAAGAAAAAGGCGCTGTTGAATTCGACCGTCTGAGCCTGTTGCCTAAACTGTTGCCTGTTTACGTTGAAATCCTGACTGCTTTGGTTGAAGCCGGTGCCGAGTGGATTCAAATCGACGAGCCTGCTTTGACTGTTGACCTGCCTAAAGAATGGGTAGAAGCATACAAAGACGTTTACGCTACTTTGAGCAAAGTAAGCGCCAAAATCCTGTTGAGCACTTACTTCGGTTCTGTTGCCGAACACGCTACTTTGCTGAAATCCCTGCCTGTTGACGGCCTGCACATCGACTTGGTACGCGCTCCTGAACAGCTGGACGCATTTGCCGACTACGACAAAGTTCTGTCTGCCGGCGTTATCGACGGCCGCAACATTTGGCGCGCCAACCTGAACAAAGTTTTGGAAACTGTCGAGCCTCTGCAAGCCAAACTGGGCGACCGTTTGTGGATCTCCAGCTCTTGCTCTCTGCTGCACACTCCATTTGACTTGTCAGTTGAAGAAAAACTGAAAGCCAACAAACCTGACCTGTACTCTTGGTTGGCATTCACCCTGCAAAAAACCCAAGAATTGCGCGTTCTGAAAGCCGCATTGAACGAAGGTCGTGATTCTGTTGCCGAAGAACTGGCCGCTAGCCAAGCTGCCGCCGACTCCCGTGCCAACAGCAGCGAAATCCACCGTGCAGACGTTGCCAAACGCCTGGCCGATTTGCCTGCCAACGCAGACCAACGCAAATCTCCATTTGCCGACCGTATCAAAGCGCAACAAGCATGGTTGAACCTGCCTTTACTGCCGACTACCAACATCGGTTCTTTCCCACAAACTACCGAAATCCGCCAAGCACGTGCAGCCTTCAAAAAAGGCGAACTGTCTGCCGCAGATTACGAAGCCGCGATGAAAAAAGAAATCGCCTTGGTGGTTGAAGAGCAAGAAAAACTGGACTTGGACGTACTGGTACACGGCGAAGCCGAGCGTAACGACATGGTTGAATACTTCGGCGAATTGTTGAGCGGTTTTGCATTCACCCAATACGGCTGGGTACAAAGCTACGGCTCACGTTGCGTTAAACCACCTATCATCTTTGGTGACGTAAGTCGTCCTGAAGCCATGACTGTGGCTTGGTCTACTTACGCTCAAAGCCTGACCAAACGCCCGATGAAAGGTATGTTGACCGGCCCTGTAACCATTCTGCAATGGTCTTTTGTCCGCAATGATATTCCTCGCTCTACCGTGTGCAAACAAATCGCACTGGCTCTGAACGACGAAGTATTGGATCTGGAAAAAGCCGGCATCAAAGTCATCCAAATTGACGAACCTGCCATCCGCGAAGGTCTGCCTTTGAAACGTGCCGATTGGGATGCCTACCTGAACTGGGCCGGCGAATCTTTCCGCCTGTCCTCTACCGGTTGCGAAGACAGCACCCAAATCCACACTCATATGTGCTATTCTGAGTTCAACGACATCCTGCCTGCCATCGCTGCTATGGACGCTGACGTCATCACCATTGAAACTTCACGTTCCGATATGGAGCTCTTGACCGCGTTCGGCGAATTCAAATACCCGAACGACATTGGCCCAGGTGTTTACGACATCCACAGCCCACGCGTACCGACTGAAGCTGAAGTTGAGCATCTGTTGCGCAAAGCCATCGAGGTTGTACCGGTTGAACGTCTGTGGGTTAACCCGGACTGCGGCCTGAAAACCCGTGGCTGGAAAGAAACTCTGGAACAACTCCAAGTGATGATGAACGTAACCCACAAACTGCGTGCCGAACTGGCTAAATAATGTGAGTTAGATGAAAAGGCCGTCTGAAAATTTTCAGACGGCCTTTTTTTATTTATCAATATTTAAAACATAAAGATTACGACTTCAACAACTTACAAAATCCCTGTCGTTGTATGATGTTCTTCCACTCCTGATGTATACACGTTCTGAGTATGGTGATACACAGTCTCTTTAGTCGTTTCAACAATATGGTTAGCTTCTGACAAGATATCGCTCAATGCCACTTTACTGCCGGTCGTATTCACCTTTTTCAGTGCTGCGCCGTTATGGCTATTGCCTTCAGAATACGTCTTGATGTCGTTTTCAAAGCGCAGCCATGAATCATACAGTTTGCCTTTAATGTCCGTCATGATTTTGTTGTTGGCTACATTTAAAGATGCTTTGCCTTTAGGGTTGGTACTGTGTACGTCTACCAAAGCATCATTCAGGGCACCACCAAGTTTCAATGTGTTATTGGTGATGTTGTACTCTTTGGCATTGCTCTTTAAATAGGCAAATTCAACATAGCCTTCAGATTCTTCGCGCACGGAAATTTTGTTGTTGTGAATTGTCACCGCACCATGCATAGCGACATTGCCATGGTGTTCTTCCACATAAACCGGTACTGCGCCTTTCATAATCTTACCAATATCGGCATCATTGCCGCTGATGGTAATGGTACCGCTACCAATGCCGTTTTTAGATAAAACGCGGTCGTAGGTATCGTTGATGACGGCAATCAGATATTTGGTAGATTCGCCGCTGATCTTGTTGTTTGCCATATTGAGCGTGTAATCCATTTTGCTTTCATGGTTACGGAACTCAATCGCGTAGGTCTGAATATTGTTTTGATAAACCGTCAGATTTTTAATGACATTATCGCTAATATCGAAATAACCTTTATCAGCCGAGTGCAAATCTTTGTATTGGGTATTGGTTTGTACCTGAATCCCTGAATACATGTGGTAGTACTTACCCAAGTCATCATCAACATTCAAACGGAAGCTCGGGTCTTGGATAATGGTATTGCCCGTAATTTTGACTTTATCCATAGAAAACTGGCGGTTGTAGGCAACAATACCATACAGCCGGTCACCCGTTAACACATTGTCTTCAATGACAATGCCTGTACCATCATGCACATCCAAGCCTTTGCGGTAGTTGTGGTCAGTCGTGTTTTTACGGTATGTGATGCCGTAATTGTAACTACCCGCAGCCACAGCCATACCATAGCCGGTACCGCCGTCCGCTTCGTGGCCGTTCCAATCCAAACGGTTGCCCTCGCCGATAAAGTTTTGTTGGAAACCGATCAGCGCACCGGCAACGCGGTTGTGGTGCAGATACGAATCAACAATACGGTTGTTTTCACCCAAAGGCAGCGCTTCGTATTTTTCATCAATTTCGCCGCTTTGTACGCGCGCTTTAAAGGTCAGTTTTTGACCTTTTTCCGTTTCCAAAGAAGCGGTTGACGTAAACATCACACCAGCACGATTGGCACCGGAAACCTCTACTTTGCTGATTAAAGTATTGTCCGCATCGTTCACTAAAATGCCGTTTACCTTGCCAAAATAGCTTAAGCCTTTGCGGTAAAAATCAGGGTTGGTATATTGAACCGACAAGTCGGCAATGGTTTTATTGTTTTGCCCATCAACCAAAATACCGGCAAATTCGCGGATATCGTCATGGTTGGTGTCCGGATTGAACACGCCCGTCTGCGCTTTATCAAACGTTACTTTGGTTTTGCCCATACCCGAACCAAACAAACCGCGTGCGCCGGAAACGGTTTTATCCATCACAATCTGGTTGGAAATATAGTAAGTACCATCCAAGAAGACCATGGCTTTTTCTTTATGAGCCGCTTCTAAAGCTGCTTTAAATGCCTGAAGACTGTCTTTTTTACCCTGCGCATCGGCACCAAAATCATTCACACGAACGTAATTACCGTACTCTTTAGATTCATACACGCGGTATTTTCCGGATAGGCCTACCCTGCTTTCAGCATGGTCGTCAATTTTGTTTGCTTTACCCGAACTGAGGTGGCCGTCGTGGCTATTGATTGCTTTTTTACCGGAAGAAACGCCCGCTATTTTGTCATGGCCGTCTGAATCCTTCAGATTCTTTTTATGAACAATCTCAACGGTTTCTTTTTCTTCGGCAATTCTGTCTTCCTCCTCTTTCTCTTTGCGGGCGGCTTCTTGTTTGGCTTTACGCTCTGCAATCGCTTTTTCGACTGCCGCTTTATGCGCTTCTTTTGCGCGTTCGACCGCCTTTGCTTTGGCAGCGGCAGCCTCGGCTATTTTTTTTGCTTTAGCCTCTTCGTAAATTTTTTGCTTTTCAGCCAGAATTTTTTCCATCGATTTATTGACTGGTTTAGCTGCCGTTGCTTTATCGGTAGCGGCAGGTTTATTTGTTACTTTAGGCGCAATGATATGTTTACTGGAAACGCTGCTTACAGAAGCAACACTGGCCCGTGCAACATGCATTTTTGTCACAAGGCCGTCTGAAGATGATGATGAACTGTCAAATCTTGCTGCCTCCGCCACATGCACTACTTCTCTCGTTACCGTATTTTTACCGCTTAATTGCTTAAGCTCAGGAGAAACCGACGGCATATCCCCCCAATTGTGGGTATGTATCCATTCTTTTAGAGGAGAAGATGATTTGGAATTTGCTTCAGGTGTGGATGAGCCGTGACGAATGTGGGTACGGCCAAGAGGAGCAAGTTTATGTGACATAATCAGCGTATTTCCTTGTATCGAATATCGCCTTTCCCACCGCACAAGCGTGCAACAAAAAAGCCGATTGATTAAAGAGGTAAGACGGATTCTGTCGTAACAACAATTGCCTGTATAAAGGCCAAACTGAAGTTGGCCGCTTTGAGAAACTCGGCAGCGTTTCCCCTTCTGCCGGTTTTCTGATTGGAAACGGTCATGGTGTCAGACAGAACCCTTGGATGACTTTATATAGGCGATCTGTCCGCGTACCATGTATCCGGTTATTTTTGACGGAAATGTATCAGAGTCCCTTTTTAATTGATTAGTTCATCCAGAGTTAAGTTATTTTTGATTTTTATAGCAAAATAAAAATGGTTTTATCTTGCACTGGTTTCCTTTTTGACTTGACAGAGTGAATCCCGCGAAGCCAAAAAGGAGGGAAATTCTAACACGATATGTTTTTAGCATTCCCTATTTAACTAAATTTACAAAATATACAGAATAAATATCTATAACTGTTTTTAACTTCTTTTAAAAATCAATAAAATTCGATATTTCCAATATGTATTTTTACAACATGACTGCGCATTATATACCGATTATCTAAAAATACTACCGTTTGTTTAAAAAATTTAGCATTTTATTATCGCTTTTTCCTTCTAAATGCCAATAAAAAAAGCCGTCTGAAAAAATATTTCAGACGGCCTTTTATATTAACGTTCTACTTAACAAACTTCGACCAACCAGCCGTGTTTGTCTTCTGTCAAACCGTATTGAATGTCGGTAATCGCCTTACGGATTGCGTAACCGCGCTCTTGGCTCTTCACTTCAATTTCTTTGCCATCAATCACGAAAGAAGTTACTGGAGAAATAACCGCAGCCGTACCAGTCAGAATCGCTTCCGCACCATTCTCAATCGCAGTTTTCAGCTCGTCGACAGTAAAGTTGCGCTCGGTAACAGTGTAACCCAAATCTTTGGCAACAGTCAGCACGGAATCACGGGTAACGCCGTGCAGGAATTCATCTGTCAACGGTTTGGTAATGATTTCATCGCCGTTAATCAGGATAAAGTTGGACGCGCCGGTTTCCTGAACGTCGCCATTCGGGCAGAACAATACTTGGTTTGCACCATGCTCTGCTTTGGCTTTCAATACCCAAGGCATGGCGGAAGCGTAGTTGCCGCCGCATTTCACACGACCCATATGTGGGGCGCAACGGATATGTTCGGTTTCCACCAAGATTTTAACGGGCGAACCGGCTTTGAAATAGTCACCGACAGGAGAAGCCAGAATGTACAGCAAGGCTGTTTCGGAAGGAGAACCGGCTTTGCCGATCACAGGGTCGGTACCGATCAAAGTCGGACGCAGGTACAAAGCGGCAGGCGCATCAGGGATTTCCTCGGCGGAACGTTTGACCAATTCGATCAAAGCATTCAAATAAGCCTCTGTCTCAGGACACGGTAGGTGCAGAATATCTGCGCTTTGCTGCATACGCGCGATGTTAGCAGTCGGGCGGAACATCACGATTTTGCCGTTTGCCTGACGGAATGCCTTCAAACCTTCAAAACATTCGCTGCCATAATGCAAAGCATGTGCGCCGGGGGCGAGTGTCAGGTCTTTGGAAGATTGCCATTCTACCGGTTGCCATTTACCTTCACGATAAGCGATAACGGGCATTTCAGCGTGGAAAACGCTGCCGAATACGGCTGGGACTGGTCTGCTCATGATGATTGCCTTTCTTATTCTGATTTGTAAGATAATAACTAAAGACTGAACAATACGCCTTTCAATATGGGTTTGACAAGTACCCGTCAGCATAAAGACACCATCTCCCCTGCCGTCTGAAACATGCCGTTCTATCCGAAATCCGGCAAATCGTTTAAACTGATACCATTTTTCAGACGGCCTGCCCCAACCGCAGCCAACCCGGAGTAACCCATGAAACTCATCTATACCATCATCAAAATCCTGATTCTTCTTGTTTTCCTCCTGCTGGCCATTACCAATACCCACACCGTATCCTTCTTCTACCTGCCCGGCCAAAACATCAATCTGCCGCTAATTGTCGTGCTTTTCGGTGCATTTATTATCGGTATCGTGTTCGGTATGTTTGCCCTCTTCGGCCGTCTGCTGTCCCTGCGCAGCGAAAACAACCGCCTGCGTGCCGAAGTGAAAAAATACGCCCACCTTTCCGAAAAAGACCTGACCCCGGTCAAAACCGAAACACCGGCAACGACTTCCGAAGCCACTCCCAAAGCGTAATGCCACCAATCAATAAAGGAATACCATGGACAACGAATTGTGGGTCATCTTACTGCCCATCGTCCTCCTCCCCGTTTTCTTCGCTATGGGCTGGTTTGCCGCGCGCGTCGATATGAAGACCGTCCTGAAACAGGCTAAAAGCATACCGGCAGGGTTTTACAAAAGCCTTGACGCCCTCGTTGACCGCAACAGTGGCCGCGCCGCGCGCGAATTGGCGGAAGTGATTGACCAACAGCCGCAGTCATACGACTTAAACCTGACCCTAGGCAAGCTCTACCGTCAACGCGGCGAAAACGACAAAGCCATCAATATGCACCGCGCCCTGCTCGATTCGCCCGACACAGTCAACGAAAAACGCGCGCGCGTGCTTTTTGAATTGGCGCAAAACTACCAAAGCGCAGGCTTGGTGGACCGTGCCGAACAAATCTTCCTCGGCTTGCAGGAAGGCGATATGGCACGCGAAGCCCGCCAACACCTTTTGAGTATTTACCAACAAGACCGCGACTGGGAAAAAGCCATCGAAATGGCGCAACTCTTGAGCCATGACGAACAAACCTACCAGTTTGAAATCGCCCAGTTCTATTGCGAAATCGCCCAAGCCGCACTGTTCAAGTCCAACTTCGACGCCGCACGCTACAACATCGGCAAAGCACTCGAAGCCAACAAGAAATGTACGCGCGCCAACATCATCCTCGGCGACATCGAATACCGTCAGGGCAACTTCCCTGCCGCAGTAGAAGCATATTCCGCCATCGAGCAGCAAAACCACGCCTATCTGAGCATGGTCGGCGAGAAACTCTATGAAGCCTATGCCGCGCAAGGCAAACAGGAAGAAGGCCTCAACCGCCTCATCGGCTATATGCAGACCTTTCCCGATCTTGACCTGATCAACGTCATCTACGAGAAAGCCCTGCTGCTCAAAGGCGAAACCGAAGCGGCGCAAATCGCTGTCGAACTCGTCCGCCAAAAACCCGACCTCAACGGCGTGTACCGCCTGCTTGGTTTGAAACTCAGCAATATGAATCCGGAGTGGAAAGCCGATACCGATATGATTCGTTCCATTATCGGCCGCCAGCTGCAAAAAAGCGTCATGTACCGCTGCCGCAACTGCCACTTCAAATCCCAAGTCTTCTTCTGGCACTGCCCAGCCTGCAACAAATGGCAAACCTTTACGCCGAATAAAATCGAGATTTGATCAAACGTTGAGCATCAAAAAAGGCCGTCTGAAATCTTTTCAGACGGCCTTTTTATTACAAAGCAAAGAAAGGAAGCAAGAATCGTTCCAACAAGAAAAAAATAAAGTTGAATCATACTTAATTATTCGGAAAAAATATGAGAAAGAGTATAATAGTTGGATATAAGAGAAGTTTTAGGAGCAAATATGAAAATTCACTTTGAAAAAGGACTTCAGTTAGAAAATGCCCAACTCATTTGTCAGTGGTCTAATGCTTTGGGAGAAAGTTTTCAGAAGCAATGGATGGGGCCAAAGATTTCTTATCCCTTGATTGCCCAATCCTTGCAAAAGATGGAAGGGATTTTTTCCATTTTTGTTGGAGAAGAGTTTGTAGGCATCATCCAGAAAATCAAACTAGAAGATAAAAATCTTCATATTGGAAGATTTCTCATAGCTCCACAGAAGCAGGGAAAAGGATTAGGTAGAAAAGCTTTTCAATACTTTCTTCAAGAAATGTTTGAAAATGAAGAAATAGAAAGTATTTCCCTAACGGTTTTTGAGTCAAATCAAATAGCTAGAGACCTCTACCAAAAAGAGGGATTTGAAATTGTTCAAACCATTGAAGTTCCAGAACGTAAATACATAATGAGAAAATCTAGGTAAGAACTAAATTACACTAGAAATTGTCCCCTTTATCAAAGTGGCTCAAAATATAGTCTTACACACCAACAATATCTACTCAACAACGCTGCTCTGCCCATGCCAACGCCGCTACAATCTGAGCCTCAATATCGGCATTAAATTCGCCGGCACGGTACGCATCGCGCAATTCCGTGCGACCGGTTTCATCTGCCGCAATTTGGTTTAACACCACTTGCGGAAACTCGTTAAACACAGGCCCGGCCTCTTCATGCCCCATCAGGAACAGTGCAGGAATTTTTTGGTTGGTACGGACGATTTCCTGTTGGCGAGGATTATCGAAACGGCTGCTGTCGTCAAAATCGTTACGGGCAATATAGTTGACGCGGATATTGGGGTTCAACTCCGCCATTTTCTGAATAAACGGCACAAACACGCGACAATCAGGACAATATGGCGCAGCGGCAAGCAACCAGTTTTGCGGACGACTGATCTTTTTAACCTCTGCTACCGTTTGCGCCGACAACTCGGTCGCCTGATAGAGTTGCTGCTGTTTCAATTTGTCTTCTTCAGTATCAAAATCCAAATATTCTGCATAAGTGGCCATGCTTTACTCCTGTTCTGTTGCATTGGTTTTCCCTGCTACGCCGGTCAAAAGTGGAACAAGTAGATTGACGACGAGGTTTTCAAATAGTGGCTCATCAAGCGGCGATTCTTCCGAATGACCAAACACCAGCTTCACTTCGGTATATTCTTTCTGCCCTTTGCTCATTTTATTGCCATTAAAAACATCATGGGCTTTTCTCAAGGCAGCATCCCAATCCTCTTTCTTGTTGTACTCCTCCGCAGCGGCAAGGCTGGTTTTGGCAAAAAACGGCAAGGGGGTATTTTGTCCGATTCGGAAATATACCAACCATTCTTTCAAAAGTGCCCTCGCCACCTCTTGCCCGATGGCGGCATAGGTTTCGGTCTGTCCCAGGCTGACAATATAGGTTTGTCGGCTTTCAACGGATTTAGGGGCGATGGCGCAAAAAATCAAATGCTCCAATAAACGGGCAATGCGGTTGGGTGCATTGTCTTTTTGATTTAGGAACACAATGCGGCCGCACTCATAAAGATTGCCGATGGTGCCTTGTAAAACCAAATCGTCAAAGGATTCTTCATAAGGTTCAGACGGCCTTTTGTTACTGTGTATCAACTCGGTATCCACGTTTTTCGCAGATATCTGATACTGCTTCTGCCATAAGCCGCCCAACTCGCCTACCGGCATCAGACTTTCTGCATTCAGCCGAATGGCCGTATCTTCAAAATCTTCACCTTTGCGCCGCGCATCCAAATAGGCATCGGCAATCCGACCTTCATGTTGCGGCTCAAACGGTTCGGCAGATTCCCATGCGCCGTCCAGATACGGCTGATCCCAGCTTAAATTTTTCTTCAGCCAAACTTTGACAGGATTGCGCCAAAAACTGATGAGTTCGCCTTGATGAATGGTTTTGCCCGGCTCTTCCTGACTTAAAGCCTCAAGGAAAAACGGCTGCGCTTCCGCTTGCGGTTGGTTCAATGCATCGGCATAATCTTGGCGCGTACTGAAGAGGCCGTCTGAAAGCGCGTCCTTTTGGAAATAACGGCGCGAAAACGCCTGCAAAGGATGATGTTTCACCCATTTCTCCGACAACTCACGCCCGCTTTTCCCCGTCATGGCGGCGATGGTATCCAGCAGCTCGCTGATTAATGAAGACGGCGCAAACTCGGCATCATTGCGTATATCGCGGCCGATATAAGACAAATACAACATTTCGCGCGCGCTGATTAAGGCTTCGAGGAAGAGATAACGGTCGTCGTCACGGCGGGCGCGGTCGCCTTTTTTCGGATGTTTGGCAATCAGGTCGAACACCGCCGCTTTGGTATTGCGAGGAAAATCGCCGTCATTCAAACCCAGTAGGCAAACCATTTTAAACGGCAGGCTGCGCATCGGCACCATACTGCAAAAAGTGATGCCGCCGCTCAAAAATCCGGCTTGGCTTTCGCTGTCCAAAAAGCGGCGGATATGGCGGATAACGGTTTTACACGGCAACAATCCGTCAAATTCGGCCAACTGCGCCTCTTCCTGCCATTTCGCCAAAGACTGCTCAAACTGCTGCTTGGCGTATTGGTCGTCCGTATCCGGAGCAAACAGTTTCTCCAGCAAATCACGGCAACGCTGCACCCAGCTCTCCACATTGGCAGGCTCTTGCCATTGCGCCGCCATATCGGCTAAAGTACGGATAAATTCGGCAAAACCGCTGAACACGTCCAGCTGATTGACATTGCTATGCCACGCGCTCACGCCCTGCCACATGCCGTTGCCGCCTTCAGGCAGCATCCAGCCCAAGGCCAAACGCTCTACCGCCTGCTGCCAAGTAAAGAGGTTGTCTTTACCCTCGCGCATGGTTTGGTCCAACCCCCAATGCACATTCAATCCGGCAACAGTCTCATGCAGCAGCGGCACATCCTCTTCGCTCAAACCGAAGCGTTGCAGCACCAACCAACTCTCCAGTAAAGGCAAAACCTTGTCCACTTCAAACCGGCTCTCCAGCAAGTCCAAAGTTTGCGCCAAAGCATACAGCAAGGGCTGACGGCGGCTGAGTTTCACATCCGAAATCGAATACGGCAAAGCCTGGCTGCCTACATGCTCCTGTCCAAAAACGGCTTCGATAAACGGACTGTACGGCTCGATGTTCGGCGTCAAAACGGCAATATCGTGCGGCTGCCAGTCGGGATTTTTTTGCAACACCAGCGACAGCTCTTCTTTCAAAATCTGCAATTCGCGCAAAGGGCTGTGTGCCGCAACGATTTTGACTGAGCCGTCGTTCAGCAGCTTGTCCGGCTCGACACACACTGGATTGCCGTCCGCATCGTGAACCTGAACCAAAGCCTGCTGCGCGCCTGCTTCGCCTTCTTCCTGTTGATATAAGCGTTCAGACGGCATGATCAAGTTTTGGATATCGTTTTGCAGGCAATGCAACAAGGTATCGTCTCTTCCCTCTTCATAAACCTGAATATCCTGCTCGGTTTCCACTTCCGACAGAAAATCAAAGAAATCGCGTCCCTGCTTGCCCAAAGAAGCCAACAGCGGATGCCCTGCCTGCGACAAATCCGCCTCATCGCCCCTTTTCAAAATTTGCGCCTCGTCGATGACCTCGCCCCAATATTGGCTGCTCGGGTTGAGCGCGAACACAAACACATCGCAATGCTTGGAAATTTGGTGCAGCAGTTGCAGATACATCGGTGCCATTGTCGAAATGCCGAATACAAACAACCTTTGCGGCAAAACCGATTTATCCAACTGCGCCAACAGCTTTTCCCACAAGGCCACGCGGTGCGGCGCCGATTGGCTGCCATCATCCAAATAACGCCACAGCCGCGCCTGCCAATCCTCATCATCGCCCAAACCCAGCAGCTTCCCAGCCTGCCACGCATCAATCCAATCCGGGCGGTACACCAAATATTGGTCGAAAATATCTGCCATCTGTCCGGCAAGCTGATAATCCGCCGATGCCGAGCTGTGCAAATAACTTTCCAGCTTCAGGCGCACGTTTTCGTACTCCGGGGCCGTCTGAAACGCTTCGCTGCGGAACAAATCCAGCAAACGCCAGCGCATAACTTCAGGCGAAAACGGACTGAGCGGCGGCACATCGGGAACCAATTTGCGCATCAGCTGCCACGCCAAACCGGCAGGCAGGCTGAACTTCAAATTCGCCGCCACGCCGAGTTTGCGCGCGAAAAACACATTCAGATAACGCCGCATCCCCTGGCTCTGCACCACCACTTCTTCCTGTGCCAATACCACATCCAAAGGCAAGGCCTGATGAATATGCGCGCACATTTCGGCAAGCGCTTCCAAACGGTCGGACTGATAAAGATAAAACATAGCAGACAATCTAAAAAACAATTGCCCACATTATAATGCCATTAGGACAAATGCTTCAGCAGAAGCGGCAAACAAAAACACAGGCCGTCTGAAACACATCGCTTCAGACGGCCTAAAACAAACCCATCGACAGCCAATTATTAATTATTTATCGACCCCTGTACAAACCGGCTTCTCCTATCCTATAATTTCCCACATTCGGAATGTAGCGCAGCCCGGTAGCGCACTTCGTTCGGGACGAAGGGGTCGGAGGTTCGAATCCTCTCATTCCGACCAAATACAAAACCTGCTTGAGTCCAAGCAGGTTTTTTACATTCGGCAAGCCTATATTTCCGGCGGGAAAGGCGCGCCTTCGGGATGTTTGTAGCGGTTGTACATAAACAAATATTGTTCCGGAAAACGGCGTATCCAATACTCGGTATTTTCATTGATCACGCGCGCGTCGTTCTCCTTATCGCCGTTCAACTCGCCGCGCAAAGGCTCTATATGCAAGACAAAGCCTTTACCGTCGGGCAAACGCTCGCCGCAGAAAAACAAAGCCTTCACGCCTTTGACTTGCGCCAGCTTGCCTGCCAACGTCATGGTGTAGGCAGGTTTGCCGAAAAAGTCCACCCACACGCCGTCGCCTCCTTCTTCCGGAGACGGTACATGGTCCGGCAACACAATGGTCGCTTCGCCGCCGCGCAGCGCTTTGATGATTTGTTTGACGCCCTGAATGCTGGTCGGTGCAGTCTTGCCTTTACCGCGCACGCGCCCTGCCTGCATCACCGCATCAAATGCCTTGATTTTCGGCGGCTTGTACATCGCCGTCAGCGGAAACGGCAGTTGCTGGCTGATGTAACGACCCGCCAAATCATAGCTGCCGATGTGCGGCGTGATAAACAGCAAACCTTCGCCCGCGCTCAAGGCCGTCTGAACATGTTCCCAACCGTTGACACTGACAAACAGGTTTTCAATTTCCTCAGGTCGTCTGAAAAACGCCACCGGCAATTCCAAGCCGCCTTTTGCTGTTTCACGGAAAATTTTTTTCACCGCCTCGTCCGTCGGGTTCAATCCGGCAAGTTTCATGTTTTCGAAAACACGCCGGCGATCTTTCGACAGCAAGCGGAAACCCAAACTGCCGAGCAGGTTGCCTAATTTGTGCAACCAAACCAAAGGCAGCGCGGCCAAAAATTTAAAAACAAAGGTAACAAGCGTTTGCATAAGGTTTTACCAAAATGAAGTGGACAGATTGTAAACGAAACAGGCCGTCTGAACAAAACAGACTTCGGGCAAATATATTGCGACACACCTGCTTTTCTGCTACTATCCGCGCTGCATTAAGAGTTGGGAATTCCATGCCAACCTGCTTTTCAAACGGAAAGGTAAGGTGGACGGTTGAAAAACCGATGTGGCTCGCCAGAGCAATCCAAACCCGCTTAATGCGGGAATTTTTTTGCCTGTAAGAAACGTGCAACAGGATTCCGAAACAGCAGACAAGTGCGAATGTTTCTCACTTGTATAGAGAAAAAGCGGAGTTTTTGTTATGATTTCCGCTGTCCGAAATAAAAGGCTGTCTGAAAACACAGCAGCCTGTTTTTAATGAAAGAATAGCAATGAGCGAATATCTGTTTACTTCCGAATCGGTATCCGAAGGCCATCCGGATAAAGTTGCCGACCAAGTATCCGATGCGATTTTGGATGCCATCTTGGCGCAAGACCCCAAAGCGCGTGTCGCAGCAGAAACCTTGGTCAACACAGGCTTGTGCGTATTGGCAGGCGAAATCACTACCACCGCCCAAGTGGACTACATCAAAGTTGCACGCGAAACCATCAAACGCATCGGCTACAACTCCTCCGAGCTGGGCTTTGATGCCAACGGCTGCGCAGTCGGCGTGTACTACGACCAACAATCTCCGGACATCGCCCAAGGCGTGAACGAAGGCGAAGGCATCGACCTGAACCAAGGCGCGGGCGATCAAGGTTTGATGTTCGGCTATGCCTGCGACGAAACCCCTACCCTGATGCCGTTTGCCATCTATTACAGCCACCGCCTGATGCAACGCCAAAGCGAATTGCGCAAAGACGGCCGCCTGCCTTGGCTGCGTCCTGATGCCAAAGCCCAACTGACCGTGGTTTACGACAGCGAAACCGGCAAAGTAAAACGCATCGACACAGTCGTCCTGTCTACCCAGCACGATCCGTCTATCGGTTACGAAGAGCTGAAAAACGCCGTGATCGAACACATCATCAAACCGGTTCTGCCGTCTGAACTGCTGACCGACGAAACCAAATACCTGATCAACCCGACCGGCCGCTTCGTTATCGGCGGCCCGCAAGGCGACTGCGGTTTGACCGGCCGCAAAATCATCGTCGATACCTACGGCGGCGCAGCTCCGCACGGTGGCGGTGCATTCTCCGGCAAAGATCCGTCCAAAGTGGACCGTTCCGCCGCTTACGCCTGCCGCTACGTTGCGAAAAACATCGTCGCCGCCGGTTTGGCAACCCAATGCCAAATCCAAGTTTCCTACGCCATCGGCGTTGCCGAACCGACTTCGATTTCCATCGATACTTTCGGCACCGGCAAAATCAGCGAAGAAAAACTGATTGCCCTGGTTCGCGAACATTTCGACCTGCGCCCTAAAGGCATCGTCCAAATGCTCGACCTGCTGCGCCCGATTTACGGAAAATCCGCCGCCTACGGCCACTTCGGTCGCGAAGAGCCTGAATTTACTTGGGAGTGCACCGACAAATCAGCCGCATTGAAAGCAGCCGCAGGCGTGTAAAAAAATAATAAAGGTCGTCTGAACGGGAGTTTCAGACGGCCTTTTTACATCTAAATATTCAAAACCTTTTTACGAACGACACATCGTATTTTCACAAAAACAGCGCAACGAAACCTTGGATTGCTATGCTGTCTTTGTGAATCTACATAAATAAAATTGAAAGCATACATCATGAAGAAATGGCTGCTGGCTGTTTTGCCTGCCACCGCACTGGCTGCTCCGCCTCAAGGCTTTTATCAAAATTACAAAGACTGGGACATTGCTTGCGACAATACCGGCACCTGCCGTCTTGCCGGATACCAAGCAGATGAAATAGAACCACCGGTTTCTATCCTGTTTACCCGACAAGCAGGGGCGAATGCCGCAGTAATTGGCGAAGTTTCCCTACTGCCATTTAATGACGATGAAGCACAACTCGCCAGCATTGCAACCCGCAACGAATTGGTATTGAACGGTAAATCACTGGGCAAATTGGCGTTCAATAAAAAAGGCCAAGGCAAATTGAGCAGCGCGCAAACCAGTGCCTTACTCGAAGCATTGAAAAAAGAGAGCAAAATCAGCATCCGCTCTGGAAAATATGAATGGCATTTGTCCGACAAAGGCGCAGCGGCGGCGATGTTGAAAACGGACGAATTCCAAGGCCGTCTGAACACACCTTCCGCACTGATACGCAAAGGCAACAGCAGTCAGGCAGTCCTCAATCCTCAACCCAAACCCGTTATCCGCGCCGTTGCCGTGCCGAAAAATGCAGGCGATACGCTGGAGCAAAACACGCCGCGCCACAATGCCGTCATGAAACTGCTGCGAGACAGCAACAACTATGCTCCCACTGACGATGACAATTACTGCCCCGCCCTGCATGATAAAGAGCACATGGATTGGAATCGCAGCCTAAGTATTTATCCGCTCAACAAACAACAAGTATTGGTAGAGGCCATCTGTATCGGCGGAGCCTATCAAACCGGCGGCTACTATGCCATTGCCAACAAAGAATTAACCAAAATCGAACAAGTGCTACCGCCAATGACATACGGCGGTCACGGTGGATTCGATGAGAAAACAGCCACCCTTAGCGGCAGCTTCAAAGGCCGAGGGATCGGCGACTGCTGGTCTGGTAATGCAGCGGTGTGGGACGGTAAAACGTTTGTCCGCAGTGAGGAACACACCACCGGTTCATGCAAAGGCTTCACAGGCGGCGCGTGGCTGATGCCTATTTTTGAAGCCCGTGTTGAACGTTAAAATACACGGAATATTTACGATAGAAAGCAAAGGCCGTCTCAAAATTCCCGTTTTCAGACGGCCTTTTTCCTTATACAATAGCCACTTGAATTTCTATATACATTCTGAATAAAGGATACGGATTATGTTCGGCAAACAACTTTTTGAAGAAGTCAGCTCCAAAATCAGCGAAACCATCGCCAACAGCCCTGCCAAAGACATGGAAAAAAACGTTAAAGCCATGCTCGGCAGCGCGTTCAACCGCATGGACTTGGTGACCCGCGAAGAATTCGACATCCAACAACAGGTTTTGATTAAAACCCGTACCAAACTGGCCGAATTGGAAGCCCGTTTGGTCAAACTCGAAGCCGCTCAAGAGCCTGAAGAAGCTGCTTTGAAAGCGGCCGAAGCTGCTGCGGAAGAAGCTGTTGCCGAAATCAAACAACAAACTGAAGCTGCCGAATAAGGCCGTCTGAAACATGTCGCTTGCTTTGGTTTACAGCCGCGCCTTAAGCGGCATGAATGCGCCGTTGGTCGAAGTGGAAGCCCACCTTGCCAACGGCTTGCCACATTTCAATATCGTCGGCTTGCCCGATACTGAAGTCAAAGAAAGCCGCGACCGTGTGCGTGCCGCCATCATCCAAAGCGGTTTCGACTTCCCCGCCAAGAAAATTACCGTCAACCTCGCACCGGCCGACCTCCCCAAAGAATCCGGCCGTTTCGATTTACCGATTGCCTTGGGCATTCTTGCCGCATCGGGACAAATTAATCCTGAAAAGCTCGCGCAATATGAGTTTGCCGGAGAATTGGCGCTGTCCGGGCTGCTGCGTCCCGTACGCGGCGCGCTGGCCATGGCATGGCAGGGAATGCAGGCAGGTCGTTCGTTCGTCTTGCCGCAAGAAAATGCCGAACAGGCTGCCGTTATGCGCGGTATCGCGGTTTATGGTGCGCGTTCTTTAGGCGAAGTGGCCGCACATTTAAACGGTATCGAACCGCTGACACAAACTGAATGCAAGCTGACGCAAAGGCCGTCTGAACAAAGTAAAATACCTGATTTAGCCGATGTTAAAGGCCAGCATACCGCTCGCCTTGCTTTAGAAATCGCAGCGGCAGGCGGACACAGCCTGTTGATGATGGGCCCGCCGGGTACGGGCAAATCCATGCTTTCGCAACGTTTGCCCGGCATCCTTCCGCCTTTGACCGAAGACGAATTGGTCGAAGTATGGGCTTTGCGTTCGCTCCTGCCCAACCATCAACAGCAACTCGACAGCAACCGTCCTTTCCGCAGCCCTCATCACAGTGCCAGCTCGGCTGCTATGGTGGGTGGCGGTTCAGACCCGCGTCCGGGCGAAATTTCATTGGCGCACCACGGAGTGTTGTTTTTAGACGAATTGCCCGAGTTTGACCGTAAAGTATTAGAAGTGTTGCGCGAACCTTTGGAAAACGGCGAAATCCATATTTCCCGCGCCGCACGCCAAGCAGTTTATCCGGCCAAGTTCCAACTTGTCGCCGCCATGAACCCCTGCCCTTGCGGCTATCTTGGTCATCCATCCAAACCTTGCTGCTGCACGCCTGAAAGCGTTGCCCGCTACCGCAACAAAATTTCAGGGCCATTGCTCGACCGTATTGATTTAACCATCGAAGTACCCAGCCTTTCCGCTGCCGAATTGATGCAACAAGAAGCAGGCGAATCCAGTGCCACAGTATTGGAACGCGTTACCGCCGCACGCAAAATCCAATACAACAGACAAGGCAAAGTCAATGCCGAACTGAGTGTCAGCGAGCTCGATGGTAAAGCCCGCATCCAAAAAGAAGCGCAAGAAGCCTTGGGAACCATGCTCGAAAAACTATCCCTTTCCGCTCGAAGCTTCCACCGCATCATGCGCGTTGCCCGTACGCTGGCTGATTTGGCAGGCGACGAAGAAGTCAGCAAAACCCATGTGATGAAAGCCATCGGCTTCCGTCGCGCCCTTTAACTTTTCAGACGGCCTGAATCTTTATGTTTAAGTAAAACTAGAGTAAACAAAGCATCAGGATTTTGCCGTCCATAACGGTTATTGATAAAATATCGAATCCAAACTCAGACAGTCTCCCTTCAGGCCGTCTGAACACATTATTACAAGGTAAGTCATGAAAAAATCTACACAATATGGCAAAGGCTTGGCCGGTTTCTTTTTCGGCCTGATACTGGCAACAGGTATTATTGCCGGTATTTTGTTCTTCTTGAACCAAGGCAACCAAAACGTTTTCAAAGAGCTGACTCAGCCTAAACAAAGCGAAGAACCTGAAATCCTGAAACCTCAGGACAAAGCAGAGAAACGCCCAACCACCGACACTTCATCTACCCAAGCAGATGAAGAAAAAGCCAAAGCAGAAAAAGAAGCTGCTGAGAAAGAAGCCAAAGCTAAAGAAGAGGCTGAAAAGGCTGCCAAAGAAGCTGAAGAAAAAGCTCAAGCGGAAAAAGAAGCTCAGGAAAAAGCCGAACAAGCAGAACGTGAAGCCAAAGAAAAAGCAGAGAAAGCCGCTACCGATAAAGCCGAACGTGAAGCCAAAGAAAAAGCTGAAAAAGCCGCCGCCGACAAAGCCGAACGTGAAGCCAAAGAAAAAGCCGCAAAAACGGAAGCAGAAAAAGAAGCCGCCAAGAAAAAACTGTCCGAGAAAAAAGCCGAATTAGAGAAAAAACGCGCAGAAAAAGCCAAAGCTGAAAAAGAAGCTACTGATAAAACTGCAAAAGATAAAAAAGCAGCCGACCAACTGACCGACAAACAAAAAGAGCGTGCCGAGCGCAAATTGGCTGAGAAAAAAGCAGCCGAAGCCAAAAAACAAAACAAGCCGACACCTGAGCAAATCCTCAACAGCGGCAGCATCGAAAAAGCACGTAAAGCAGCAAATGCCTCTGCAACAAAAGAAAGCAGCAACGCTGCAAATAAACAGTCAGCAGAAAAAGCCGAAGCAGCTGCCAACAGCGGTAAAAAAGCCTTCCTGCAACTTGGTTCATATGCAGACCGTTCCAGCGCAGATTCACAACGTGCAAAACTGGCTATTTTAGGTGTTTCTTCCAAAGTGGTTGAATCGCAAAACGGCGACAAAACCATTTACCGAGTTCAAAGTAACACTATGCAGCAGGAAGCCGCTGTGAAACTGCAAAAAAACCTGCAAGACCATAATATCAACAGCTTGATTCGTTCTACCAAATAATGGAATCACTGATGAAGCAGCGTATGAAACAAACCATTGCCGTACTCAGCCTGATCCTGCTCAGTCTGAGTGCGCAGGCTGCTACCGAAGGCGTGGACTATACCGTTCTTAGTCGCCCTATCCCGCAGCAGCAAGCCGGAAAAATTGAAGTGCTAGAATTTTTCGGCTACTTCTGCGTCCATTGTTACCATCTCGATCCAGTTTTGTTGCAACACAGCAAAACCTTTGCCAAAGATGTTTCCTTACGGACAGAACACGTCGTTTGGATGCCTGAAATGTTAGGCTTGGCCAAAGTAGCCGCTGCCGTCAATCTTTCAGGTTTAAAATATCAGGCCAATCCAGTCATCTTCAAAGCTGTTTACGAACAGAAGATTAACTTGGCTGATGCAAATGTATTCCGATCATGGGTCGGCAAACAGACAAGTTTTGACAGTCAAAAACTACTTCAAACCTACAATAGCCCTGCTGCCGCGTCGGCTGCTGCAAAAATGCAGCAATTGACGGAAACTTATCGAATTGAAAACACACCAACTGTCATCGTCGGTGGTAAATACAAAGTCAATTTCAATGGTAGCGACTGGAAAGTCGGTATGAAAACCATAGACGAGCTCATCGTCAAAGTCCGCCGCGAACAATCCTCAAAACCACTTTAACTATTCAACAAAAGAAAGACGGCCTCAAGGCCGTCTGAAAACTTATGGACATTTTGATTTTATTTAAAGCACTTATTCTCGGTATTATCGAAGGTTTAACCGAGTTCCTCCCTATTTCAAGTACCGGTCACTTGATTGTATTTGGCGACTTAATGAATTTCCAAAGCAACGGAAAAGTATTCGAAATTGCCATCCAGCTCGGTGCCGTATTAGCCGTCGTATTCGAATATCGCCAACGATTTACCCATATCATAAAAGGACTAGGCAAAGAGCGAACAGCCAATCGCTTTGTGCTGAATTTATTTATCGCGTTCATCCCCGCTGCGATTGTTGGCCTCTTATTCAGTAAACAAATTAAATTGCATCTTTTCAACCCCATTACTGTTGCTACTATGCTAGTACTCGGTGGTTTCTTCATTTTATGGGTTGAAAAACGCCAAACAACAGCCAAACCTAAAGTCAATCATGTAGACGATATGCGCCCAATCGACGCATTTGTTGTAGGATGCGCCCAAATTTGTGCCCTTATCCCTGGGACATCACGTTCAGGCAGCACCATCATGGGCGGTATGCTGTGGGGATTAGAACGTAAAACGGCTACCGAATTTTCATTCTTCCTTGCTGTACCAATGATGATTGCGGCAACAGGTTACGACATCTTAAAAAACTACAAACTCTTTACCTTACAAGATGTCGGACAAATTGCCATCGGTTTTATCGCAGCATTTATCGCCGGTCTATTGGCAGTAAAAGCTTTGCTGAAATTTATCTCCAGTAAAAACTATGTACCTTTTGCCTACTACCGTATTGTATTTGGTGGTCTGATTCTCCTTACTTGGATGCTGGGCTGGGTCAGCTGGAGCGAATAGCCCCTCTCCCTAAAGGACGTGCCTGAGCACGTCCTATTTCTTTATCCGCTTCCTCCCTTTAGATCAGGTTTCTACC
>NZ_KV799705.1:3172-26567 GCF_001810035.1 Neisseria sp. HMSC058F07 | reverse complement strand
GCTTTTACGGGCGATTTTATTGACGGCCATTGGGTGCTCCTGTTGGGGGGATGGGGTCGTCTGAAAAATTGGCTACAATCGGTTGATAATCAGACGGTCTTTTAGTTGTTTACGCGAGTGCCGCAAGAGAAGGCGGTATCGGGATAAATTTGTCTTGTGAAGTATGGCATGCAACTGCGGCTGCGATTTGTTCTGCCCGTTCATGTCGAGCAATAAACCTGAGTTGACATGCAGAAATTTCCAGCTCTTCTGCAAAAGAAGTCCGGTATGTACAGTCGATGCGGCGTTGTTCTACATCAACGAGTACGGTATCCAACACCATGTCTTTACACAAAGACATATTAGATGCGGTATGGGCATGTACAAATACAGTCTCTACCGGTAGTTCGACAGTAAAGTACTGATTGGGCGCTTGAAAGGAATGTACCATGCCGGTAAATCCTAGTGTATAGATATGGTTAGGCTTTAGATGTGGCAATTGAAGGGAAGGATGAGCACCGTTCCAATAAGCCATAGAAAAATCTTTTGGTAATAAAGGTGCACGGTTAGCTATCCATTCTGCATCGGCAGTACCTGAATGTTGTGCCCGTTGCGCAAAATAACGGGGCATAAAGCCAAATCCTTCAGGAGCAACATTTTCAGCAGGATCTCGTACCGGATGGCTTGGGTCATAAATCTGGTGAGCCTTTAATATCCTTTTGAACCCATTTTGTTTGAGTTGGGATTTGGGATAATAACCAATACCGACAGGATTTTGCTGATGCCCCTCATGATCGTCTTCAACTGCACTACCGCCAAAGGCAAATTCATAGCGGATGGGCAAGGAGAGAATAGGATCTGGTTCGCTTAGAGACCATCCGGCTATCTCTCTTACCCAGTAGCGCTCGCCAGTAAGAGCCAGACTTTTTTGGTAATCGCCAACACTCACCGCTACAGCAAGTTGCCGAGCGGGAGTGTCATCATGTGCATAGGCGATTGCATTGACCACTAAATCAGTTTTAGGTTTATAAAGGCAGAAGTCGCTTTCAAACTGAGTTGAAGTTTGAGATGGTTCACCGTAAAAAGTATCTGCAAATGTAAGAGGCGTCTGCGTTTGGGCAAACTTAAGTACGGTTTTTCCAGTTACAGGATCGATTTCAAACTCATAACTGACTTTAGCAACTACGACATCATATGTTCGATCTAACTGGTCGATGTTTTTAAATTGCTGCGTATGAAAGCAGGTAAAGTTCTCCAATTCGAACATTTATATACCTTTTCTTCTAGTTGATATCGACTTTTTTACCATCCATATCTACTACATTAGTGCCAACGATCTTAACTTTTTTACTAACGATAGAGATTTTATTTTTATCTATTACAATCATTGAGTTGCCTACTTGAAGGGTAATTTTGCTCCCAGCAGATAAGGTAATTTTATTGCCGGCATTAAGGCCAATATTTAAACCTGCATTAAGTCCCATAACTAGGCCAACGCTATGCATTTCGGCACCAACAACGTTGGTCATCCAACCACCTCCGACGTTTAGCATATAGCCAGCGCCAATGTTGGTCATTTGTCCGATACCAACGTTGCTCATACCATTTAGGCTGACGGTTTCCTGCTTATTGCCACCAATGCTGCTTACCTCGTTGGATACAATGGTTTTGTTACGATTGGCACCAACGGTCAATGCTTGATTTTTGCCGATAGAAACGTTTTGATCCAAGCCTACGGTTAAAGCCTGATTTTTTCCGATGCCAATGTTTTCATCGAGGCCAACAGAATGGGTTCGATTTTTAGCGACAGAAACACTCTGATCTTTACCCACAGAAGTACTTTGGTTTTGGCCAACACTAATGCTTTGGTTTTGGGTAATACTGGAAGTTTCGTTTTGGCCGACTGATTTGGTACGGTTTTGGGTAATTGAGGCAGTTTCGTTTTTTTGAACGGTTTTAGCTCGATCACCTACTACTGTTACAGTTTCATTATTACCAATTGTAGTGGTTCGGTCGTTGTTGACGTTACGGGTTTCATTATTCTTAACAAGTGAGGTCAAGTCTTTCTGTGCCTGGAAGTTGACCATTTCAGACCCAGCAGTATCATTGAACATCAGTTCGTTAAAGTTGGCTAATGGAGAGTTAAAACTTTTACTCTTGATACCGGATTGCTTAGCTGCAGCAGGAAATCCCCATGGTGGCGACATTGCGCTGTTATACAGACGGCCTAATACAATGGGTCGATCAGCATCGCCATTAATAAAATCAACCAGTACTTCTTCGCCAATGCGTGGTGTATTAATAGAGCCATAGCCAGCACCAGCAGAGCCCTGAGTTACTCGTACCCAGTTGGAACTGTTTTCATCCATTTTTCCATAGCGATCCCAGTGGAACTGGACTTTAATATCGCCATATTCATTGGTGTAGACCTCTTCACCTGCAGGTCCTGTTACCGTAGCTGCTTGTGTCCCTAAAACTTTTGGCTTGGGAGTTTTAAGAGGAGGGCGGTATGGATAAGATTTAGGTAATACGCGGAATGAAATTCTAAATTTGCCAATACGGTCTCCAGACGTATAGCCTGCCTCTTCGAAATCATAATCAGCTTTTAAAATAGTATATTCGGTATTAGAAGATGCATGAGGGTGTTTGCTCAGGATAAACGTATAACCTGGAGCAAGTGTCAGTGCAGTGCCTGAGCCAGTAATAATCTTGGTTTGGCTTTTCAAATCTTCACTACGAACCTGACTGTAATTTTGTGCTTCTGCCACATCACTAAAACCTGTGTAGAAGTCATAGTGTTCCATAGATACCGAATTAAAGTCATGAACTGAGTCTGAAGACATCATCGGTACTTTAGCATTTTTATAATTGTATTCTCGAGTAACAAATTGACTAGATTTTAAAGCATCTCGTTCTTCCCAAATATCAATATAGGCGATATTTGGTGCCCCTGGTGCAGTATTTCGAGAGTGGTAGGGGATGTTAGGGGATGAAATAGCTTCTAAAACACCGACATCATCAGTAATAACCAGCTCATGTGAACCGTTACTGTGGGCAAAATAATAGTAGATACCTTCTTGTTCAAATAGGCGGTTTAAGAAATCAAAGCTATTTTCTTGATATTGAACACAAAAGCCTCTTGTTCGATACCCTTTTTGACATTTTATCTGGTATGGGAATCCGAATGGTGCTAAGACTTCATTAGCGATATCTAATACGGACTTATCAACGAAAACCCTGCTGTCTGTATTTTGAGTGAGGTACCACATGAATGGGCGAGTGGTACAAGTATAGGCATGATAACCTTCCTCGTCCTCATCTTCTCCAATATAACCGAAATCGGTAACCAGACCATTTAGGTAACGAGGACTGCTTGCTTCAGTATCAATTTCCAATGTTACAAACTGACCAATAATATCTTTGCCTTGTAAATTTGGGTTTGGGGAGACCAATGTAATATTGAACTCAAACAGATTTGAAACGGATTCTGTTCCAAGCATTTTTTTGAATAATAGTTGTGATCCCAAAGGCGTATGAGCAACGATAGTTCTATTCATTTCGGGAAACTCCTTGTCAATCTTAAACCAATATTCCGGTTAGAAGTATTTTTATCCTATATTTTAAATAGGGATAAAATATGTGGAAGTGATATTTTAGATAATATTATTTACATCTCTATTGAAACTTTTAAATACACTGAAAATTCCGTAATTTACTTAAATTAAATGGATTAAAGGCAGTAGAAGTAGTAAATTCAAGTATAAGATTTTTTCCTTTAATATTGTATTCGACAACAGTGGTATTTCCTGTTTGGCGAATAATTTTACCTTTTTCAATAAGGCGGAAGATTGACCACGGCCCAGTTGAACTAATACCTGCGCTGTTGATTTGGGGAGATGAGATATCTATTTTAGCTAAAGCATTTTCACTCTTGGATGGCCAAGTAAAGGTTACAGGATTTACAGGACCATGGCTGTATACATAGCTCTTACCTGCATATGAAATATTTACACTTTCTAAACTGGTATCAAGAATTAAAACTTTAATTGAAAAGTCGAATGTAGGAGTTTCTGATCCTTTATCAAAATACCCTTGTCGAATGTCTGCTATATCATTTAGCTTTGCAAAACGATCTTTAAACGCATCATTTTTAGCAGTTAAAGTTTCCAGTTTTTCTGAGCGTGCCAATACGGCAGCTTCACCAGTCAAGTTGGTAAATTTACTGTAGATACCATTGGGACCAAATATACTGGTGAAACTCTCTAATGCGACATTGTCCTCCGATCCTTTATCGAAAGGGTATCCTTGTTGATGTATTTCTTGACAACTATTAGTCAATGTGGCCATTTGTTTTTCTAAAGTAGATAAAATTTTTTCATCAACAATTTTGTTAGTGTTTTTCAGAATAATTTCAGAAAAGTTATCTAACATTTGGCGAAAGGGAGGTGGCAGTCTATTTACTTCAGCCTTGTATTTTACGAAAGGATCATCAGGTGGTAAGTCCACTCCTTTTTCTACAGCAACATTAACGGCAACTAAATAAACATATAAATCATTTATAGCTTCTGTAACGTTATTAATAGCTGGAGGTTGATCATTAGTGGTTTCAGTTAATATATGGAAATCTGCAAAAGCATCATCGACTGGAGTTGCTTGTTTTAAAGCAGCTAATTCATTCTTTACATTATTCCCCTCTTCACTCTCTAAGAGTTTCGAGAGTCCCGCTCTATTTAACCAATCAGTAATTTTGCTTCCAGCTTTTTCTGTTATTCGTTTGTCAATAGTTAAAGTCGTATTATCACTAATTCCTTTAATAATATTGACTAAAGGTGAGTTCTTTTCAGATAGCAGCTTAGCAATTTGAGTACTCTCTCGTGATGACTTTGGTGTTACTAATGACAAATCAGATAAATAACTATTCCAAACTTTGATGTAATTACTGAAATAGATTCTTTGGGCATCAGAAAGGACAGATGCCTTGCTTTGACTTAAAGAAGCATAGTCACCTAATACCCAGTTGTCTTCATTAAAAAACTGCTCTGCAGATTTAACCATAGCAGGCAAAACTTTAGTAATGTAGGCTTCTTTGGTATAAATAAAGTTAATAGGTTCTTTCAGAGTTCCACCAGTCTTACGTCGGAATAACAAGTGACTTTGCACTCCACCCATACTTGAAAAGGATACAGGTGTAACTCCTCCCTTTCCAGAGAGAGTAACTGTATTTATGGTATCTTCTAATACCATGGTTGCAATGTCTCTTTGCGCAATTTCCTGTCTACGACGTTCTACTAATTCTTCATCATAGGGAACGCTTGGTGTAATGCTTTGTTTTGAAAGAATCTGATTCAGAGCTTTTTCAACAGATTTTTTTTGTTGGTCACTCATACCTGATGATTCTGTTTTAGACAAATTGGACATTAACCAGTTTTGCATAAAAGCAGCATCAAAATGTTCTTTGTGGAACATCATAAGATAAGCTTTTAATGCATCATAGCTATTAATATTGTTGGAGCCATTAGCTGTGCGTAGAAGTTCATCCAACTTATAGCTGATTAATGGCATTACGTTGTCTTGAAGAATTCTATAATAGGCTGACTCCCCAACATCTTTCATTTGGCTGCCTTGATAAAGGCCAATACGATAGCTGAGCGGAGGGGATAATAAATCTGGAATTTCTTTACTGGTAGTTGTATCTCTAACTTGTTCAGCAAATGTTACAGCCTTAAGTAAATCAGGGCCGTCTGTATATTTTTTTACATCTGAAGCTAAGTCAGTTGCTTTTTTATCAACCTGTTCAAGATATGATTGGTTATTGGAGTAACTATTCAACATCATTGTCAAACATGCGATTACTACAGTTGCAATAGCTCCAATACCTAGCCAATACAAGATTTGTTTTTTGACAAACCAAGATTTATTCTCACCAGCCAAATTTGCCTCGCTTAAAATAACGTCAGCAAATAGTCTATTTAAGAAAAAGCTATGTTCGTTATTCTGAGTAGAGGCCTGGTTTGAATCCAAGTATTTTTTAGATAATTGGAAATCACTTTGCAAACCTTCCAGTATAGGGTTGAGATGTTGTCCTGTTTGAGTTGAGCTTGAAAAATAAACACCTCTCCATGCGATAGGTTGCTCAAATTTTGAAGATTTAGACAGTTCTTTAAATAGGGAAAGTACGGCCTGATTAAGACGCTCGAACTCCTCAGGGAATGCAAAAGCCGCAGCCTTGTCTTCAGTGGATTCTAATTGGTGAACAGTACCCAACATAGAGGAGCGTAATTTATCTACAATATCTGCTAAGGCATTAGAAGCAGTAGCGATAGGGGTTTCCATTCCTTCTGTATTAGATAGAGGAATCCCTAAATATTGATTTCTTTGTTCTTCAGTTAGATGGTTAAAGAATTCATTAAAACCATGCAATAAATCTAATTTGGTTATCATAAGATAAACTGGAAAATGTATACCTAATTTAGTATGCATTTCATGGATTCTTTTACGCAGTTCTACTGAGATTTCTGTTATATTGGTTTTTCCGCCCAATAAATCATCTACGCCTACAGTAACCAATACTCCGTTTATTGGCTGTTTAGGTCGGTAACGTTGTAGCAGCGTTACAAATTCTTCCCAGTCACTAGAATCTTTACTGCTATGATTGTCATGTAAAGATAATCTACCAGCTGTATCGAGAAATACTATTTCATCCGATAGGAACCAATCACAATCTCGTGTACCTGCTAGGCCACTTACAGATGTCCCCAAAGTGCTCTCTAAGGGGAAGTTAAGGCCAGAACGTTTGAGTGCAGTCGTTTTACCAGATCCTGCTGCCCCTAGGACAACATACCATGGCATTTGATAGAGGTATTGACCTTCTTCTAGTCTAGCCAACAAACTGTTTTTAGATTTAGAAAATTTAGCATTCTTTAATACTTTGTCCATTTCAGCAAACTGGCGGCTCATAGAGCTAACATCATTTGCACTTTTTAAAATAGGTTCTTGGGCTGCTCGAATTTCTTTCAATAAAGCAGCGTTTCGTCGGGATTCACGATATTGGCGAAATACAGCTTTAGCCAACCAAATACCAATAATAGTGGCACACACTGCAAAACGAATAGTTTTGCTTACTAAGGGGCGAACTTCACCTATGGAGATTAATGGGCCAATAAACCATACTAATATAATTAGGCCAGTAATACCCAACATCACCCATAAAGAGCGAGAACCTAGAAAATAAATAATTTTTTTCATGTCTATTTTTTCCGTATCAATCTAAAATAGATTATTGTGTGTTTGCACTACCGTTTTGTTAAGGATTGGAGGTATTGTTTTTTATTTCGACTGTGCTACCTAGTTTGGGTCCAGTTTCTGTAGTAAATAATGTAATTTCAACCCTTCGGTTTTTAGCCCTGTTCTCCAAAGTATCGTTTGGTGCTACAGGATCGGTTGAGCCTCGCCCTTCAGAACGGATGCGTGTTCCACCATTTTTAACGTAATTCAATAAAATTTCTTTTACTGCATCTGCCCGAGCCTGTGATAAATGCCAGTTGGATGGAAAATTTAAGCTCTGAATTGGCTGATTGTCAGTGTATCCCGTAACAATAATTTGTCCTTCCACACTATCTAAGGCTTGGCTAACCGCAGCCAAAACAGGATAATATTGGTCTTGAATTTGTGCAGAGCCGGATTCAAATAAGCCATCACCTAAAATAGTAACAGTGCTTCTGTCTTGAAAATCTTCCACAGATACTAATTTTCTAGCAATCTCATTTTCCAATAAAGGCCGTAGTCGGACTGTTTTTTGTGTATCCTGTTGTTTGGTGATTACTGAAGGGAGTTTGAGGCTGTTTACTTTTGTACTGGCTGTATTGAATTTATCTCCTAATGACCATTGCATTGTAAAATAGCCTACACCTAATGCAACAGCTCCTAATACGCCTACTACCCATAAAGGAATAGCAAGCCTGCGTTTCCTTTGAATATTATTTGTAATAATCGGGTTATGTTTAAAAAGATTAGCAGTTTGGTCAGGTCGTTTACTGTGAATTAAGGCAAGTAGGTCCCTTTTAATTTTATCGATCTCAAGCTCCCCATTGTTTAGAACCTGGTACTTACCTTTGTAACCAAATTGTAGGCATAAATACATAAACTCCAATAAATCAATATTCTTATCAGAATCTTGTTTCAAATTTTGAATGATTTCAAAAAAACGTTCTCCACCCCAAGTTTCATCGTAAAAAGATACTAATAAGCTATTCTTTGACCAAGTTTCATCAGCCCAGCCTGCACGGACTGCTAATTCATCTACAAATGTACAAAGACAGTATTTTGCAGCCTGAATGGCATCATATTTAGCTCCATTTTTTTCAGCATTCTCTTCAAAATTATTAATTAAGAGAGAGAATTTATTAATTAGGCTGTCAGTAGATAATTGACTAGTAGTTTGCTGCATAGAGTTAGCCAAGATAAGAACAGGTTTAGCAGCTTCAATTAAAGGGTTATAAACATTTACTGCGTTGTTTGCAGTATTATTCTGGTTATTCATAATGAAATTCCAAATTAAATCAAATTAACTTAAAGACTTAATCGCCCAAAATTCAACATCTAAATTAGGGAAATTACCAGCCAAATGGAAAGCCATACCTGAGGAAGTATCAAACATATCCCATAATTCATGTTTTTTATCTAATTCAAAATAAACATAACCACTATGGTATGGTAATTCTCTTGGTGCCACGGATAACGCATGAACTTTAATTCCAGGTAAATGGTAAGCAACCAATTCCTTAACTTTTTCTACAGTACCTATTTTTACTACACTTGGAATTTTTTGGCGTAAGGCTTCGTTAGGCATATCAGCTTTGATGGCTAGGACAAATGAAGCTTTATCCAGTAAGCTTTGATCAGGAGTTTGGGCGACTCGGGTTGCTTCATCACGCAAATCTAATGGAATTCTAATTGCTCTTTGTTCAAGTACAATAGACAGTGATTTGCGCAAGTTAAAAAATAATTTACCAAAACATGATGCTAGATCATTGTGTTCATAAATAGGAACATCTCCTACCTTGCGTGAAGGAAGGAAAGTCATTAAATCAGCACATAATTTTGATAAGTTGACAAATAATTGTTCTGGATGAGTTTGACGAGCGCCTTCATTTTCATGATGCAAATAAGCCAGATACCGATTGATGGTCTGAAGCATCATAAAGTCCATTACTTCAACAGAACCTCCGGTATTCGGGTCGTTTACAGCGTTAGCTAGACTATTGCTTTTTTGCATTAATAAGCCATATATTTCTGAAATGTAAGCTTTTAGGTGTTGTTGCTTTTGGCTTCCTAGGGAAGGTGGAATATATGATTCGTCTAGAATGATTTCAAAGTCTGCTGAACTGGATCGGATAACTGCAATAGGAAGGGCAGTTTGATTGCTAGTTAAATCATTTTCTAAAATCAATGTAGGATTAAGATCTGCTAGTGTAATTTGGCGACCGTCTAATTCGGAGTTTGTTGTATCTGCAAGGGTTTTCTCAAATGCTTTATATCGGTAAGAGTGAGCAGAATTTTGATTTAGAAAGTCAATCTCATTATTGACAGAGGATGGCAGAGTAATGGCTAAGCAAACTTTGGTATCTTTTATGTTTGCAGGTACTTTTAAGCTTAAATTTTCAAGTTGTTTTTGGGAAAACACAAATATAGAACCATCAGGAAAAATACCTTCTGCTTCACGAATACCAAGAACACCATGTTTGAGGCCGTCTGAATCCAGTACTAAAGATGAAAATCCCCAAAAATAACCTTCTTTAGAAACAGCTAGTTGACGTAATCCAGACTCAAGATAACGTTCAAATTGCTGGAAATGCTGTGGGGTAATAAAGATTCCCTCCGACCAAACTACTTTTGCTTCAATTGCCATGCATTCAACCTCAAATTATTTATATATAAGTATTTATTCCTCGCGGAAAATGCCTTTGCTCAGATCACTATTATTCTTACGAGTTTTCCCATTTTCTTTGATAGTCGGATCATCAGGATGGCGCTCTTTATATTCTTTTAGCATTTCTTGCATCTCTGATTTCGATAATTGATATAATTCATTTTTCCCAATATTCACGTAGAAATAGTGTTTCCCAAACTGATACCATCGTTGTTTTTGTTTTAATAAAATTAATCTCCATTGACTATTATCCAAATCACGATAACTGGCAACAACACCTAGGTATTTCAGATGAGAATCCATCTTGATAGGTAATACAGAAACCGTATCAGGGTGTAACATGAATTGGTTTTGTTGAATTAATTTGTCTCCTAAAGTTTCTTTAGCATTATTAGTAAGATCAAAATAGTTTGCTTTTTTAAATTCACCATCAGATGACAGTTGATATAAATCCAATCTTATGGGGGAAGGTTGATCAACTAAATTTGGATTGACATCGGGAGAAACTATGATTTGTACATCAATTTTTTCTCCACTTTCGTCAGATTCTTTTGGTGGTTTATGGTTGGATGCGCATGCGCTTACCATCAAAGATATCATTGCAAATGATATATATTTTATCAGTTTTCCATGCATTTTGGTTACCTAGGTACATCAATAGTGATTGTATTTAATGATAGAAATTTTAAATTAATCGACAGCCTAGATTTTAGGAACTAGTTGGTCTATGACTGTCGATCGAAATACTAAGATTTCTTATTTTACTTAGAATTATAAAGTATTTTTCTTTCTAAGTTTATATTTATATTGGTAATTGAAGTCATGATTGCTTGCGTCGATATTTACGCTCAAAACTTGTTTCCCCTGTGTTGCGCAGGTAAGTAGTTCTTGGCTGATTTGTGGTAGAACCGTATTGGTAAGAATCGCATCGATCATGCGGCCACCTGATTCAACTTCTGTACAACGTGAAGTGATTAGTTTTAACACTTCAGGGGTATAGTGTAGGTCGATGCCATGATTATCTTTAATGCGTTTTACGATACGGTCTAATTGCAATTCAACAATTTTTGAGAGCATATCATCGGATAGCGGATAGTAAGGAATAACTTGCATCCGGCCTAATAAAGCAGCTGGGAAAGTTTTCAGCAGGGGAGTACGCAGGGCTTTAGTTAGGCCTTCTGGAGTAGGCAACATTTCGGGATCATCACACATATCCATAATTAAATCTGTACCAACGTTGGTGGTAAGAATGATAATGGTGTTTTTAAAGTCGATATAGCGGCCCTCGCCATCTTCCATCCAGCCTTTGTCGAATACTTGGAAAAAGATTTCATGAACATCTGGATGTGCTTTTTCTACTTCATCGAGTAAGACAACACTGTAAGGTTTACGACGTACAGCTTCAGTCAATACGCCACCTTCACCATAGCCGACATAACCTGGAGGAGCTCCTTTCAAAGTGGATACAGTATGAGCTTCTTGATATTCACTCATGTTGATGGTAATCACGTTTTGTTCACCACCATATAATGTATCGGCTAGAGCCAGTGCAGTTTCGGTTTTACCCACGCCGGAAGGGCCAGCAAGCATGAAAACACCAATAGGCTTGTTGGGATTGTCTAGATTGGCGCGTGAAGTTTGAATACGGCGGGCAATCGCATCCAAACCGTGGCGTTGGCCGATGATGCGCTTATTTAAGGTATCAGCAAGCTGTAATACAGCCTCAACCTCGTCTTTCATCATTTTTCCGACAGGAATTCCAGTCCAGTCTGCTACAACGTCAGCAACCGTACGACTGTCTACTAACGGCATAACCAAAGGTTGGACGCCTTGCAGTTTTTTCAATTTAGTAACCAGTTCTTTTTGGCGGGTACGCAACTGTTTATTTTCTTCATCGGTTGTTTCTTGTTCAACCTGCATGATTTGTTCACGTACAGCCAATAGCTCGGCAACTAAGTCTGCTTCAGATTTCCATCTGTCTTCTAATTTTTTCAGACGGCCTTCAACCTCAGTTAATTCTTTACCAATATTTGTGATTCTAGCTTCAGAATCAAAACTGAGTTTTTTCTCACGTTCTAAATTTGCTTGCTCAAGTTTTAATGCTTCTGACTTCTTGCGTAGATATTCAATGCTTCCAGGTACAGCATGTTGGCTGACTGCAACACGTGCGCAGGCAGTATCAATCAGGCCTACAGCTTTATCGGGGAGCTGACGTGCTGGAATATAGCGGTGAGAAAGTTTTACAGCAGCCTGGATTGCTTCATCAAGAATAATCACTTTATGGTGTTTTTCTAGAGAAGCATTCAATGCCCTAAGCATGTTGATGGCTTTTTCTTCATCGGGTTCATCTACTTGTACAACTTGGAAGCGACGAGTTAGGGCAGGATCTTTTTCAAAATATTTTTTGTATTCTGCCCATGTGGTTGCACCAATAGTACGAAGTTTGCCACGAGCTAATGCAGGTTTGAGTAAGTTGGCAGCATCACCAGTACCGACAGCTCCACCGGCACCAATTAAAGTATGGATTTCGTCGATGAATAGCACGATTGGGGTTGGGCTGGATTCTACTTCATCCATAACTGCTCTGAGGCGTGATTCAAATTCTCCGCTAACACTGGCACCAGCTTTGAGCAAACCGATATCCAATAGAATTAATTGAACGTCTTTCAACCCAGGCGGAACATCTCCGGCAGCTAAACGTAATGCCAAAGCTTCAACCACAGCAGTCTTACCAACACCGGCTTCACCTGTAAGAATCGGGTTGTTTTGACGGCGACGCATTAGGATGTCAATCATTTGTCTGATTTCAGTGTCACGGCCTGTGATTGGATCTATTTCGCCATTTTTAGCCTTTTCGGTAAGATTGCTGCCGTATTTAGCTAAGGCACTTTCTTTGTGGGTAGCATTAGGCTCGGAAGATAAGGCATTCTGGGTAACATCAAGATTCTCTTCAGAGTTAGCAGTAATAGCAATAATATTGTTTGCCAATGTCTCCGGTTTGATTTTCAGGAACTCAGATGAAATATTGGCCAGAATACCCTGTAAAGTCTTATTTTGCAGCATGGTATAGAAAATATGAGCTGTACGGATTTTGTCTGTACCAAATTTTAGTGAACTGTATGTCCAAGTTTGTTCGACAAGGGTTTGGATATGTTCGGAGAAGTCAATAACGGCAGTAGCACCAACAGGTAATTTTTCTACTGCAGCCAATACATCTTTTCGTGCTTTGACTTCATCTAAGTTAAACTGATTTATCAGGCAGAAGATATCTGTTTTTTCAGTTTGAAGTAGAGAGTGTAGCCAGTGTACTAATTCAACATAGCTGTTTTCTCGAAGACGACAGAAGGTATAGGCATTTTCCAAAGTTTTATACAAAGTAGTATTTAACTTACCAAATAATACGCTGCGGCTGATGTTTGACATAAGACGTCCTTAGTTAAATTATTTCAAATATGTCCAAAAATAGTTTTCTAAAGCTTTTATCGACGATGGCCGTCTGAAAAGCCGATTAATGATTGCTGACAATCAAGTCTTCTGCGTCTCGGGAAACATTTCCCAGCCAAGTTGATAAGCCGAGTTGAGTGTTCCCTCCTAAATCCATCAGTGGAACTTCTTTTTGCATCAGAATAGGTTGAATGTCCCATTCATATTCTTCTGCGGCAAATAAACGAACCCATTCTCGTAAACGGGCTGTATTAATACCGTCTTTAAAGAATGATTGGTAGGCTGGTAAGGTAAGTGGGCCAATAATAATCCGAAATTTACTTTGCACATCATAGAGTTTGTCACCTAGTAGTAAACCATCACCAAGTGTGTAGTTACCCATAATCCCAATTTGCGTTTTCTCTTCTTCAACCTTAACCCAGTACCCCACGTTAGTTTGAATGTTAACGGGAACTTGGAAATAGCGAGTGAGCAGTTGTTGCAGGTTGACTGCAGATCGGCTTTGTTTTATCAATAGACCGGAAAAATAACGTTTGGCAAATTCGTGAATTAAGCCTTTGTTATGTGTGGTCGGAATGTTAAGGCCGTTAAAACTGGCAATATATTTTCCGAAGCGGTCTTCAGCATTTTTATCTAAAGATGTAATGCTTTGGGCATTAGCCCATGCTCGATAGAATAAGATAGCCAGACGGTGTTGCAACATATTTGCAAAACCTGCCCATGCCCGGTCACCGTGTTGATGTTGGCGTTCATAAGCATACTCGGTTAAATGTAGAGGTAGTGGGCCAGATGGGCCAAACAGACCAAATCCATTAATGGAAATTTCTACATAATGTGGTGATAAGGTTACCGATTGGAGATTGCGTGGGGCAAAAGTAAGCGAAGGATTTTGGTGGATCCTTATTTTCTCCATTTTGGGGCTAATAGCTTTGCCTAATATTTGCCCACCAGTAATAAATTTAACGGACTCAAGCTGGCGCAAGAGGGAAAAATAATCATACTTATACGGCTGAGAGGAAACTTTATTTAAAAAGACTGTAAGTTTTTCATCCCAAGCATTGTCTAATGAGTCACCAAAATCTGTTTTAGGGTTGACTGGACTCATATAATCATTCTCTCTCCAATTTCAGACGGCCAAGTAGCAATATGACCTTGCTGGAGCGTGTCAATTCTCAGTTGTACAAATGAGTTAATAGACACCAAACGTCGGAAATAATGGTTTAAAACTGATCCAAATAGGAAAGGATGGACGCCGCCTAATTGAGCTTCGTCTAGTGTAATGGTAATGTTGATTCCTCTGATAGGGGCTGCAACTCCATAATGACGGACTACTTTGTTAATAATTGAGGTTTCAACTCGTGTAATTGATTCAATCTGTTTTTTCAGTAAATCGCTTTCAGAAGAAACAAATACTGTTAAAAGCTCTTTCAAAGCAACAGGCGCATCTTCTTTATCAGTATTCAAGAGCGATAGGTAATTTAAGCTCAATTGATTTAAAAATGACCAAAGTGTCCTATCTTCACTTACTGCTTCTTGAGGCCTTGTTAATTTAGAAATCAGTTTAATTGATTTGACTGGCAAAAATCCCTCAATAAGAAAGTCAGATTCTCCGTCTCGAGGCATGATTAGAGGCAAATCTCTGCTTGTACACCAAGTATCGACAGAAAGGTGTTGTATGTTTGAATTAAAGGCGTAATTCTGATTATTAGCAAGAGATAAAAATACCTCACTACCTAAATAGGAAGAGCGAAAACCATTTTTAGCTGAGTTTTCGGATGGTACTCTATCAGCACGACGAGCAGAAAAATAAGCATGTTGAGTTTGGGACTCAGGAAAGAGTCCTATATCCGGTGCTTTGTACATTGGTGAAAATACTACGGTTTGAAGGTTGTTGGTATCAAAGCCTTTTACTTGCTCGATAGCGTAGACTTCATAATTCAGGGGCTGGGTACGGTCGATAACGACATGGTACTCCTGATCTTGAATATTTACCGGAAAGCGTGAGCTTTTTTTTCTGAATAAGTTGACGACTGGTACGGCATTTACAGAGAAATCATCTACACCGATCAGCTCAGTTAATTCAGGTATTTTATTACTGAATAAAAATGAAAGACTAAAATAGCGTTTACGATAAGTAATAATTTTTTTATTGACTCCCTTATCGTTTACGATTTCCTCTAAATGTTCAGGTACTTTAGGTAAGTGTCCTTTTTTTTCGGCTTGTTGGACGGCTTGTTTAATATTTTTTTGAGAAATAAATAGAAACTTTTCCGGTAGGCGTGAATACTCCTGCATAATTCGGAATGCACTCACCGATTTATCTAAATTAAATGATAAGGCTTCATCTTCTCGAAAACCACGATGTTCTGGTGTAGTAGGTAATGGGTAATACCATTGTTTTGGATTTTCGTAACTGTGGCAAACAACACCCACGCATTCAGAAGCCAATAGAAACAGCAATGAAGATGATTTGGAAAGCTCTGTACCCAAAAATATAGATAATTCATCTGGCAACATCTCTGAACATGTACCTGGTACGCTCAATGAAAAATCCAAACGCAAGGCAGATTGTACTTTCTTACCAGAGGATTGTTTGAGTGCAGGGAGTGCGTTTGGTAAATAACCTATTGAGTCAGTATATTTGGCTTTTTCAATACGAAGTGGCAGAATTTCAGTAGTTTTAGTTACAGAAAATGGACAACTTACTCTAAATTCATCAATAGGCAGAGACCTTAATATTTTTCCTCGTTCCAGTAGATTGATCACATCAGCGTTATATTGATTAGTAGGCTCTAGATTGACAATAGCTGCAGCCGGTTTTTGATTGATGAAGTCAGGATAAACAACTTCTAAGATTCTTTGGACAAAACGAGGATACTCCGCATCCAGTTTAAGTTGGGTGCGTGCAGTAAGAAAACTTACCCCTTCCAAGAGTCTTTCAACATAGGGGTCAGGAATATCAGTTGTATCTAAAGCTAATCTTGAGGCTATCTTAGGATATTGGGCTGCAAACTCTTTACCCATTTCCTTTAGAAAAGTTAGCTCTTTGTTGTAGTAAGACAGTAATTTATTATTCAAGCCCCATTTCCCCCATCTAATAAGTCAAACAATCCTGTTTCAACATCCATGCTGGTTCGGAGCAAGAATTCTTTAGGATAAGGATTGAGTTTCAGGTAACCTTTGATTTCAATAATGAGTTTATTGTGTAAAGCATCGTCATCATCGTCTGAGGTATTTACGATCACTTGTAGAGTCTTATTTTCAAGACGCGGTTCAAAATCGATGATGGCTTGTTTGATATTCTGTTCCACATCTTGCCATTCAATATCGGAAAAATTAATACCAGAAAGGGGAGGGATACCATAATTTAATGTAGAAGAGCGTACATTTTCAGTTAGGTCAATCCCCATAGTTTCTGCTTGCATGTTGCATGTATTCAGTAGATAAAGAATATCACGCAGTACTGCTTGCCGATATTGATCAAGATTAATGACCTGATCGGAGCGTGCCTCTTTTTTTCTGCGTGGCTCTTCATCTGTTAGTCTGTCAAATAAAGAGGGTAACAGTTGATTTTTGAATTGCGACATGTTTAATTGTTGGGTTTGAAAGATGGATAGATTTTAATGATTTTGTTCAAATCTAATATTACAAATATCTAAAAGGCCAAAATCATGGTTGTCGGTATACAAAGTTTTTTGACCAACCCCTGTAAAGAGTTGCTCTGCTATTTCTATCCAGTCAGTTTGTGAACATTTCATTAGTAGATCTGACCATGCTGTTTCTTCACCAGGCATAACAGCATAACGAGCAGGGCTGGTACATTGAATACATTCACCATTAGTAAATTTGATTTCAGACGGCCTCCAAATGATGTCCAGTAAGGAACTTGGTGTCTTGAAAGAAATATTTTCAATAGAATTCCATGTTTGCCAGTAGTAGTGACCTTGATAGAAATATTCATAAACGAAGGCGGTACGTACGTCTCCATCCATAATCCAGTCACTATCAATCTCGGAAACTGATTTATCTGCTAAAAGGTAAGTAATATGTACGGGCGAGCCTTCTATATTCTCAGATAGCACAGTATAATCATCGACAAGGGCTTTATTTTTCTGTTCTGAAACATGGGCAACTAAAGAGAGTTGCTTTTGAAGAATATCAAGTTTGCTTGCGTGTTGTTCTAGTGTTTTTGGTTTTTGTTGGGCTTCCAAAACTGCCTGACGCCGCATTTCAGCAGAAATATTTTCAATAAGATAAAGCATTAAAGGTTTTTGGGTATGAGGAAACAGTTTTTGATATTGTCCAATCTGTTTTAAAGCCTGTTCCCATTTTGCGCACAGACACTGATATTGAATCAGTGCTAAACGATGTTCTTGATTGTCAGGATTTGAACGTACAAGCTCAATCATCTCTGATAATTTAGTCTTCAAATCCATTTCAATGATCCCTTATTTAATTTATAAAGATGAATAATAGAAGTTAAAAACAAGATTAATTTTTCAGTTAAGTAGTGCCGTCTGAAAAGTGAAAACATTTATATATAAAGCCTGACTTAAAAACGCCTTTTAAGTCAGGCTTTTTTAATTAAATCTACATATCAATTATGCAGATTTGTTTTCTTTGATATTGAAGGCCATTTGAACTTCAGCACCTTTAGAACCTTTATCGGTTTGTTCCCAATATTGGTTTTTCACTTTTGCAGCTTGGAATGAATAACGCATTTTCAGAGCATCATTGTCTTGTACGCCAATGAATTTCACACCGGTCACTAAGACATCTTCTAATGTAGTGCGTGAGTATTCAATTTGTTCACCACCAGCTTTACATACAGAAATTTCTACTTTGCTCAAGTGTTGGCCAGTAGCGCAGTTTTTCAAAATGGTTGGAGCTGCTTTATCGATAGCAGCAACTACGGTCAAGTCATTGAAATTGACTTTACCGGCACCACCGCCACCACCGCTAGTCATTGAACCAGGTTGCTCTGCACCCCAGTCAAAACTTTCGATGTTAGTCCAGTCTTTGTGGTTAGAATCTTTTGATTCGCCATTTACACCTTCAACTTTCATGAACATATCAATAGCCATTTTTTACTCTCCTAGTTAAAAAATACAAGCGATTTAACAACAGGGCACTAAATATACCCAACTAAATAAACTAAGCCTGACTATTCTTGTTTAGTCGAAGGCAATTTGGAAACCAAGCGTAGAGAAACGGTAAGCCCCTCAAGTTGATAATGAGGACGCAGGAAGAACTTAGAAGTGTAGTATCCTGGATTATCTTCTACTTCTTCTACAACTACCTCTGCAGCAGCTAATGGTTTGCGTGCTTTCGTTTCTTGCGTAGAGTTGGCAGGGTCTCCATCTACATAATTCATAATCCATTCGTTCAACCAGCGTTCCATGTCATCACGTTCGCGGAATGAGCCAACTTTGTCACGAACAATACATTTTAAGTAGTGTGCGAAACGGCAGCATGCGAATAAATAAGGCAAGCGAGCAGATAAACGTGCATTGGCGGTAGCATCTGGATCATAATATTCAGATGGTTTATGCAAAGATTGCGCACCGATAAATGCAGCTAAATCCGTGTTCTTGCGATGAATTAATGGCATAAAGCCCAATGCAGCCAATTCTGCCTCTCGGCGGTCGCTAATGGCGATTTCTGTTGGGCATTTCATGTCTACACCACCATCATCGGTTGGGAATGTGTGGCAGGGAAGATTTTCAACGATACCGCCTGATTCCACACCGCGAATAGCGGTACACCAACCATAGTATTTAAATGAGCGATTAATATTTACTGCCATTGCATAAGCAGCATTGGCCCAAGTATATTTATTGTGATCTGCACCTTCTGTTTCCTCTTCGAAGTCAAATTCGTCTACAGGATTTGTTGTGGCACCATAAGGCAGGCGAGACAGGAAACGAGGCAGGGCTAAACCGATATAACGTGAATCTTCGGATTCACGCAGGCTTCGCCATGGAGCATATTCGGCATTTTGGAAAATTTTACTTAAGTCGCGCGGATTAGCTAATTCTTGCCAAGACTCCATTTGCATTAATTTGGGAGATGCACCAGCAATAAATGGACAGTGTGCAGCCGCTGCAATCTTCTCAAGACTATTGAGCATTTCTACATCAGGGGCAGAGTGATCAAAATAATAGTCACCTACTAAGCAACCAAAGGGTTCACCGCCAAATTGGCCGTATTCTTCCTCATAAATACGTTTAAAGAGTGGGCTTTGATCCCAAGCCGTACCTTTAAAGCGTTTTAAATTACGAGCAACTTCCTTTTTGGAAATAGGTAATACTTTGATTTTCAGTAAAGTATCTGTTTCGGTATTGGTCACTAAATGATGCAGGCCGCGCCATTCACCTTCAAGCTTTTGAAAGTCCTCATGATGCAAGATCAAGTTGATTTGTTCAGAAAGCTTTCTGTCAATTTCGGCAATAATTGCTTCAATGGTTTGATAGGTATCATCTGAAATGGTGACGACATTTTGTAAGGCTTGCTGAGCCAATGTTGCGACTGCATTAGTTACAGCGCTTTTAGCTTCTTCCGTTTTAGGTTTGAATTCTTTTTGAAGCAGCTGTTCAAATTCATTGGTTGCAAACACATGTTGCGAACTGCCATTTTCTAGGGTATCTAATTGTTTTTCAGCCATGATTTACTTTCACTTCTAGTTTTATTAGAGACTATTGTTCATTTTTGGATGTTGATTTGGGCGCGGCTGCAAGACTTTTTAGTAATTCGCTGTCTCCTAAGACTTTTCCAATTAGTTCTTCAGCCCCACTTTTACCATCCATATATGAGAGTAAATTAGACAGTTCTGTACGTGCCTGTAAAAGCTCATTTAGAGGTGCTACTTTTTTAGCTATCGCAGCCGGTGAGAAGTCATCCATGCTTTCCAATTCGAGTTCTACATTCAAATTCCCTTCACCTGTCAATGTATTTTTTACGTTGAAGGCGACACGAGGTTTAAGGGCTTTCATGCGTTCGTCGAAATTGTCTACATCAATTTCTAAGAATTTTCGTTCGGCCAAGTCAGGCAGTGGCTCGACAGGTTTACCAACCAAATCTGCCATAACACCCATAACGAAAGGCAGTTCAATCTTTTTCTCTGAGCCATACAACTCTACGTCATATTCAATTTGCACGCGAGGAGCTCGATTGCGGGCAATAAACTTTTGACCTGATGATTTATTTCGTGACATGGTTATAACCTTAGGATAATTAATAATGTTGTATATCTAAAAGATATTTACGAAATTGTGGATGAGGTTTACTAATTTTAGGAATTTGCTGTATCTTCATCTGGTTTGCCAATTAAAACTTCTAAATTGACAATACTTTCTGGGCTAATATCTTTCATGATGTCATAAAAGTTCATATTCATTTGTCGTTGCACTCTGCGGATAAACAGTGGTGCAGGGTGGCTGGGCTCAAGAGTTTCAAAATAAATGCAGATTTTCTCTAAAGCCAGATCAACATCAGCGCGATTTTTAATATTCAGACGGCGCCATGCATCAGCCTCTTGAATAGATTGTTCTTGCGTAATAGCCAAGCTGTTAGTTTCAGAGGGTAACTCAGGCTGTTCTGTCTGTTGTACTGAGGGAGTGCTCCCATCATTATAGTTGATGGCTTTGTGAATTAGGGTAAGGGGTTTCTGAATAACATCAAAATCAAGTGAGTGTTCATCCTGTAAATTAGACGAGAAAATGCGTTGGATGTCTTTCAGACAGTCCAATGCTTGAATTAATGCAGTTAATTCAGGTTTCCCTGTATCGGCATTTACTCTAATATCGAGCATTAGCCGCTCTTTACCTCCTGGATAATTTTGTGAATCATTTCCTTGTAGTATGGAAACAGCTTCTTTGACAGTAATTGGTTGTTGAGTTAACCCATTTATCAATAATTTAGATGCAAGAATCTCTTTGATGATGCCATCAAGTGTAGTAAAGGAGCTAAGGGCATTGATCCTGTAAAAGGGATCAAATTCACCGTCTTCATCTTCAAGTTTGGGGTAAATGGATTCCCAATATAAGTCTATATTAGCTCTAATTGCTTCGCAGCCAGCGCAGAACCCTACGAGTCCATGTTTGGCAGTAAGAGCTTGTGCATAATAAGCCAAGACATGTAAATCTTTAGACTCGGCTAGCAATTGATTGCACAACTTTTCTACTGTTGCCCAGTCGGCCTCTTCTGCCGGAATAATCGTGTCACCATATTGTTGTTCTGGTTTGCCTTCAGCTACGCTTTGTAGTTCTAAAAAGCGGCTATCGTATTCGATATTTACACCTTCGGGACTGTCGATAGAGATAGGCTCGTCCCATCGAGGAAATGTGTTCATCTACTTATAATCCAAATAACTTATTAAACAGTGAGCATGAGGGGAGGCCTTCATGTTTTATGTGGTAACCGCTTTCAATCTCTTGCCAAAAACTACCAATGCCGTCTGAATCAGATAAAAAGTTGTGAAAGGATTCAGAGAGGATAGAGCTCTCTGTTGTATCACTACTGTAAAAATCTTCGATACAATATTCCCCTTCTTTTAATATCTTGCGAAAGGAATTTTTTTTCTTTAAAAGAAAAAAAAGAGAATCAAGTGATTCGGGAATAGAGCTAGGTTTATAAAATAACACAAATGGGTATTTTCTGCCAATTTTATCAGAACTACCAGCAGCCATACCAGTATAAATAAGATCATCGGGTAATTTGATACAAAATAGCCAAATTTGCAAAGGGGAATATGTTTTTCGAGTGAATGAAATTAATTTGTTTTGGCCGGAGCATCGGTTAAACCAGTTATCCCAAAAGAATCTATCATGAGTTTGAAGATTCTCGGAGAAAATAAAATCACGGGATTGATTCAGTTTGCCAAAAAAATAGACTTCATTTTGCTTAAACATAAGTAGTCATCACAAGAGAAGAGTTTTTAGATTCCCAAGTTGCTAATTTAGATACAACTGCTAAGACTCGTACTCTAGCATAATTCGATGTGTTGATAAATATAAATTTAAACCACTTGAAATAATAACTAAAGAAATGTAAATAATCTTTAAAAATATGCGCTTACTATATGATATTATAGATAATAAAGTTTATCAAATACAGTTTTATTTATAGCTTATTGTTTGTTATAATTTTTGCAAAATAATGTGTTCAAAGTCCTCAGAAAGTGATTGAGGTTCCTTGTTTTGAGGTTTCTACTTGTAGATTAATTAGGATTTCGACGGAGTAATCGCATGTCCTCTTCCGGTAATACCATAGGTATTCTTGTTCCTCAGCCTTCTGCACCTGCCATGGTGTCTCAAGGTTCTGCCAATCCGCCTGAGCCGCTGACTAATGCAGCCGGGCCGGTAGATGTGATAGAGATGGTGGCCGATGTTGCCTCTAGTGCCCTTTCTTTGGTTGCTCCTGACTCTGCTGCAGCTAATGTGGCTGATGCTGTATCTGATGTGGTTTCGCTCGCTTCAATGGTCCCAGGTTTGCCTAGTGTTAGACTGCCTTCACGAAAGATGGTCAGTGGTTTTGGCGGGGGCAGCGGAGCAGGTTCTGATGGTGGGGTAGTTACTTCTGGTCATGGTCACTGTATCCCCTGTAAAGTTGCAGCAGCTATCGGTAATCCTGTTAATGCCGTACTTGGTATCAAAGTCCTATTTGACGATACAGAGACCGACTTTTCCTTTGACTCCCCACTTCCCCTTGTTTGGCAGCGCAGCTACTATTCCGACCAAATAGGCAACGGCTGGCTGGGACAGGGTTGGTCGCTGCCGTTCTCTATGCGTCTTGTCCGGACTGCCGACGGTTTCCTCTATATTGATGAACAGGGCAGGGAAATTTCGTTGCCGGATATCAGCGACGAAGCTGACGAGCCTTATTCCGCAGCCGACGACGATGAAGACGATTTATATGAAGAAGAGGCTGCCCAAAGACCTGCTTCCGCCGAAGAAGACCCCTACGGTCTGGATAACGCCTATTTTGATCCTTACGAACAAATCTTCTTTTCTCAGATTTCAGACGACCTCTACCAAATCGCCTCCC
>NZ_KV799705.1:1290-3072 GCF_001810035.1 Neisseria sp. HMSC058F07 | reverse complement strand
GCCGGGCGGTTTGTGAATCAGGACCCGATTGGGTTGTTGGGTGGGGAGAATCTGTATCAGTTTGCTCCGAATGCGCAGGAATGGCTTGATGTTTGGGGACTGTGCCCGGCCAACAAAAATAAACCAAATAAACCTAAACCGCTATTAAAGAATTTATTCAAACGTTGGAAAAGAGGCGAGCGTATTGATAAACCATTACCTAACGGTGATATGCCATCTTGGGATGTTGTTAGGTCAAGATACTGGAAAAATAGGTATTTAGCCTCGAAAGGTACAGGAGAATTTTCTCCTGCAAATATGAGTAGAATGAAAAGAGGACGTGCTCCTTTAGATGCAAATGGAAATCCCATGGAGTTGCATCATCATGTGCCACAACGCTTAGGTCATGCAGATAGGCATAGTCCTTTTAATTTGAGAGAAGTAACTAGAGAACAACATGCAGCGCTTGACCCTTATAGGAATCTAGGAAATTAGCTATGAAAGCAATAGAAATTTTAAAGAATTTTGTGGAAGAAAAATTATCAACTGAAGAATTGGAAATGGCGTTGTCTTCCAATCAAGAATTAATTTCCCTGTTGGAAAATACTAAAGCTAAACCTTATATGAATAGTAATTCCACTTATGAATATTTAATTAGTCAGGATTTGACATCTCTTGATGCAAAGTTAAACTTGATGGATATTTTCAGGGAAATTTTAGATTACAAACATATACCGTACTCTTCAAATTCAACGACAGAAAAAAAATTCGATTTGATTTTGGAGGCTATTCCTAACTGGATACCAGCTGATATGGGTTATTTAAATTTCTTGTATGATAAGTACAAACCTAAGACGGTGACCACTTTTAAAAAGATTATTAAGGAACATTTTATTTGCATGGATAAACATCCCAAATGGTTACAGGAGCCTGGTTGGCCTATCATTGATAATATTCCCGCAATGTTTCTAGGGCAGTTAGATATATCGAAGTTGAAGCATGATACTACTTATTTGTACATTTTTTGGGATAAAAAAACAGACAGATATATAGAATTAATACAGTCTCTATAAATGAGCAAGCTGTAGCCAATGAAACCTACAATTCCGATGTAGAGTGCGAACGGAACGCACGCACGCGGTTTCTGTTTTTCAGACGACTTCAATACTTTCTTTGAGGTCGTCTGAACCATTTGTTCTTTAACAATCTCATTAGAGGAAGTTATTATGGAAATTACTTTGGATAACTGGAATGGATCTCATTGTAAGGAAGAGGTTTATCATATTAATTCCTCGGAAAGACTTTTAGAAATTTTAGAAAAATTAGATGCTAAGCAACATACTCTTGTAAATTTAGTTTTATCAGAAGAAAACTATTTAATGATTGGTGGAGGGGGAGGGAAATATGTTGTAACAGGTGAAGAAAATGGCATCATTTTTAATTTAATAAACCCTAACGAAGGAAGTACCTTAAAAATAGAATTAAATACGGGAGGGCAAATTGGCTTATTTGAGTCTAAATATATTTTATCTAAAGAAATAGCATTCAAATGTGCTGTAAAATGTTTGACTATGGGATGTATTCCACAAAACGATTTAGATTTATCCTGGGAAAAATATTAAAGCAAACCCAGTAAGTTGGTTGAGTCAAGACAAAACCAAACCATAGGGTAGTTTGAAACATAACTTTCAGATGACCTTCGTTTGATTCCTTACGGATAAGCAAGCCATAGCCCGGACAAAACCTTAAGTCCTGACGTGGAGTGTGTGCGGTACGCACGCACGCGGTTTCTGTTTTTCAGAC
>NZ_KV799705.1:657-1190 GCF_001810035.1 Neisseria sp. HMSC058F07 | reverse complement strand
TTTCAGACGACCTCTACCAAATCGCCTCCCCCGACGGCGGTGCACGGCTGCTGTTTGCCGAAGTCGATTCCGGCTGCGGCATTTTCCAACTGGTCGCACAACTCGACCGCAACGGCCGCCATATCCGCCTCTGCTACAACGACAACGGACTGCCGCACAGCATTTACGACGGCAGTGGCCGACACTTTCAGCCCGTATTCTCCTCCATCCGTCTGCACGACAACGATCCCGACTTCGACCCGGCCGGAGAACGGGACGTATTCGTTTCCGAAGACGAACGTTTCTACGTCAACCGCCTTACTTCCGTCACCTTCAACGGCAAGGAATTGGTGCGCTACGACTACGACGGCTGCGGCAATTTGACCGCCGTTTACGGACGAGACGGCAAAAAACTGCGCGGTTTCGCCTACCGAAACCACATCATGGTCGAACATAGCCAACCCGACGGACTGGTGTCCCGCTACGAATACGACCGTTACGACGCCGACGGCAAAGTGCTTAAAAGCAGCAACAACCTCGGTGAAGAATGGACG
>NZ_KV799705.1:0-557 GCF_001810035.1 Neisseria sp. HMSC058F07 | reverse complement strand
CTCCATCCGTCTGCACGACAACGATCCCGATTTCGACCCGGCCGGGGAACGGGACGTATTTATTTCCGAAGACGAACGTTTCTACGTTAACCGCCTTACCTCCGTCACCTTCAACGGCAAGGAACTGGTGCGCTACGACTACGACGGCTACGGCGATTTGACCGCCGTTTACGGACGCGACGGCAAAAAACTGCGCGGTTTCGCCTACCGAAACCACATCATGGTCGAACACAGCCAGCCCGACGGACTGGTGTTCCGCTACGAATACGACCGTTACGACACCGACGGCAAAGTGCTCAAGAGCAGCAACAACCTCGGTGAAGAATGGACGTTCGACTACCGCAAAGACCATACCGTCGTTACCGACGCATTGGGACGGACGGAAGTGTACGGTTTCGACGAAAACCGCGAACTCGTCTACCGCATCGACGCCGACGGACAACGCAGCGACAGCGAACGCGACAGCTACGGCCGCATTACCGTAGAACGCGACCCGCTCGGACGCAAAACCCGCTATCTCTACGATACCGAAGGCAACGTCATCGCCATCACCGCGC
>NZ_KV799704.1:479-801 GCF_001810035.1 Neisseria sp. HMSC058F07 | reverse complement strand
CGGCAGCGGACACCTGCACCAAATCAGCCTGGACGGCGAAGTCGTCAGCGACATCGAGCGCGACAAACTGCACCGAGAAATCCAAAGGACACAGGGCAGCATCAGTAGCCTGTACGACTACGACCCCATGGGTCGTCTGAAAAGCCAGCGTACCGTTTGGAGCGGCACACAAACGCTTCACGGCAAACAAAACCCGCTGGCCGGCGGCGTCGTGAACCGCCGCTACGCCTACGACAAAGCCGGCAACCTCATTCAAAGCGCCGATCAAAGAAGCGGCGTCCTCAATTACGTCTACGACAAAATCGGACGCATTCAAGAAGCC
>NZ_KV799704.1:0-379 GCF_001810035.1 Neisseria sp. HMSC058F07 | reverse complement strand
CGACCCCGCCCACAACATCCTCGACATCCCGACATCTACCCCCTCTCCCGCGGGAGAGGGTCGTGGAGAGGGCAAAACGACCGCTCCGATTTCAGACGACACCAAAACTCAAGGTCGTCTGAAATCACCTGCCAACCCCAACCTTACCGCCGGCAACCGCCTCAAAGAATACAACGGCATCGAATACACCTACGACGCATTGGGCAACCTGATCTACCGCCAGCTGCCTAATGGCGAAAACCAATATTACCAATACGATTTAGAAAACCAACTCGTCCGCGCCGAAATCAAAAAGCCCGCCGGCAACACCGAGATCTGGACATACGCCTATGACCCGTTCGGCAGACGGCTTTCCAAAGAACGCCAAGACAAACTCGCC
>NZ_KV799703.1:0-343 GCF_001810035.1 Neisseria sp. HMSC058F07 | reverse complement strand
GTATTCTTTGAGGCGGTTGCCGCTGACAAGATTGTTGCCCTTTCTTTCGGCTGCTTTGTCTGAAAGGATGTTGTGGGCGGGGTCGAAGGCGAAGGTTTCGCTGCGGCCGGTTTGGCTGTTGCGGGCTTCTTGAATACGTCCGATTTTGTCGTAAACGTAATTAAGGACGCCGCTTCTTTGGTCGGCGCTTTGAATGAGGTTGCCGGCTTTGTCATAGGCGTAGCGGCGGTTGACGGCGCCGCCGGCCAACGGGTTTTGTTTGCCGTGAAGCGTTTGTGTGCCGTTCTGGATGGTACGCTGGCTTTTCAGACGGCCCATGGGGTCGTAGTCGTACAGGCTGCTG
>NZ_KV799702.1:0-454 GCF_001810035.1 Neisseria sp. HMSC058F07 | reverse complement strand
CCGAAGGCAACGTCATCGCCATCACCGCGCCGGACGGCAGCAGTACCCAAATCGACTACCACGAAACCCTCAACCTGCCGGTTGCCGTCAACGATCCCGCAGGCAGGGTTACCGCCTACGATTACGACGGACGCGGCAACCTCATCAGCATCACCGACCCCGCCGGTTACACTACCAGCTACGGCTACAACGCCCGATGGCTGCCCGAAACCATTACCGACGCCTTAGGCAAAACCCGACGTCTACACTACGACACCCTCGACCAACTCGTCTGCTTTACCGACTGTACCGGCGAAACCACCCGTTTCGGTTACACCGAATACGGCGATCTCGAAACCGTTACCGATGCGCTGGGCCATACCACCCGCCACCACTACGACGCAGCAGGCAACCCCGTCCGTACCGACTATCCCGACGGCAGTCACGAAACCTTCGAATACGACCGCCTCAACCG
>NZ_KV799701.1:0-430 GCF_001810035.1 Neisseria sp. HMSC058F07 | reverse complement strand
TGCGGATTACCGAGTTCAAACGCGACGTATTGGGCCGCTTAATCCATACCCTCGCCCGCAACAACGACAAGGTTCAGGAAACCGTTTACCAATACGACCTGGACGGCAACCTCGTCCGTGCCGCCAACCGCCACAGCATTACCTGCTTCGACTACAACGGCAACGGCCAAATCATCGGCCAGCACCAATGGAAAGTACCGACTAAGGAAGAGAACGCCCGAAACGGTTTGCCCGAAACCGACTGGCGCGATGCGCAGTACGACATGCTGTACCTGCCCGTTACCGAAAGCATCCGCTACCACTACGACTTCAACGGCAACCGTACCGCCACCGTCCTGCCTGACGGCAGACAGATCAATTACCTGTATTACGGCAGCGGCCACCTGCACCAAATCAGCCTCGACGACGAAGTCATCTCCGACATCGAACG
>NZ_KV799700.1:0-278 GCF_001810035.1 Neisseria sp. HMSC058F07 | reverse complement strand
AGGCTGATTTGGTGCAGGTGTCCGCTACCGTAGTACAGGTAATCGATATGGCGGCCGTCGGGCAGGATGGTGCGGATGCGGTTGCCCAACGGGTCGTACTGGTAGCCTACGGTGGCGCTTTGGCCGTTGTGGACGGTGGTTTCGCCGATGAGGCGGTCGAGTTCGTCGTAGGCGAGTTCGACGCTGCTGTGTTGGTTGCGGGCTTTGGTCAGGTTGCCGGTAATGGGGTCGTATTCGAAACGGGTGCGGCTGATGCCTTCGTCTTTGCTTTGCCCGTT
>NZ_KV799699.1:0-1645 GCF_001810035.1 Neisseria sp. HMSC058F07 | reverse complement strand
GCCGGCTTTGTCGTAGGCGTAGCGGCGGTTAAGTACGGTGCAACAAAGGTCGTCTGAAAGTTGGTTTCAGACGACCTTCATGCTGACTAGTAATGAGGTTGTTAAAGAGCAAACATTTCAGACGACCTCAAAGAAGGTTTTGAGGTCGTCTGAAAATATCGAATCTTACTTTTTGGTTTTTTTCTTAGGATTTAATTCTTCTTTACGTTGTTTATAAAATTGCCAATATTTTTTATCCTCCATAGAGAAAGGTGTGTAACGTAACTCTTTGTACGCCAAATCGAAATATTTATAAGCATTTTCCATATCACCTAGTTCGTAATAGATAATACCTGCCCATAGAAATGTGCTGCCATCAGGAACTGTTTTTCGCGCCTCTAATGCAATATTTATCCATTCAAGTGCCTTAGAATAATCCTTTAACTCTTTAAATCTGCCAGAAATTTCAGAACATAGCCCACTAGTTGGGGTTACGAATTGAGTAGCAGGTTTTGGAATTAAATCCCAAGCCTTCATTAACTCATCAATCCTTTCCTGAAGAGTTTTAGCCTGTCTCGACTCACATATAATATTATTAATTTTACTATTTAACTCAGGATTAATATCAGATAAATACATAGTTTTCCTTTCATTCATAACTCTTCATTAACAACCTTTGGGTAACTTTCCATTTTTAGGCTTGCGAGGTTTCTTATAACGTTCTTTGCTCTTTGCTCCACGGGAACAGTTGCCTGGCCCATATTCCAATCGATAATTATTGGGATCAAGCATCCATTTCCGTACTGCCTGAGACTTGGCTCCATGATAACGACCACAACGATTCCAATAGGAAACAGCATCTTCAGGATTATGTCCCATATGTGCATTTCTTAAAGAGTATTTTTTACCATCTACATCTTTGAAAACTGCACCCTCAGGAATCTGTGAGGTACGTCTAAGTTTACTGATTTCCTCGGATGTAATACCTTCAATTTCTCCATTAGCTAACATACGTTGCATTACTGCCCGTCCTGTCTTAGATACCTTAGATGGCGTTCTACCAACATAGGCATTCCTTCTCCATAAACCTAATGGGTCATACCATTCCTGTGCATTCAGCGCAAACTGATATAGATTATCTCCACCAATTAATTTAATCGGGTCCTGATTCACAAACCGTCCCGCCTCGGGCTCGTAATAGCGCTTCAGGTTGTAATGCAGTCCTGTCTCTTCATCGAAGTATTGGTTCTGCAATCTGAACGGCTGATGCGCGTTCTTGTAAACCCGTTCATCCTTTTTCAGACGACCCCAGGCGGTGTATTCGCCGTACCACAACAGATTGCCGTGGATGTCGGTCATCTCGCGCGGTATGCCGACTTGGTCGGTGTGGAAATAGGCGAGGTATTGTTTGCCGTCTTTGGCGTTGTCAAAGACTTGCGCCAGCGGTTCGTAGCTGTCTTGGTCGGTATAGATATAGGTGTAGCTGCCTTTGTAGGTGTACTCCTGCAATAGGCGGCTGCCGTCCCAGACGAAGTGGGTGCGTTTCGGTTCGGTACTCGTCCAGGCGAGTTTGTCTTGGCGTTCTTTGGAAAGGCGGCGTCCGAACGGGTCGTAGGCGTAGATCCAGATTTCGGTGTTGCCGGCGGGCTTTTTGATTTCGGCGCGG
>NZ_KV799698.1:0-508 GCF_001810035.1 Neisseria sp. HMSC058F07 | reverse complement strand
TGTGTTTCAGCGGGTCGGTATGGGTCAGCAGGTTACCCGCTTCGTCATAGGTATAGCCGTGGTAACAGCTTTCGGCATCGCTTTTACGGATCAGACGGTAGTTGTCGTCATAGTCGAAATGCAGGATGACGCCGTCCGGACGGATAATGCTTTCTACCTGGCCTTCGTTGCTGTATTGATAACGGGTAACGCGTCCCATTGCATCGGTATGGCTGAGCAGACGGCCCAAGTCGTCGCGTTCCATCAGGTTGGTACTGCCGTCGGCAAACACCCGTTTGGTCAACTCATTGTTGTAGTCGTAATGATATTGCTCGGTACGGCCCAATATGTCGGTTACCTCGGTGTAACCTTCGTGATAGGTAAAACGCCATTCCTCGCCCAAAGAAGTCCGGTTGCGGATGACTTTGCCGGTCGGGGTGTAATGGTCGTATTCGTATTCCGATACCAATCCGGCCGCATCCGTATGCGACACCATCAGATTGTTTTTATAGCCGAAGCTGCGTTTGAC
>NZ_KV799697.1:0-232 GCF_001810035.1 Neisseria sp. HMSC058F07 | reverse complement strand
AAAGCAATCAAAGACTTTTTCATACCTTCACCGCTCCCAATTCCATCGCAATCGCGTCCGCAATCGCGCGGCAGATGCCCCATTTAGTAGTCTTAAACAAGGCCAAATCAGTGTCGTTACTGATAAAAAACGGCTCAAACACAATGCCGCCGGCTTGTGCATAAGCCAGGCGCGAATGCTGGCCCGCATTGTCGGGTTTAAAGCCGTCTTCGCCGCGCAGTTTCCAGCCGGT
>NZ_KV799696.1:132890-133682 GCF_001810035.1 Neisseria sp. HMSC058F07 | reverse complement strand
TTTCCCCTGTATGGTTTGCGCTATCCGCGACATGGACGAAGAGCTACAAGGCTTGCACCTTACCTATCTTCAGACGACCTATGACAAACCATGCGGGGAGGACGGACTACACGCCCCACGCTATCAGAAACTGGCAATCAAAGACCCTGTAACAGGCGAAACATTACCGGCCAAGAAAATGCGAAACCGTAAGCAAGGCAGCATATCGGGGCAAGCCGTCCACTTGTTCCCGATTCCTGAAAATGGCCGTCTTGTCATTGCAGAGGGCATAGAAACCGCCCTTGCCGCCCGTGAATTATGCAAGGCTTACGATTGGGGCTTATGCGCGGCCTTGAGCGCAAACAGCTTGGCAAATTTTCACTTTTTGAACGGTATAAAAGAGATTGCAATTATTGCCGATAACGACACGCCCCGCCCCGTTGGTTACAGAGCCGCTTATGACTTGGCAATGCGAGCCATTAAGCAGGGAATCAAGGCGAGCATATGGCAAAGCAAAACGCCAGGCTATGACGCACTGGACGAACTGAACGAGAAAAAGCAATCAGACAATCATTTCGGAGGACAGACAGCATGAAAAATACCGAAACAGCGAAGCAGGAAAGCCCCAACGACTACAACCTTGAGAATATCGAGTCATTCCGCCCACACCCACGCTTTGATACCAATAATCGGGGCGTATGGTGGATAAACGTTAGAACCGACAAAGACGGCGATATTGTCGAAGCAGAGCCGCTATCGCTTTCCGACCCTATCGACATCATTGGCACGGGGCAAGACAATGACGGCGCGTAT
>NZ_KV799696.1:117652-132790 GCF_001810035.1 Neisseria sp. HMSC058F07 | reverse complement strand
GCAGACTATTTGCAGAAAGAGGGAAGCCAGACAGCCTTTACCATTACCGACCGCGCAGGCTGGCACGAAGACAGCTACATTATGCCCAGCGGGGAAACCATCACAGCGACCGACAAAAACCCCGCCATTATCTACAACGGCGACACCAGCCAAGCAAAGGCATATCAGCCAAACGGAGAGCTTACCGACTGGCAACAAAACATAGCCCGATATGCAGTAGGAAATAGCCGTTTGTGCCTTGCTTTGGGAGCTTCATTTGCCGCTCCGTTGCTTTCCCTGTTAAACGAAGAATCGGGGGGCTTCCACTTGATGGGCGATTCTTCAGACGGCAAAACCACAGCCGCAAAAGTAGCCTTGAGCGTATGGGGCAAACCATCAGGCAGCCTGTTGTCTTGGAGCGGTACGAAAATAGGCTTTTCCAACACAGCCGCCGCCCGCAATGATGGCTTGCTGGTGTTGGACGAAATAGGACAGGCAAGCCCGCACGTTATCGGCGATACTGTTTATAGCGTTATGAATGGTATCAACAAAGTGCAAGGCGCAAAACAAGGCGGAAACCGCGCTTTAAGCCGCTGGAAAGTGATGATGTTTTCCACTGGCGAAAAGACCCCCGATTCCATCTTGAAACACCATAAGGGCGATTGGAACGCAGGACAAGCCGCCCGCCTGCCTAGTATCAGAGCCGCCGCGCAATACGGCATTTATGACACATTGCATGGATTTGAAGATGGCGCATTGTTGAGTGAGCATATCGCCCAATCAGCAGAAAAATATCATGGAACGGCAGGAAGACTATTTATCCGACAGCTTTTAGACGACCTAGAGCAAGCCAAACAGCAGGCAACGGAGCGCATGGCCGCATTTATGGCAACCATTCCCGAACTATCAGGACAGGCGCGAAGAGTAGCAAAACGCTTTGCGATTGCCGCCGCTGCTTTGGAACTTGCCGCCCCTGTTACCGGCTTGCCCGTAGGTGTAGGCATGGCAGGCGTGAAAAAATGCTTTGATGAATGGCTGGAAGCCAACGGAGCAGGAAAACACGAAGACCGCCGAATCATTGAGCAGGCAGAGGATTTTATCGCCCAACACGCATTAGGCACGCGGTTTATGGAATGGAGCGATAAAAGCACCAATAAAGACCATGCAGGATATAGGAAACAGGAGGGGGAAAAATTGGAATTATGGGTAATCCGCCGTGTCTTTGCCGATGAAATCGCCCAAAGTTTCGATGAAGCGAAAGTTTGCCGCGTATTGGCAGATAATGGATTGTTGAAATATAACCACAAAAACAGAGGCTACCAACACCAGCGGAAAGGTAACGGCTGGTTTCATGTTTTAGCTACAAATATAGAACTGGACGACTAATCATTTACATGGGGTTAATTCCAAAATCCCAACCAAGCCCGCCATGACCAACACAGGCGGGCTTTTTTACGTCCAAACATTCAAGCAGACCTACTTATAAAGCATAAAATCGACAGGAAGCCCCTAAATCTCAAAAATTAGGGCTGTTCAACCCTTTCCCTATCCCTACCCTACCAAATCAACGAAACACGCTTACAGCGAAATTTTAGCCTATTTACGCCATGACCAACAAAGACAGACAAGGAATAAATAATTTCGACACCAATACGCGCGCGCGTAATCAATAATGCAGCCCCTTGAATTTTTGGAGCCCATAAAAAGGAAAGGAGACCGAAACGCGCGAATAGATAAAACTATATGCGCGAGGCAAAATCACTTGTTACCTTTGTTACCACAAAACTTAACACTTATAACTATATGAATATAAATATAAAAACACAGAAAAAACGGTAACAAATGAACATAAATTTACTTGTTACCGATTTGTTACCACTTGTTACCCTTTTATATTCATATGGTTGCGTTTAAAAAACAGGGGCGGTAACAAATGGTAACAAGGTTAAGATATGTATTTTGTTACCACGAAAGCCACGAATGACAAGCCTTTCAGCCATTGGTAACAAGGTAACAAACGATTTTTGCGTTTTTTTGTATATATACGCTTTTTTTTGCGGGCAAATGAACGGCAGAACTGATACAGACAAGAGCAGCCCGAAAGACAATATCGGACGGCTGGAAAAAATAGAGCAAACACCAGTATGGGTGTAGGCATATGACTACACCTACCAATATCGGACGGCTGGAAAAATAGGGCAAGCACCAGCCCACAAGACGGCGCGTGATTGCTGGTGTTACAATCAGACCATATTTCACAGCTTGGCAGAAATGCCACAAAATATTTTTGCCCCTGCCACCCAAACAGCTTAAACTGGCAATCTGACAAGGGGTAAATAGTGCCAAAAAAATGCCCCTACCTTAAAGTTTTGGGGTAACTTTTGGGGTAACTTTTACCGAAAACAAGAATATGATTATATTTAAATCAATAAGTTAAGTTCAAAGTACGATTGACCCCGCCTCCACCAGATTTGAAGCGCAAATTTTTGATTTAAAAAGGTTTGCGCTTTTTTATAAACTTAAACAGGCCGTCTGAAACTTTTAAGACGGCCTGTTTTTGTCTCAAATATCTGAGTGAAAAAACTTTTTCTTTCGATACATTGCCAATAGTACTTTGCTTTAAAAAATTTCAGCCTTACATTTTTCTATCTGATTTCATATTCATTTTACGATGCGGCCTAACCGTTACACTCAATGGCAGATGATCTGACAAATGTTGCCAGTCTTTACTGTTGTGAATTTCAGAATCGATGACATCAAGATTGCGCGTATAAATGCGGTCGAGGCTGAGGATGGGCAGGCGCGAAGGGAAGGTTTTGGGGCGTTTGCCTGTATTATCGACAAATACTTCGTTCAAATCTAATGCACTGCCCAGCTCACGCGCTGATTTCTGCCGCCAGTCATTAAAATCGCCGGCAATAATCAAAGGGCTTTCCGGACGAATGTACCGGCCAACGTAGTCGCTGATGGCTCGGTATTGTTTGAGGCGGTCTGGCTCGCGCAGATTGAGGTGGACGCACAGACACACCAGCGGATCTTCCCAACCTTCGGGTACGACCTCACAATGCAACAGGCCGCGTTGTTCGAGTTTATTAACGCTGATGTTGAGGTTGTTTTCCGTTTTCAGCGGCAGGCGGCTGAGAATGGCGTTGCCGTGGTGTCGTTTGGGATAGACGGCATTTTTGCCGTAGCTGCGATGATAATCGAGGCTGTCGCCGATGATGTCGTAATGCGGTGCATCGGGAAAGTCGGTACGGCGGCTTCTGTTGAGATGTTGTCCTTGGACTTCTTGTAAAAACAAAACATCCGAACCCAATGCACCCAGCGCGTCAGCCATGCGGTTGACTTGCACTTTGCGGTTGAGCGCAGACATGCCTTTGTGCATATTGTAGGAAGTAATGGTAACTGGACGGGGAGACATGATGTGTGATGAAGCGGTTTATTTGTTTTAGTATAGCACCGGAGCGTGTGGTTTTACGGCAATTTTGGTTATACTTGTTTAAAAAATAAAACGGCGTTTTGACAGAGAATTTCCCAATCAAAACGCCTTCTGTTTTTCAGACGGCCTTGCGTCCGAATCAGTTGTTGATTACTTCAACATTGGTTTCAAAAGTAACAGTGTGTTGGTATTTAGATGCGGTTTTGCGTTTCGGATAAGGATATTTGGAAACGCTTTTCACTGCGCGTTCGTCCATTTCAGGATTGCCGCTGGATTGAATGATATTTACGCGGTCAACATCGCCGGCAGGTGTTGTGAAGACATCCATCAAAACGGTTTTAACGCTGCCGTTTTGCGCTTTCATGGCTTCCAGAGTTTCGGTATCGGCTGCTTGAGCAGTACCGAATACAGCGGCAAACAACAGGGCTGAGGCGAGGAGTTTAGTCGTTTTCATGTTTTAGTCCTTATTAGGGTTGTGATTAGGTTAAATATTTCAGACGGCCTGATTCGTCGTTATTTGAAATTCAAAATCGGCCAACCTTTTGCTTTGGCTTCTTTTTCCAGCTCGGCATCCGGATTGACGGCGACAGGTTCGTCCACAATACGCAACAAAGGCAAGTCGTTTTTGGAGTCGCTGTAAAAATAAACTTTACCGTAGCTTTCAAATGTCTCGCCACGCTCGGCAAGCCATTGGTTCAATCGGGTAATTTTGCCTTCTTTCAGGCTGGGCGTACCGACATAGTTGCCGGTATATCGGCCGTCTTCGCCGATTTCAAGCTGTGTACCGATAATGTTGTGAATGCCGAAAAGATGACAGATTGGAGTAATGATAAATTCGTTGGTCGAAGAAATAACCAACATTTCGTCACCCGCCATTTGATGGCTTTGCACCAACATACGCTGCATCGGAGAAATATACGGGACAATATATTCGGCCATAAACTCGCGATGAAACTCAGCCAATTCCTCCTTGCTGAAACGGGCTAAAGGCGCGAGATGGAATTTGAGGAAGGCATCGATATCAAGACAACCGTTTTGATAGTCTTGGTAAAACTTTTCATTTTGCGCCTCGGTTTCAGCCGCATCGACTATACCTTTTTTAATCAGGTATTGCGGCCAGGAGTGATCCGAATCGGTATTGATCAAGGTATTGTCGAGGTCGAAAATGGCAAGGTTTTTCATTGGGTTTCCTGTTGTTTTAAAAGCTGGCGCAAAAGCGGCAAAGTAATGCGCTTGCCCATCATAACGGCGTAGTTGTCGAGGGTATCGAGCATTTGCATCAGGCTGTCCATATCGCGCCGCCAATGGTTCAGCAGGTATTCGAAGATTTCCGGATCGATGGTTACCTGACGGGCGGCAGCCATGCTGACGAGCGCATCGATTTTTTCCCGGTCGGTCAGCGGTTTGACTTCGTAAACCAAGCAATACGCCATGCGTGTGCGCAGGTCTTCGCGGATAACGAGTTGCTGCGGCGTATATTCGGAACTCAAAAGCAAAAAGCCTTTGCCGCTGTTGCGGAAGCGGTTGAATATGGCAAACAGTAAAGCCTGTTCTTCATTATTAAGCTTTTCGATTTGGTCAATGGCAAGATATTCCGCATCCAATGCGGCTTCTGTCAGCGGCGTGGCGGCGGCATCAATATAGAGGGCATTTCGTCCGGCATCGAGCGCCTGTGCGACCCATGCCTGCAAGAGATGGCTTTTACCTGCGCCCTCTTCGCCCCAAACATAGATACATTGCCCATGTTTGTGCTGCAACACATACACCAGCTCGGCATTTTCTGTTCCCAAAAATTTGTCGAAGCCGGGATAATCATGGCTGGCAAAATCGAAGATGAGCTGGTTCACAAAGGCGCACCGGTTAGGTTGAAATCGGCTTTATTTTACGTTGTTTTGCCGTCCACCATCAAGGATAAAGGCCGTCTGAAGCCTATACCTGCAACATATCTGCACTTCTAAACATATCTTGACGCGCTTACGGCATTGGTTTTATTCCGCTTTGGTTTTACAATGTCGAACTTCTCGCCGAAACATTTGTCTGTTCTTTTTCAGACGGCCTTTTTATTTGGGGAACCCTAGTGATTTCTACCCTTATTGATTTCATCCTCCATATCGACCAACACCTTGTCCACCTTTCCTCCCAATACGGCCCGTGGATTTACGCGATTTTGTTTGTTGTGATTTTCTGCGAAACCGGTTTGGTCGTAACGCCATTTTTGCCCGGCGACTCGCTGCTGTTTGCTGCCGGCGGTATTGCGGCCATCGGCGGCATGAACATCCACGTCATGGTATTGCTGCTCTTAGCGGCCGCCATTCTAGGCGATGCGGCCAACTTTATGATTGGCAAATATTTTGGACAAAAACTGTTTGCCAATCCTGATTCCAAAATTTTCCGCCGTTCGTATTTGGAAAAAACCCATGCGTTCTATGAAAAACACGGCGGCAAAACCATCATCATTGCCCGCTTTGTGCCAATTGTGCGGACGTTTGCGCCATTTGTCGCCGGTATGGGCGATATGCACTACGCGACGTTTATCCGTTACAACATTATCGGCGCGGTGTTGTGGGTATTGTCGTTTTCCTATGCAGGCTACTTCTTCGCCAATATCCCCGTCGTCAAAAACAATCTGGGCTTAGTCATGGCGGCAATCATCGTGATTTCGATTTTACCTGCGGTAGTCGAAGTCATCCGTGCCAAACTTAACGCCAAAAAATAACAATCAATCGAAAAGTTTGAAAGTTTAAACACATCAAGGAATTGTCATGCCGTTGCTGTCTATTGAGTTTGCGGTATTCTTTATCGTATTTTTGCCCTTGTACTGGGCATTTGCGCGTTTGCCGCAAGTTCAAAACGTTTTACTTTTGGTTGCCGGGCTAGGCTGGCTTTACCGTATCGACCCTATTTTTGCCGCGCTGATTTTGGTTTACTCGTCTGTGGTTTACCTGGTCAGCGTACTGATGTTTTCTGAAAACGAGAATATCCGCAAATTTTGGCTGGGTTGCGGTATTTCGGCGGCATTGACTGTTTTGTGTTTCTTCAAATATTTCGACTTTTTCCGCCCGATTATTCAGCAATATACGGGGCAAAGCGCCGTCATCGATATCCTTTTGCCCTTGGGCTTGTCTTATTACACTTTCCAATCGCTGGCTTACTTAGTGTATTGCTACCGCAAGCCTAAAGGAGACCGTTTTGAATGGCACGAGCTCCTACTGCATCTGAGCTTCTTCCCCACCATCACATCCGGCCCGATTATCCGTGCGGCCGCTTTTAAAAGCATAGACGGCGAACAAGCGGGCGCATTGGCGCAAATCCGCACCAAACAAGCACGCCAGCTGATTTATCCGGCTTTGGCGGTCGGCCTGATTGTATTGGGCATTGCCAAAAAGTGGTGGCTTGCCGGCGTATTGGCAGAAGGCTGGGTATCGCCTGTTTTTGAAAATCCGGCCCAGTTCGACGGCTGGGGCGTGTTGTCTGCGATTTATGGCTACACCTTCCAACTCTTTTTCGACTTTTCCGGCTACTCGGATTTAGTCATCGGCTTGGCCATGCTGCTCGGCTTCCAGCTGCCGAAAAACTTTGCCGCGCCGCTTCGCGCCATCAACATCCGCGACTTCTGGGACAGATGGCACATCAGCCTGTCCACTTGGATTCGCGACTATATCTATATTCCTTTGGGCGGCAGCAAAAAAGGCTTCGGACGTACCCAACTCAATCTGATGATTGCCATGTTGCTTTCCGGCATTTGGCATGGCTACGGCTGGAGCTTTTTGATTTGGGGCGCGCTGCACGGTGCGGCTTTGGTATTCCTTAACTGCGGCGACAAAATCGTCGGCCGCAATGCCTTAGGCCGTCTGAAAATCGGCAAACCGCTCGCCTGGCTGTTTACCTTCCATTTCGTTTGTTTCGCTTTTGTCGTGTTCAACAGCGCAACGCTTGCCGATACGGAAATGCTGTTCAGCGCATTATTTGCCAATGACAAAGGTTGGAACGCGCCTCTGCCGACCGACCTCATGTTGCTGGGTACATTTGCGATGATGCTTTCGCTGTACCCGTATTTGCTTCGCTTATTTGAAGCATCGGTAAAAGGCTTGGACAAACTGCCTGCATGGCTGTGGTTTATTCCCATCACACTTATCCTCGCCCTAATTATCATCTTCGCCCCGTCCGGCATTCCCGGCTTTATTTACGCCAACTTCTAAGGAGCAGAACATGAAACGCTTTATCTCCCTGTTTGTTTCTATTCTGCTCAGTGCGGTTGCGCTGACGTGGTTTGCCCAAAACTCCATCAATGCCTATTGGCAGCAGACCTATCATGAGAACAGTCCGCTTGAGCCTTTATCCGAATACGCTTGGTGGCGTATCGGTGCGGATTGGCAACAAAAAGCCTACGAATTTTCAGACGGCCTGAAAGCTTCACTGGAAACGGAAGACGCTTTGGCTTCGGAAGACTCTGGCATTGAAGCAACAAGGCCGTCTGAAAATACGGAAAACATTGAAGTATCCGACAATCAAAAAGACTCTGCTGCTTCCGATGCGACTAACAATACAGATACCACAGCCAGCGAGCCAAGCAATCAGGCTGATCAGTCGGCAACGCAGGTTGTATTGAAAAAAGGCAACAAAGTTTTCTTTGCCGGCGACTCGCTGATGCAGGGCGTTGCACCTTTCGTACAAAAACACCTCAAGCAAGAATATGGCGTACAATCGGTCAACCTCAGTAAACAAAGTACCGGTTTGTCCTACCCCAATTTCTTCGACTGGCCGAAAACCATCGAACAAACTTTGCAAAAAGAACCCGATATCCGCGTTTTGGTTGTATTCTTAGGCCCAAACGACCCTTGGGATTTCCCGATGGGTAAAAAATACCTGAAATTCGCCTCCCCCGAATGGGAGGCAGAATACCTCAACCGCGTCCGCCGTATTCTTGATGCAGCCTCCGCACATGATGTCCAAGTCATTTGGCTGGGCATTCCTTACATGAAAAAAGCCAAGCTCAATGAACAGATGCGCTACCTCGACAAAATCCTGTCGGGTACGGTGTCGCCTCAAGCCATTTGGTTGCCTACCGACAAACTGTTGAGCAATGGCGCAGAAGAATATGCCGACTCTGTCAAAGTAGATGGAAAAATCATCCGTTACCGCAGCAAGGACGGCATTCACTTTTCCGCAGAAGGCCAAAAACTATTGGCCGGAAAAATTATGGAAAAAATTAATTTTACACACGATACACAACCATGAAATTTAATAAAACCTTACTCCTCACGCTTCTCGCACTCCCTATTACCGCCTGCGCAACCAATGACGGCCTGTTAAGCAACTACGGCTCCAACCACCCTGCCTGGCTGAACAAACTGCAACAGCTCAACCATACTTCAGACGGCAAATTCCGCATTATCCAAGTCGGCGACTCCCACACCGCCGGCGACTATTTCACCGACCGCCTGCGCCGCCGTTTACAACAACAATGGGGCAACGGCGGCATCGGTTGGGTTTATCCCAACACCGTCAAAGGCCAGCGCATGGCAACCGTCCGTTACAACGGCAGCGGTTGGAACACCATCAGCAGCCGCAAATCATACAGCGATTTTTCTTTCGGCGGTATTGAAGCACGCGCCGATGGCGGCAGCGTTACCTTAAGCGCAGCCGACGGCAGCATGGATATGCAACAAATCTCCATTTTCGGCAAACCGGTTTGGTCAGAGCAAACCCTGACCGTCAACGGCCGCGAAATCCCTGCCACACAAAACGGCTGGCAACTGTTGCATACCAACGCTTCCCTGCCGATGACCCTCAGCAGCAGCATGCCTTGGCAAATCGGTTTCATTAATATCGAACGCCCCGGACGCGGCGTAACCGTTTCCGCCATGGGCATCAACGGCGCGCAGTTATCCCAATGGTCAAAATGGCGGCCGGGTATGTGGGAAGATTTGGCACAAACCAAAGCCGATTTAATCATCCTTGCCTACGGTACCAATGAAGCCTTTTCCGGCAATCTCGATATTTCCTCTACCGAACGGACATGGCGCAATTACATCCGTCAAATCAAAAACACCCTGCCCAACGCAGGTATCCTGATCCTCGGCGCTCCGGAATCTTTGAAAACCGCCTACGGCAGCTGCGGCAACCGTCCGGTCTTGCTCAGCGAAGTACAACAAATGCAGCAACGCGTTGCCCGTGACGAAAAAATCATGTTCTGGTCTTGGCAAGATGCAATGGGGGGCGCATGCAGCATGAAAAGCTGGATGGCTCAAGGCTTGGCAGCCAAAGACGGCGTTCACTTCTCTGCACAAGGTTACGAAACTGCAGCCGATAAGCTTGCCGACAGCCTGATCCGCTTTGCCCAATAAATTGGCCAAAGCCTAAGTATTTTTCATTAACAGTAAACAAAAGGCCGTCTGAAATTAATATTTCAGACGGCCTTTTGTGTATCACTTATTCAGCAAACTGCTTAATTTTTAAGCTAACATATTGCTGCTCATGCGTTGCGTTTGATTTTCCGTGAAACGAACCAATCCTGCCTGCTTGTCAAAGCCTAATGGCTTGGCGACAAGGCGGTTGGGCAGCTTGTTTAAATGATGGTTGTAACTTCCGGCTCTGCGGTTGTAAGTACGGCGTGCTGATGCAACTTCCGCTTCTGCTGCATCCAGCATTTCCATCAAACCCGCCAATTGCTCATCAGGATACTGTTTCAAAAGACCGTTGACGGCAGTTTGCAATTTTTTCAACGCATGATTCAATGCTGTTTCGGCTTCACACAGATGTTTGATTTTGGACTCGGAAAATGTTTTGGCAGTTTGCGCCAATGCAGTTTCGACTTCGGCACACATCTGCTGAACGTTTCGATCCGATGCAATGCCCTGCTCTTGCAGATGTTTGCTGTATGCATCCAATACATGACGGACGGCCTGATGTCGGCAGTCGAGCGCAATGCGCAAAGAGACAAAGGATTCGCGACAGTCTTTTTTGCGGTCTTTCAACTGTTGTTTGAAATACAATAAGACGGCGGCGATTGATACGAAGATAAGTGCAAGACTAATAATGCCCATAGTGAGTTCCCTAGTTATGATGCCACTCATATCGGTGGCTGATTTTATTAACATCGATTATAATCCAATTTCAATATTTTTTCCCAATTTTCATAAAAAAGGCCGTCTGAAATTCAGACGGCCTGAAGTTTATATTTCTATTTCAATGCTTTGACTTGATGTCAATAACCCACACTTCTGATTGCGAACCCAAACGCAAGGGAATGCCCCAGAAGCCGTAGCCCGAAGTGGTGAAGAAATGGCCGTTGCCGATCGCCTCATAACCGTAAGCAAGACGATAAAGCGTACGGACGATAAGGTTGGCAGGTGCAACTTGGCCGTTGTGGACATGGCCGGAGACCTGCACATCAATCGGCAGCCGGGCATGGGTTTCGATTGAAGTAGGACGGTGGTCCATCAATAAAACCGGTAATCGGGTATTTTGACCTTCTAAAAGCTGCTCCGCACTAGGACGCTTGCGATCCAAATCATCGCTCCGCCCTACCAGCAACACACCATTCACTTCCAAAACCTGATTGGCCAAAACCGTCAAGCCTGCAGCTTCCAATTCATGTTTGATACGCTTCTGATCGCGGAACCAGTCATGATTGCCCAAAGTGGCATAAACGCCCATCGGCGCAGTCAGCTTCTGCAAATGTGGTTTCATGTTTTCTTTAAGGTAGGCATCGACGGTATCGTCCATCAAATCGCCCGGCAGCAACACTATGTCGACTTTTTCCCGCTTCATGATGTCCGTCAACTTGTCCAATTGACGCGCGCCAAACAAAATCCCCAAGTGCAAATCGCTGGCCACGCCGATACGCAGCGGCTTATCCATTTTCTTATTGATGAATACAGTCTGATGGCGGACCACGGGCGTATAGGCGTTATACATCCCCAAACCGAGCAAACCGGCCACAAACAAAGGCGCAAACAGCCGCAGGCTTCGAGAAAGCGGTTGGCGTGCCACAAAACGGCGCAGCAAAAGATACAGGATAAATGTCACCAACGCGGCATACATCACAAACAGCAAGATTACCATCCAAAACGCCACCACGCGGAACATCATATGCCCCAACTCCAGCAGCAAGCCGATCAACAAGCCGTTTGTAATGAAATAGGAAATACCCATTAGCCAACGTCTGCCAACTTTGCCAATCCAAGGCGCAAACAGCCATTGCAGTGAACGCCCAAGCCCGAATGTAAACACTTGCAACAGAATGACGCTCACAAAAAACATCTTACCAAACATGACTTTCCGGCCCTAAAAAAATCAAAAGGCAGATTTTAGGCCGTCTGAAACTTTCAGTGTATAATCTCCCGCGTAAAAACCCATAATATTTTGAAAGGAATCATCATGAGCCACCCTCAATCAGCTATTATTCCTGATCACGCACAAGCCGGTATTTTTATCGAAGCAGACATTTCAGACGGCCGCAACGAAGACATCAAATCTGCCTGCCGCCTTTCTTTGGAATCCTTGGCCAAACTGAAAACCCGTTTTCCAAATGATATTTTGGGTTTGACCATTGCCTTTGGCAGCCGCGCATGGCAATCGTTCGGCCATACTGACGAAGGCAGCGAAATCAAACCTTTCCCTGAATTGGGCAACGGCCTCGCCCCCTCCACCCAACACGATCTCTATATCCACATTCAAGCCACCGAGCAAAAAGCCGCCTATGCCTTAGCTCAATCTGTTTTAGGCGCATTCGGCGACAGCATCCGCGTATCCACTGAAGAACACGGCCTGCGCCTGTATGAAGACCGCGGCTTGGACGGTTTTGTCGATGGTACGGAAAATCCGCAGGGCGATGACAATGTGCGCAATGTCGCCATTATTCCCGAAGGCAAGCCCGATACCGGCGGCAGCTATGTTTTGCTGCAAAAATACCTGCACGATTTAAAAAAATGGGATGCCGTCCCTACTGCCGAACAAGAAGCCAGCGTAGGCCGCAGCAAAGAAACCAATGATGAATTCAACGAAGACGTGCGCCTGCCCGACTCCCATCTCGGCCGCGTCAATGTCAAAGAAAACGGCGTTGACTTGAAAATTGTCCGCCGCAGCCTGCCCTTCGGCAAAATCAGCGGCGAACATGGTTTGATGTTCACTTCCTATTGCAACACGCTGCACAATATTGAAGTTCAGCTGCTCAATATGTTCGGCGATGCAGACGGCAAAACCGACTTACTGCTGAAATATTTGTCTAAAGCCGTATCAGGTGCTTACTACTACGCGCCTTCTGTCGAGCGTTTGCAAAATCTTTAACGGCTCACAGGCCGTCTGAAAAAACCTGCTTTTTCAAAGGCAGGTTTTTGTTATTTAAATTCCCTTAATATTTTTATGGTATTATCATAAAAATTTATCCCATTGTTGCTTAATAAACCCTGATTGCAGACAAGGATAAAAACCGATACGCCCCAAGCAGCTATTTTCGATAAAATAAACCCAATTATTATCCCTATAAAATTACGACACCATGTACAAATCCCGCCTTCTTCCCCTGCCCGTATTGATTCTCTCCGCGCTAAACGCCTATGCGGCCAATACACCGAATCCGCTTAATCAAATCGATAAAAACGTACCCAACCAATTCGACAAAGACTTCCGCGACAATCTCGATCAGATTCATTCGGTCGAAATCCAAAAACGCGAGCAGTCGGCATGGGATTTACAGAAAAAACAAGATAACGACACGGTTGCACAAGAGGTGCCGTCTGAAAACAATACCGAATGTTTGGATTACACCGGGATCGAACTTTCCGGCATTACGCTCATCGATTCCAAAAAGATTGAAGCCAAGCTCCCCAAATGCATCAATCAAAACAACATCAACCAACTGAACCGGGATATCGTTGCCGAATATATCGCTCAAGGCTATCCGCACACGCAAATCAAATTTGAAACCACGCCTGAGCGTGTTTTGAAATTAGCAGTCATCGAAGGCAAAATCCGTGAGATTACCGGCGGCTCCCGTACAGTCAACGTCGACACCCTCTTCCCCAATCATCAAGGCAAACCGCTGAACATTCAATACCTCGACCAAGGTATCGAACAGGCAAACCATGTTGCTGGCAACAACGTCAGCATCGATGTTTATCCGCATGATGACGGCACCGCCTCAATCCAACTCAACAACGATGCCGAAAAACATTGGGGCGGCAGCGTCACCATTGACAATAAAGGCAACAAACCCAATACCACGACACTGCGCGGCAGCCTGAATGTCGGCAGCCCGTTGGGATTGAGCGACTCCCTTTATCTAAACGGCTATACCAATCTAAACAACCACGACAGCCATTACAGTCGCGGCGGCAGTATGTTCTATCAAGTTCCTTATGGTGCATGGACATTCAGCACTTACGCCGCCGCGTCGCAATCGCAAAGCATCTTAACGCCCAGCGTAACACGTTATGCCTACCGCTCCCAATCCAAAGCGGCAGGAATCAAAGCAGACCGCGTATTCTCACGCAGTCAAAAACATATTACCTCCGCCTATATCGGCATCGATTATGTGAAACAGACTGCAAAATTTGCCGACAGCAAACTGGAATTGCAAAGCCCGGAAGTCTATTCGACACAAGTCGGCCTATCGCATACAGCCATCCTGCCAAACGGCATTTGGCTCAACAATATCGGCGTGGAACAAGGATTTGCGAAAAATACCGAACACACGCCATTCGACAAGCGTTATACCTCTGTATCCTTGCAGAGCAATTTGATTCAAAACCGTCCATTGGGTAAATGGATCGTGCGCAACCATCACCAAATAGACGCCCAATATAGCCCGCATGATTTGTTTGCCGCCAAAGAAATGGACATCGTCGGTTATCAAAATGTACGCGGTTTCCGTTCAACTTCTTTGAGCGCAAACAGCGCAGTCTTGTTGAGCAATACCGTTTATTTCCGCCGCAATACGCCCCACGGCATCTATATCGAGCCTTATCTGGGCGCAGACATCGGCGTTGCCAAAAACAATAACGAAGGTTCGCAACGTGCCATGGGCTTAGTGGCAGGTTTGAATTTGGGCAAGGCGGACAAATGGCAGCTTTCTGCCGACTACGGCAAAGGTTTTGCGCGCATGCCCAACCAATCAAACAGCGAAAAACAGGATCATGTGACTGTTTCTTTACGCATTCCATTTTAAAGTTATGTAAATATATATCCTTTTATCCAATATATAAACCGCCCATCTTACCGTTATTAATTTTCCATTAATATCAATGAGATGGGCGGTTTTTATTTGCATTTGAAATAGTGCACACAAGGCCATACTGGTGGTATGATTGTAAAAAAATTCATAACAATGTTAATACATTCAAAAATTTCCTCAACAGAAATCCAATACCCGATATGGGATTTCTGATTCAATCTCCATCACGATAAATAAGGATTAAAATCCATGAAAATCGACACTTTATATCAGCCTAAGCTCTCAGCTTCCGGCAAAGTAACTGTCGCCGTGTGCTTTGCATTCCTGGGAAATGCAGCGGTAGCCGCCAATATCGAAGCCATCGGCCAAACTTCGGTACAGCAGCAACACAATGTTGACATCGTCAACATTGCCGCACCGACGGCTCAAGGTCTTTCTCACAACCAATATAACAAGTACAACGTTTCCCAACACGGTGCCGTTTTGAATAACGCCCTGTCTGCCGGTAAATCCCAACTGGCCGGAAACCTGTCTGCCAACAAAA
>NZ_KV799696.1:50531-117552 GCF_001810035.1 Neisseria sp. HMSC058F07 | reverse complement strand
AAAACTTCCAAGGTCAGGCCGCATCTGTGATCTTGAATGAAGTGGTCAGCAAAAACCCTTCCCTGATCTTGGGTCAGCAAGAGATCTTCGGTATTGCCGCAGACTATGTTTTGGCAAACCCTAACGGCATTACCCACAACGGCGGCAGTATCCTGAATGCCAACCGCGCATCCTTGGTTGTCGGTACGCCAACCGTTTCAGACGGCGCGTTGAAATCTTTCAATATCAGCGACAATGGCAAACAACTGCAAGTAAACGGCAATTTGAGCGGCAACCGCGTGGTTGACCTGCTCGCGCCGCAAGTGGTTGTCGGCAAATCAGCCAACGTTAATGCCGCCGACGCCATCAATGTTTCTTCAGGCAAAAGCAACTTCGACTACAAAACCGCACAAATCGAAGCATTGGACGCTGCTTCAAATGCGCCGGTGCTTGACGGTCATATTTTCGGCAGTATGCGCGCCGGTACCATCCGCATCCACGCGACCGACAAACGCGCCAAACAAAACATTCAAAATGCCGCCATTACCGGTACCCGCTACCTGAATATCGACAGCAAAGGCAACCTGAGCATCCAGTCCGCCAATCTGACCGGCGCACAAATGGAATTGTTTGCCCGCGATACCGACATCAAAGGCACGGTTACCAGCCATTCTGCCAACAAATCTTCCAGCGGCAAAGAGGCGCAAAATGTTCAGCACTTCCGTTCGGACCGCAACAAAACGGAAACCTTTACCGCCAGCAATATCAATGCATCCGAGTCATTGACTTTGAACAATAGCGGCAGCCTCAACCTGAGCGCAGCCAACATCAATGCCGGCGCGCTGACTGCTTCTGCCACAGGCAATATCAATTCTAACGCGGTAAAAACCACCAACCGTACAGAATCCGACCACACTCAAAGCAAAGGCCTTTGGTACAACAACAACCTGAGCTCCTCTGCTGACGAAAGCCTGCATCAAACCAAAATCAATGCCGGTTCTGTCAATATTGCCACCACCGGCAAAGTTCAATTGGATGCGACCGAACTGAACTCGGCTGCTGATGCACGCATTGCCGCCCAACAAGGAATCGTATTAAGCAGCAACAGCGAAACCGACAGCAGCTCGACTTATGTCAGCTTCAAAAATGAAACTGCTGCCCTGAAAACCGGTATCGCTACAAAATCTTCCAAAAACTCTACCGCCCATCAAACCAAAATCTCCGCAGCCGGTGATATCGGTTTGATTTCCGAAGGCGATTTGAGCACTTACGGCGCAAGCATTGCGGCAAACGGCAATGTCGTTACCGATGTCAACAACATCAACTTGGGTACTCAAACCACCATCAACACCAACAGCCTCGACGACCAGAAAAAATACTGGGGCGGCCTGTTCGGCGGTGAAAGCCAAGTTCAAAACAACCGTACCGAAAACCTGCACGGCAGCAGCATTACTGCCAACTCAAACATAGTTTTGGGTGCAAAAAACGGCGTCAACGTTTACGGCAGTACCGTTGAAGGCCAAGCCGGTACATTCGTCAGCTCCAAAGCAGGCAATGTCGATATTAAAAACGCCACCAGCACCGATACTTCCGCACAAAGCGCGCGTAAAGGTACGATTTTCAATATCACTACCTCTAAAACCAGCAGCAACAGCAGCATTGAAAAAGTAACCGGTTCTACCTTGGTTTCCAATGCCGACCTGACCGTTGTTTCCAACAAAGACATCAATGTGATCGGTTCTGCATTGTTTGCGGCACAAAAACTGCAACTTTCTTCCGCAGGCGATTTGACCATTGATGCTGCCAAAGCGGTAGAAAACAAACAGGTCAACGAGTATTCCATCAAAGGCTACTCTGGCACCGAAACCAATAAAGAAAACGGCAGCGTGACTGCCAAAGCCGGTATTAAATTCACCGATACCCACACCGACACCCACTCTGTCGGCCTGAACGGCAGCATTTTGACCGGTAAAAACACCCAGTTGTCTTCCAACTCAAACGTTACCGTCAGCGGTAGCCAAGTCAACGGCGAAGAATCTGTCAACATTTCCGCAGCCAATGACGTCAATGTTGTTGCATCCAAAGGCAGCAACACTGTGACCGAATCCGGACGCGTAACTGATTTGGGCGTATCTGCTACTGCATACGAAAAAAATAACGTTGCAGGCGTCGGCGTATCTGTCGGCATTACCAGCACCAAAACAGATGCAACTACCGTAACGAATACATCTCATGTATCCAACATCAACACCGGCGGCAACGCCACCATCACTGCAAACGGCAATATTAATCAAGAAGGTACAGTGATTAATGCGACCGGCAATGTGGTTGAAGCTGCCAAAAACGTTACCCATGCAGCGGCACACAGCGGTGCAAAATCCGATGTGAAACAAAACGGCGGCGGTTTGGTCGTTTCTGCCGGCATCAGTACCAACAAAGGCATCGGCGGTGAAATCACTGCACAAGGTCAAGGCAACTCCTCGACCCACAATGAATCCACTGCAACCGTAACCACCATCAACGCAGGCAATGCCATCGTTTTGGCAAATGACAAAGTGTCTGATGAAGGTACAAAATACGATGTGACCGGTGCGATTAACATTGATGCAGGTTCATACCACAACACTGCCGCCCACAACACCAGCAACAGCAGCAGTAAACAAGGCGGCGCTTCTTTGACTGTCGGCGCATACACCAAAGATGGTTCAAACGTTGATGTGAATGCCAACCTGAACGTCAACTACGCTGATGAAAACAAAAAAGAATCTACCGCCGTCAAAGGCGATATGAATGCGACCAATGTTGTCATCAACGCCAAAGACTCTGCTGAAATCGCATCCAACATTACCGCCAACAACAACGTCAACATTACCGCAGGCAACGGCGTAACCTTCACCGAGTCAGCCAATACTGCCTCCAACCAAGGTACAGCTGTTAATGTCGGTATCGGCGCTGGCGCGACAATCAATGTTGAAACCGGTGTTGCCGTTCCTCACGTCAACGGCTCTGTCGGCGTTAACAAAACCGATAACGCTTCTTCTACCGCCGCAGGCGCGAATGTAGCGGCCGGCAATGAGATTAAAATCAATGCCAACAACGGCGACGTCAACCTGCACGGTACCAACTTGGTATCCAACAACTCCGTTGAAGTAGAAGGCAACAAAGTCAATACTTCCGGCGCGATCAGCAGCGTTAACGAAAAAAATCTGACCATCAATGTCAACGGCAGCTACGCTTCAGGCAAACCAAACGGCGGCATCAACGCCAAAGGTAAAAACGAAGCCAACGTAACCAATACGGCAAACACCATCCAAAGCGACAATGTTGTTATTACTACCGGCTCTCCAACCGGTTTGAGCGTCAACAATACGACCATCAACGGTAATAATGTTGCGTACTACTATGACGACAGTAAAGCTCCTGCGGCGAACCGTTATACCTATCGTCCTCGCCAACCAAGCTACGCCAAACGCCGTTTGCGCTACTAAGATGCGCTATTGAAGTCATTTAATAGCCATTAAGACATGCCGTCTGAAAACAGAAAGTTTTCAGACGGCATTTTTATCATCAATGCAAAACAACACACTATCTCTGTTATGATAATGCCTCGCTAATATTATTCCGTTCCTACCATGTCTTCCGCCCTTCCTTTTGACGCGCTCACACTTTCCATCGACGGCACCAACCTTATCGAAGCTTCTGCCGGTACGGGTAAAACCTACGGCATTGCCGCGCTCTTTACCCGACTGATTGTTTTAGAAAAAAAAGACATCGAGAAAATTCTGGTCGTTACCTTTACCAAAGCGGCGACGGCAGAACTGAAAACCCGTTTGCGCGCACGTTTGGACGAAGTGTTGCAGGTTTTGAACGAAATCCAAACTTTGGGCGGCGAGCCGGAACATATTTCAGACGGCCTGAACAAATATTACGAAAAAGAGAAAAAATCCCCCGATGACTTTCTCAATCGCTTGATTCCTTTGGCTTTAGGCGAGCAAGACGGACAAGAAAGCTGCCATCGCCTGATTCTCCGCCTCAAAGCCGCGCTGAGCCAGTTTGACAACTCCTCTATTTACACCATCCACGGCTTCTGTCAGCGCGTCTTGCGCGATTACGCGTTTTTGTGCGGCGCACCTTTGGATGTCGAGCTGTCGGACGACTCGCGCGAGAGGCTGCTGATTCCTGCACAAGACTTTTGGCGGCAGAAAGTGGCAACCGATGCCACATTGGCACAATTGGTTTTTGACCGGAAATGCACGCCCGAAGAAATGCTTGCCGAAATCAAAAGCTATACCGGCCGCCCCTATCTGAAATTCAGACGGTCTGAAGGCGATTTGAAAGAAGCCCAAGCCAACCTTCAAGAAACATGGCAAAAAGTTTGCGCTCAGTTGGAAGACTTGGAAAAAGCATTTTGGGCAATTTTTCCCAAACTTAACGGCCAAACCTACAAAAGAAAAACCTTTGAAAATGTTTTTACCGATTTAAAAACAAACGCCGAATCCAACCGTCTGCCCCGCCTGAGCAAACAAACGCTAGAAAAATTAAGCCTCTTCAGTATCGACACGCTCAACAGCAAACTGAAAAAAGAATATAAAACCGATGCCGATATGCCGGAAATTATTCAGCTGCAAGCCTTGGCCAATCTCGGTCGTGATTTGCAGGCAATGGAAAGCGCGGAAGAAGCGGTCTTCATCCGCCTGCAACTCGACCTCCTTTCCCACATCAATCAGTCCATTGCCGAACAAAAAAAATCACGCCGCGAGCGCGTGTTTGACGATTTGCTGCTGGACGTCCATCAGGCATTGACCACCAATGAACACGGCAACGCGTTGGCAAAAGCGGCGGCGGCAAACTGGGAAATCGCGCTGATTGACGAATTCCAAGATACCGACCCGCTGCAATACGAAATTTTCCGCCAAATTTTTATCGAACAAGGCTGCCCGCTGTTTCTCGTTGGCGACCCCAAGCAGGCGATTTACAGCTTTCGCGGTGCGGACATTTACGCCTATCTGCAAGCTGCGCAAGATGCGGACAGGCATTACACCCTCGCCGTCAACTACCGCAGCCATGCCAAGCTGATTAACGGCATCAGCGCCTTGTTCAAACAAAAAAAACACCCCTTCGTCTTGGAAAATATCGATTACAGCGATGTCTCCGCCAGCCGCGCCGAAAGCCGGCTGTCGCCACACCGTCCCGCCATCCAAGTACGCTGGCTCAACACGGACGATCAGACCAACAAAGAGATTTTGCGTGGCCGTGCCGCCGAATATTGCGCCGATGAAATTGCCTTTGCGCTCAATGAAGCAGCCGAAGGCCGTCTGAACTTCAAAGGCCGCGCGCTGGAGTCCGGCGATATTGCGGTTTTGGTGCGCACCAACAACGAAGCGGCGATGATTGCCGGTAAACTGAAACAGCGCCGTATCCAAAGCGTGTTGCTGTCGCGCCAGTCCGTTTTCGATTCCGCCGAGGCAGATTCGCTGTCCGCGCTGATCGGCTTTTGGCTCAACCCAAGGCAAACCGACTGGCTGCGCTTTGTCTTGACCGGCGTTTTATTCGGCTATACCGCCAAAGAGATTTACGAACTCAACCATAACGAACACCAGCTGCTGAAATGGCTAGAGTCATCTGCCCAAGCCATGGAAAAATGGCGGAAAGGCGGCATTTTTGCCGCCGTGCAGCAGTTTGCCGCCCTACATGACATCGAAACACGCCTGCTCAAAGGCGGCAACGAGCGCAGCCTGACCAACTACTACCAAATTCTGGAGCTTTTGGCCGAAGAAGACAGTCAAAGCCGCAACCCTGCCGCCCTGCATAAATGGCTGAACGAACAAATCAGCCGTGCACGCAGCGGCTATTTCCCATCAGACGCGCAAACCATCCGTCTTGAAAGCGACGAAAAACTGGTCAAAATCGTTACCATGCACGCGTCGAAAGGTTTGCAATATCCTTTGGTGTACTGCCCCTTCGCGTGGGATACCAAAGACAATTCCAAAGAAAACTGGAAAATCCTGCATACTGAAAGCCACGAAACCGAGCTACTGGCAAAATCGCAAACCTCGGAAGCAGAACTAAGCCATCTTGCCGACGAAAAGACGGCAGAAGATTTACGCCTACTTTATGTCGCCCTTACCCGCGCCGAAGAACAGCTCAATATCTACGCCGCCGCCAACAAAAACTGTACGCCAAACAATCCTTTTGCCTATCTGCTCGAAGGTTTGTCGGATGCCGGCCGCGAGAGCGTCAGCCAAAGCTATAAAAGCGCGACAGACGTTGTAGAAATGCTTAAAACCAACTGGCAACGCTTTATCAAAAACGCGCCTGAAAATACGGAGTTTGCCTTCACGGAAGAAGCCCCGCCGGAAACCGTCTATCAATACAGCCGCCAGCAAGACCAAGCTTTTAGCGCACATAGCATTAAACGCCGCGATTTTGACTTTATCCGCCACACCAGCTTTACCGGTTTGAGCCGGCACACCAAGTCAACCGACGAACAACACGAGCCTTTGCAACCTGCCATCGATCCGGCAGAAAGCGCAGACCGTGCCATGCCGTCTGAAAACCTGCCGCCCCCACTTTCAGACGGCCTCGATATCCACCATTTCCCCCGCGGCACCAATGCCGGCGTATGTTTGCATGAAATGCTGGAAAAACTCGATTTCGCCGCCTCTGCCGAGAGCCAATCCGAAATGATTGCCGAAGTTTTGCAACGCCATAGCTTTGAAGACAAATGGCTGCCGACGGTAATCACCATGCTCGATACCTGCCGCCTTACGCCTTTAATCAACGAGAGCCTGTCACAGATTCCGACGACCCGACGCCTGCCCGAAATGGGGTTCACCCTGTACATGGACGATTTCAAACTGGACGACTTGCGCCGTTGGTTTGCCTCAAGCGAAGCAAACCTGCCGCCAGAATGCGTCCAAGCCGCGCAACTGCTTGATTTCCATGATTTGCAAGGCTATTTAAACGGCTTTATTGATATGGTTTGCCAAGATTCAGACAGCAATGTCGTTTTAATCGACTACAAATCCAACCATTTGGGCAACGATGCAAGCGCCTACACGCAACAGGCGATGAACGAAGCTGTGGCGCATCATCACTACTACCTGCAAGCCCTGATCTACGCCGTTGCCATCGCGCGCTACTATGCCCTGCGCGGCAAGCCCTTGCCCCAAATCGCCATCCGCTACCTCTTCCTGCGCGGCATGGACGGCTCGGATCAAGGCATCTGGAAATGGGACATCGATACCGCCCTGCTTTCCACTTTTGTTGAACGAAAAGCAAATACTTGATAAATCATCTTGTTAAACCGTCAAAAAGGCCGTCTGAAACGTTTTCAGACGGCCTTTGATTATTTGTGCAAACCGCATTCCTTACTGTCTTTGCTTTCCCACCACCATCGCCCGGCGCGGATATTTTCGCCCAGCTTGACTGGACGCGTGCAGGGTTCGCACCCAATGCTGGGATAGCCTTGATGATACAGCGCATTAAGCGGAACTTGGTGCTCGTGCGCATATGCCCAAACATCCTGCTCTTCCCAATCGAAAATAGGATTGAATTTGGCGATGTTGCGGCCTGTATCCAGCTCTTCAAAATTCAATTCGCTGCGCGTTTCGGACTGGCTGCGGCGTTGTCCGGTCAGCCATGCAGGCGCGTTGTGCAAAGCGCGGTTGAGCGGTTCAATTTTGCGGATATGGCAGCAACGGCGGCGCAACTCGACACTGTCGTACATCGCGGTCGTACCAAACTCCGCTTCAAATTCGGCGGCGGTTTGTCGATTGGGATAAAACACTTCCAATTCGGTTTGATAACGCGCATTGGTTTCGGCAATCAGCGAGGCGGTTTCGGGATTGAGTTTGCCCGTATTTAGCGTGATGATGCGGATGGGCAGTTTCAGACGGCACACGGCATCGGTAATGACCATATCCTCAACCGCAAGGCTGGATGCGAAGACGGCTTGCGGATAGCGTGCGGCAATGTCTTGCAAACGGTGCTCCAAAGCGGCTGCCAACTCAGGCAGTTGGCGGCGTTCGGCATCGCTGATTTCGGGGATTTTCCAGAGTTGTGGGCGGAATAAAGACATGGCTGGTTGTTCCTAATAATTTTCAGACGGCCTGTTGAAACGGCTGCCGATATGGTTATGGAACAATATTGTCCAGCGCCCTATCTTCAAACGGAAAGAATGCTTTTCTATTTCTTTATAACCAAAGCGTCTGCTGCTGGTTTTTCGGCAGCAAATGGCTCACGCCGATACCGATCAGGCGGAAGGCGTCTTCACGTTGCGGAGGTATGCGTTGCAGCAAAGTATGCGCTGCCTGAAGCAGCGAGGCGCTATCGGGAAGGACGGAAGAATACGTCAGCGAACGCGTGATAATGCGGAAATCGTGGGTTTTGAGTTTGAGGGTAACGCCTTTGGCTTCGACGTTTTTGCGTTCGATTTGCCGCCAGAGGTCTTCGGCGAGGTGCGGCAAATGGCTTGAAGCCTGCGCCAAAGACAAATCTTCGGGTAAGGTGATTTCGGTTGAGATTTGCAGGCGTTCGCGTTCGGCTTTGACCGGCCGCTCGTCGATACCGCGTGCCAAATCGTAAAGGCAGTAGCCGTAGCGGCCGAAATGGTTTAAAAGTTCGCCGCGCTCAAAACGGCGCAAATCGCCGGCGGTTTGCATACCGAGGGCATTCATCTTTTTCAGTGTAACTTTGCCGACACCGGGAATCTTACCCAACGGCAGGCTCTCCAAAAACGCCATGATTTTTTGCGGCGGCAGCACAAACTGCCCGTTCGGTTTGCGCCAGTCAGAAGCGATTTTGGCCAAAAACTTATTGGGCGCGATACCCGCGGAGGCTGTCAAACCGGTTTCTTCAAAAATTTCAGCACGAATACGTTTGGCCACCTCGCTAGCGTACGGGATATTTTCAAAATTTTGGGTAACATCCAAATAGGCTTCGTCCAAAGACAAAGGCTCGATCAAATCGGTATAACGCCGAAACACGGCATGAATCTGCGCCGACACTTGACGGTACAAATCGAAATGAGGCTGCACAAACACCGCCTGCGGACACAGCCTTTTCGCCGTTGCCACCGACATGGCTGAGTGCAAACCGAATTTGCGCGCCTCATAAGAAGCGGCACAAATGACCGACCGCGTACCGTCCCACGCCACAACGACAGGCAGCCCTTTCAGGTGCGGCTGCTCGTGTAGTTCTACCGAAGCGTAGAATGCGTCCATATCGATATGGATGATTTTGCGTTGGGACATGGGAAAAGGTGGATAAGAAAAAGGCTTATTGTAACAAAAGGCCGTCTGAAGTTTCAGACGGCCTCTATGTTTAAGCCTTATTTTTTACTGGAAAGCTGGTCAAACAATCCGCCGTCGGCAAAGAATTTTTTCATGATTTCTTCCCACGGGCCAAATTTCTCATTCGGATTAAACGTCTCAATCTCAGGGAAATCGGCTTTGTGTTTCGCCAATACTTCGGCATTGCGCGGACGCAGATAAAGATTGGCGGCCAACTCTTGAGCCGGTTCGCTCCAGAGGTTTTGCAGATAGGCTTCGGCAGCGGAGCGTGTGCCTTTTTTGTCGACTACGCTGTCCACGACGGCAACCGGTGCTTCGGAAAGAATGGTGTAGCTCGGATAAACGATTTCAAACTGGTCTTGGGTCAGCTTTTTGCTGACGTAGTTGGCCTCATTTTCAAAGGTAACCAAGACATCGCCGATATTGCGTTGACTGAAGGTCGTCGTTGCCGCGCGACCGCCGTTTTCAAATACAGGCGTGTTTTTCAGCAATGCGGCCACAAAATCTTTGGTTTTGCCTTCATCGCCGTTATTCACTTTCAAACCATAACCGTACGCACCCAAAAAGGCGTAGCGGCCGTTGCCGGTGGTTTTCGGGTTCGCCAAAACGATTTGCACGCCGTCTTTGGCCAAATCGCCCCAGTCTTGGATGTGTTTTGGATTGCCTTTGCGTACCAAGAAAACGACGTTACTGGTATAAGGCACGGCATTGTCCGGCAGACGGGTGTTCCAATCGGCTTTGACCAAACCTTTTTTCACCAAAAGCTCGATATCGGAAGTCTGGTTCATGGTCACCACATCGGCAGCCAAACCATTGGCGACAGCCAAAGCCTGCTTGCTGGAGCCGCCGTGCGACTGTTGGACTTCAACCGTTGCACCGCCGTTTTTCGCAGCATATTCTTTAACAAACAAAGGATTGTATTCTTTATAAAAATCTCGTGCGACATCATAAGAGACGTTCAACAGCTTCACATTACCGCCCTTGCCTGCGGAAGCGGCATTGTCGGCAGATTGTTCGTTTTTGGGAGAGCAGGCACTCAACGCCAGCGCGGCGGTCAATGCGGCAAAAGAAAGGGTACGGATATTCATGGTCGGCTCCTATTAAAAGTATGGCGATACTTTATCGGGATCGGAGGCAAACGGGAAATAATGTTTGCTTTTGGGTTTATCAGTTTTGGTTATATAAACCGAGGCCGTCTGAAATCAAAAAATAATTATTTATAACTATAAAATCTAAACCATATTATTTACAAAGTTAATAAAAAAGAGTACCGTTCGTATTCGCCGAATCATTAGGCGTTTTATTCAATAATCGAAAGATGGAGTGTAGAAACTATGAAACAATGGATGCTTTTAGGATTGCTGGGATTGGGCGCAGTGGCACAGGCACACGATGTTTGGGTGGCCGCACCGACACATCAGCCTGCCGGCCAAATCCTGCATGCGGATTTGGGTTACAGCCATGACTTCCCCAATGTCGAAAAAATCGCCGACGACCGCGTGCATATTTTCAAACCGCTGCAATTGACCGACAGCTCAAAGAAAACCGTTGATTTGGTGAATAAGGGCGAAAACTATCAATACGTTTCCAAAGCCGCCCTGCCCGCAGGCTCCTACTGGGTCAGCGCGACCTACCAACCGACTTTCTGGTCGAAAAACCAAGACGGCTGGAAACAGCAAACCTTGAAACAGCTGGCCGGTGCCACCTATTGCGAACAATCGCAAATGTTCGGCAAGAGCTTTGTCCAAGTGGGCAACGGCGCAGTTGATGAAGCTGTATTGACCCGCCCTATCGGCCAAGAGCTGGAACTGGTTCCGCTGAAAAATCCGAACGAAGTCAAAGCCGGCGGTATTTTGCCGGTCAAAGTCCTGTACAAAGGCGAGCCTTTGGTTAAAGCCACCGTTACCGCCAGCTCGGACACTTTGGCGGAAATGGACTTGGAATCAACCCATGACCACCGCGAGCCTCAAGGCTTCTCCGGCAAAACCGATAAAAACGGCGTGGTCAATGTGATTACGCTGATTGACGGTTTGTGGAAAATCAAAGTCGTGAACGAGACCGATTACGGCGATAAAAGCGTATGTCAGAAAGATAATACTTACGCAACGCTGATTGTGCCTGTCGGCACCAAACGCGCAGCCGCACGCCATGCCCACCATCATCATTAACAACCATTAAAAAAGGCCGTCTGAACTTTCAGACGGCCTTCATTTATTCTAATTCATAACCCAAATTTCTAAAAAAACGGGAGAATGTTTCCAACTCATCACCATTTAATTGGGTAAAACGGATACGGTTGCAGCCGGTCAAGACCACACTTCCCATCCAGTGCGCCCCAAAGACGCGCTCTAAAGGGACATTCCTCATTCGATTGATAAACGGTACTTCTGAAGAAAATTGCGTAGCAATATTCGGAGGCGCGAATTTCAAACCTAAGTCCTGCAATCTATAACGGTGTTGCGCCGTCAAAAACATATCTTCGTGGTGCAGCCGCACCAGCCATTCCATATTGGCAATTTTTTCGTCTTTCGGCGGCAAAGGCGGTCGGATTTCTACATTTAAGCCCAGCTGTCGTGGCATGGCTAAAAGCCGCTTGCTGCGCAGGCTGAAACCGCCGTTCTGCGGCTCGTCCAAATTCGGAGAAGTCTGAATCAGATGTTGTTTAGCCAAATATTGGTCGGTTCCCTTCAGGAAAAACTGCCCGTCTGCTTCGGTTTCCAACAAAATCGGCAAAGGTGCGCCGATATAATCATATTCCCGATAGGCATCCTGCCAGTTTTGACCGTTTAACACCCAGCCGTCATTTTGAACAATCAAACAATAATCAGTATCGATGTAATACATCAGTTGGTACAAAACAAACAGATTGTATTCCAGATAACCGAATGGCCGGCAAAGCTGATGTCGGATATTTTTCGGCAAACCTTGCGGACAACTCGGGCTGATCAGCAATCCACGGCTGCCGGGCAATTCGGCACAGCTGCGGATAATGGCATACATCGTGCCCTCGGTATAAGAATCTGCGCCGGTAATACCAACCACGGTAATGTCAGCAAAACTCATTATATGTTTCTCCTGTTTCAGACGGCCTTTGCTTTGTTTACGACACCTTGTTGCAGATTTCTTTCAAACGGTACAAGGCATCCAAGGCTTCGCGCGGCGTGAGGTTGTCGGGCTGAATTTGCGCCAAAGCTTCAGCCAATTCATTGGTCTGCAAATTATCAACAGGCTCAACTTCTTGTTCTTTCCCTTCCTCATCTACCCCATTTTCAGACGGCATCGCGCTGAAAATATCCAACTGTGGACGGTTGGCGGCGGCTTGGTTTTCCAAATCGTTTAAATGCTTTTGAGCCGCTTTCAAAGCGCGGTTGGGCAGGCCGGCGAGTTTGGCAACGGCGATACCGTAGCTTTTGCTGGCGGGGCCGGGTTCGATGTGGTGGAGGAAGACGATATCCTGTCCTTGCTCAAGCGCGGAGAGGTGCATATTGACTGCGGTTGCATGGGCTTCAGGCAGTTTGGTCAGCTCGAAATAGTGGGTGGCAAAGAGGCTGAAGGATTTGTTTTTTTGCAGCAAATGTTCGGCAATGGCTTGGGCAAGGGCGAGGCCGTCAAAAGTCGAAGTGCCGCGACCGACTTCGTCCATAAGGACGAGGGATTGCTCGGTGGCGTGGTGGAGGATGTAGGCGGTTTCGCTCATTTCGACCATGAAGGTGGAGCGGTTAGAGGCGAGGTCGTCGGATGCGCCGATGCGGGTGAAGATTTGGTCGATGGGGCCGATTTGGGCGGCATCGGCAGGGACGAAGCTGCCGGTGTGCGCCATGAGGACGATGTGGGCGACTTGGCGCATGTAGGTGGATTTGCCGCCCATGTTGGGGCCGGTCAGGAGCATGAGGCGGTGTTTGTGGTCGAGGCGGGTGTGGTTGGCGGTGAAGTGGCGCACTTGTTGCTCGACGACGGGATGGCGGCCGTTTTCGATATGGATGACGGGGTAGTCGGCGAACGCAGGGCAGACGAAGCCGCGTTCGGCGGCAGTGGCGGCGAAGGTGGAGAGTACGTCGAGGGCTGCGGCGGCTTTGGCTGCTTTTTGAAGCTGCGGCAAGGCCGTCTGAACTTCTTTCAGCAGAGCTTCAAACAGGCGTTTTTCCAATGCCAATGCCTGCTCTTGCGCGGTCAGGACTTTGTCTTCGAAGGTTTTGAGTTCGGGAGTGATGAAGCGTTCGGCGTTTTTCAGGGTCTGGCGGCGTTGGTAGTCGGCGGGGGCTTGTTCGGCCTGGACTTTGGATAGCTCGATGTAGAAGCCGTGGACGCGGTTGAACTCGACTTTGAGGGTGGAAAGGCCGGTGCGTTCGCGTTCGCGCGCTTCGAGGTCGAGCAGGAATTCGTCGCCGTGTTTTTGGATGTGGCGCAACTCGTCGAGTTCTGCGCAATAGCCTTGGTTGATGACGCCGCCGTCTTTGAGCCAGACGGCGGGTTCGGGCATTACGGCGGCTTTGAGGGTTTCGGCGACGGGCAGGGTTTCGGGGAAAACGGCTTTGAGGGTTTCTAAGAGACTGCTGCCCTCGGCGGACAATTCGATTTCGGATAGGGCAAACAGGCTGTCGCGCAGGGCGGCGAGGTCGCGCGGACGGGCGTTGCCGACGGCGATGCGGGCGGCGATGCGTTCGATGTCTGCGATGTTTTTCAGACGGCCTTGCAGGGTTTCGTATTGCGAACCCAGCGCGGCAACGGCTTCTTGGCGGGCGCGGATATGGGCGCGGCTGCGTAAGGGGTGGTGCAGCCAAAGTGCTAAGAGGCGGCTGCCCATGTGGGTGGCGCAGCCGTCGAGTATGGAAAACAGGGTCGGCGATTTTTTGCCGGAAAGAGTTTGCGTGATTTCAAGATTACGGCGCGTGGCAGCGTCCATGCCGATATATTGGCTGTCGGTTTCGAGCGAAATGCCGTCGAGGTGTTGCGGCATCAGGTTTTGCGTCAGGCGGATGTAGTTCAACAGCGCGCCCGCCGCGCCGACGGCGGCTTCGTGTTCTTTGCCGTCCAAACCGAAGCCGTGCAGGTCTTGGCAGCCGAAGTATTCGGTCAATAATTTCGCGCCCGCGTCGGCGGCAAACTGCCATGAATTCAGGCGCGTGATGTTGGCTGAGGTTGCCTGAAAACCATTAGGCAGGCTTTTGCCTTCGGGCAACAGGATTTCCGCCGCCTGCAAACGCGCCAGCTCGTCGGCGAGTTTATCTGCCGTCGTCAGCTTGGTTTTGAATTCACCGCTTTGTAAAGATGCCCACGCAATGGCGACGTGTTTTTTATCCGCGTTCACCGCCGCGATGCGGTTGGTTTCCTTGTCTTCCAAAAACGCCGCGTCGGTCAGCGTGCCGGGCGTCACAATGCGCACGACTTTGCGCTCCACCGGCCCTTTACCCGCGCCGACTTCACCCACCTGCTCGCACACCGCCACGCTTTTGCCCATTTTAACCAGTCGCGCCAGATACTGCTCCGCCGCATGAAACGGCACACCCGCCATCTTAATCGGCACGCCGTCCATCTGCCCGCGCGTGGTCAGGGTAATGTCCAACAGCTTTGCCGCCTCCACTGCGTCATCCAAAAACAACTCGTAAAAATCGCCCATGCGGTAAAACACCAGCTTGTCGGCGTGTTGCGATTTGATGGCGAGATACTGCTGCATCATCGGAGAGACGGTGGGTTTGGACATGGGAAAGCCTTAAAAACGCAAAAGTGTTATTGTAACAAAAGGCCGTCTGAAAACCTAAATAAGCTTTCAGACGGCCTTTTATGTATGCCAAATAAGATTAATCATAAACGAAAATAATGTCCAAGTCTTTCTTCGGCAGGAAATTTTCTTTGACTGCTTGGAAGCGGTTCTGCCCTACTTTGCGCAAGGATTTGTCCCAGCAGAGTGACAACACAGTATTGGGCTCGCGGTCTATGGTCAAAGTGAATTTACCGATAGGTTTTGCCCAGTTGGCACCTGTGGTCAGGACATAGCCCAAATGGTGATAGACCTTTGAACCTCCTTTCACATTTTTAAAGTTTTTAAGGAAGTTTTCATCCATGCAGTACTCATCTATGAATGCTTTGCTGTCTTTGGCTTTAAGCGAAGGCAGGAAGCTGCCGCCGACCAGCGGGGTGTATTGGTGTTTGATTTCGGTTACAGAGTTGGCTTTAAAGGTTTGCTTCCAGCTGTAAATAATCTGCGACGACCAATCGGGCAGTTCATCCGTCTGTTTGGGCAGCATGGATTGGACTTTGGCGGAGCGGCAGGCTCCGATTTTGCTGCCGATTTTTTCACCGTCTTGCTTTTTCGTCCATGGGTGCATCAGTTCCTGATCGCTCAAACCGCATTTTTTCAAGTCGGCGGTTACATCCACCAACGTTCCGTTACTACGTTCAAAATAGGCACGGACGTAGGCTTGCGGGCGGACAGGTTTGCCGTCGGCGTAAATGCGGAAGCTGTCAACCAAGCCCTTGGTGTCGGCAAAGTCGGAAACTGTAGCCGCAGGAACGATGGGCAAAGGAAAAAGAACAGTTTCAGTAATGTCTTGCGAGGAGGTGTTTTTAAACTTGTAATGCACGCGGATTTGCTTTTCGCTGATGTACAAATCTTCGCTCTGCATATCGATATGCGGATTTTTCAGATATTTGATGCCGCTTGTGCTGACTGTACCCATACTGTCGTTGGCATGAGCGGCCCCGGCCAGCAGAAGGAGCAAGATTAAAGCTTTTTGTTTCATGATTTAACCCCTTTGAAACATGCCGTCTGAAAAACAGGTTTCAGACGGCCTTTAACAGCAGCTTGGTTTTAAGCCAAAGCCACTTCCAAATTATCAATCAGGCGCGTGGTACCCAAACGTGCAGCGGCAAGCACCACCAATTCTTTATCGCCGACATGAGCCACTGCCAAGCTGTGTGCATGGCGGATTTCAACGTAATCGACCACCCATCCGGCATCGGTCAAACGACGGATACATTCGGCTTCAAGTTGGGCGTAATCCAGATTGCCGTTCTTCAAGGCGGCGGCAATGTTTTGCAACTCTTGATAGAGGCGGGGCGCTTCTGCGCGTTCTGCTTCACTCAAATATTGGTTGCGGCTGGAAAGTGCCAGGCCGTCTGAAGTGCGGCCGGTGTCGACCGGGACGATTTCGATATTGAAATTCAAGTCTTCGACAAAGCCTTTGATAATCACCAGCTGCTGATAGTCTTTTTTGCCGAAACAGGCGGTATCGGGTTGAACAATGTTGAACAACTTAGTCACAACGGTCGCCACGCCGCGGAAATGGCCCAGACGGAATTTGCCGCACAATTCGTTTTGCAAATGCGGAGGCTCGACATTGAAACGCTGTTCCACATTCGGATACAGCTCTTTTTCATCAGGCGCAAACACGACGGCAACGCCCTCGCCTGCCAATTTGTCGGCATCTTGTTGCAAAGTGCGCGGATATTTGTCGAAATCTTCGCCTTGTCCGAATTGCAGGCGATTGACAAAAATGCTGACCACAACGTTATCGGCACGTTTTTTCGCTTCGCGCACCAGTGCAAGATGGCCTTCGTGTAGATTGCCCATGGTCGGCACAAATGCCACTTTTCCGGCAGTTTTGCGCCACTCGCGCAATTCTTTAATCGTATGAATAATTTGCATGGTTTGAAAAATCCTTTATCTTTTCCGCTGTTTCATCAACGGAAATCACGCGCCGATTATACGCTTTTATTCATTAAAAAGGCCGTCTGAAATAAGTTTCAGACGGCCTGGTTTTTATTTTATCCGGCAAACGTATGTTCGACAGATGGGAACGTTTTTGCTTTGACTTCGTCCACATAGGCTTTGACCGCAGCTTGAACGCTGTCTTTACCCTGCATAAAGTTCTTCACGAATTTGGCTGTTTTGCCGGGGAAAATGCCGAGCATATCGTGCATCACCAAAACCTGACCGTCGCAATCCACGCCTGCGCCAATACCGATGGTTGGGCAAGAAACTGTCTCAGTCACTTTTTTCGCCAACTCTGCAGGAACGCATTCCATCAATACGATTGCCGCACCTGCCGCATCATGCGCTTTGGCGTCGTTGAGCAACGCTTCTGCCTTGTCGCCTCGGCCTTGTACTTTATAGCCACCGAATGCAAACACGGATTGCGGGGTCAGGCCGATGTGGGCGCAAACAGGGATACCGCGCATTTGCAGAAATTCAGTGGTCTCCGCCATCCAGACACCGCCTTCGAGCTTGACCATATGCGCGCCGGCCGCCATCAACTCTGCCGCCGCCGCAAATGCCTGCTCTTTACTCTGCTGATATGCGCCAAACGGCAAATCGCTGACAATCATGGCATTTTTAGTACCGCGAGCCACACATTCAGTGTGGTAGCACATATCCTGCAAGCTCACCGGCAAAGTGGACTGACGACCTTGCACCGCCATACCCAAAGAATCGCCGACCAGCAACACATCCACGCCGGCATTGTCCATCAGCGCGGCAAAGCTGGATTCATAAGCGGTCAGCATGGCGATTTTTTCGCCCTCTGCTTTCATTTTTTGCAAAGTGTTTACGGTAATCATGGTGTTTTGTGTGTTCCGCCCGACGGGCAGCCCTTTGTTGTAATGGAAACGCGGTATTATAAGGTCTGCTTTTAAAATATCAAAGCATAAGCAAAAGCCCGACTGCTTTCACAATCGGGCTTTTAATTGGTGCCGGCACCAAGAGTCGAACTCGGGACCCCCTGATTACAAGTCAGGTGCTCTACCAACTGAGCTATACCGGCTTACTGAAATGCCTTGCAGCACCATCAGTCTTTAACTGGTGCCGGCACCAAGAGTCGAACTCGGGACCCCCTGATTACAAGTCAGGTGCTCTACCAACTGAGCTATACCGGCAAGGAAGTCGGCATTATGCCGATAAGTTCCCATCTTGGCAAGCATTTTAAAACAAAGTTACTCACGAAATTATAAAAACCAATGATTTTAAAGAAAATTAAATACACACCTTATTTTCCAATCCAATACGCTCAAAGGCCGTCTGAAAACCGCCCCAGCGCAAAACATCATTGTTTCTGTTAAAATAACGCCTTTTACATCTTTCGTCTGCACCCATGCCACCCCGCCATCCTTACCGCCGCCTGCGCCCAGCCAAATCCCATCTGCCCGAAGTCGGCATCTCCGAAGAAGGCAATATCCGTTCCCTGCACTTGGGCAGCGACACCATTCAAAGCTCCATGAATGTCGATCATCCGTCCGAGCTGGTGTTGTCGTACAGCCGCGCCATGATGGGTTGGCTGCTGTTTGCAGAAACCCCGCCCAAACACATCACCCAAATCGGCTTGGGCGGCGGCTCGTTTGCCCGTTGGATAGATAGCTATCTGCCCCACACCAAGCAAACCGCCATTGACATCAATCCGCAAGTCATCGCCGTAGCGCGCAGCCTGTTTGAATTGCCGCACGAAGGCGAAAATTTTGAAATTATCGAGGCGGATGGTGCGGAATATATTAAAGTGTTCCGCCACAATACCGATGTGATTTTGGTAGATGGTTTTGACGGCGAACAGATTATCGATGCTTTGGTAGAAGAACCCTTCTTCCAAGACTGCCGCAACGCCCTTTCCCCCGACGGCGTATTTGTCACCAACTGGTGGAGCGGCGACCAGCGTTACCAACGCTTTGTCGAACGCCTGCTCAACGTCTTTGACGGCCGCGTACTCGAGCTGCCTGCCGAGAGCCACGGCAACGTAGCAGTCATGGCATTCCAAAGCAGCCCCAAAGAGCAAAATCTCGACAACCTGAAAAAACGCGCCGAAAAATTAAGCGAAAAATACGGCTTGGACTTCAAACGGATGCTTGCTGATTTGAAAGCCAACAATCAAAACAACGGCAAGAATTTTTATCTGTAAACCGTTTCAGGCCATCTGAAAAAACAAACAAGGACACACTCATGCTCAAACCTGACATCATTCAAATCCCCGGCCCGGCCGGTTTGCTGGAAACCATCTACCTGCCAAGCACACAAGAATCCGCCCGCGGCGTTGCCGTCATCAACCACCCCAATCCCCTGCAAGGCGGCACCAACACCAACAAAGTCATCCAAACCGCCGCCAAAGCCCTCAGCCAACTCGGCTTCCATTGCTATCTGCCCAATTTGCGCGGCGTAGGCAATAGCGAAGGCGAACACGATTACGGCCGCGGCGAAACGCAAGACTGTATTGCCGTTATCGACTACGCCCGCGCGCAACATCCAGACGCACCGCAATTCGCCCTGGCCGGCTTCTCATTCGGCGGCTACGTTTCCACCTTTGCCGCCCAAGAACGCACGCCTGATTTGCTGTTGCTGATGGGCGCCGCCGTCCATCACTACACCGACCGCCCGGAACCATCAGACGTTCCCAACGTCGCCAAAACATTGATGATTCATGGCGCGGAAGACGAAGTCGTTGAAATCAACAAAGCCCTGACATGGGCAGAACCACAAGGCCTGCCGGTTGTAACCATTGCCGGCTCGTCCCATTTCTTCCACGGCAAACTCATCGTTTTACGCGATACGATCACACGGTTTGCACCGGCTTTATTAGGCTAAAATACAGCTACAAAATAAAACAAGGCCGTCTGAAAGCTTTTTCAGACGGCCTTGTTTGTATGAAAACCTTATTATCAAATATCAGGCTCAAGTATTCAGAAATCCATCAAGGATTTTCTACTTAACATCTCAATTCTGAGTCAACCAATACTGCAAACCAATCAAAGTCTTACCATCTTTGATTTCATCGTTTACCAATGCATTACGCACCTCGTCCTTGCTCATCAGGACAGTTTCTGTAATTTCATCCTCATCGTTGCTCAACTCGCTGCCCAAACGCACGCCTTGCGCTTGGTAAAGATACATTTTTTCATCACAAAAACCGACTGCGGTATAAAAGGAGTACAACAGTTTGACACTGTCGGCGACATATGGCGTTTCTTCCGCCAACTCACGCAAAGCGCATTCGGCAGGATCTTCGCCTGCAATATCCAATTTACCCGCAGGCAATTCCAACGTCGCCTGATCGGCTGCATAACGCCATTGGCGCACCAAAACAACTTTGCCGTCTTCCGTTTCCGCCAATACACACGCAGCACCCGGATGGCGGATCACAACCCGTTGGCTTTCGTTGCCGTTGGGCAGGCGCACCCGATCGCGGCTGATGGTAACAAAAGAACCTTCGTAGATTGGCTCACTGCTTAATTTAGTTTCTTTCAAATCCATTTTTTACCTCATTTCCAAATTATTAAAATATTAAAGGCCGTCTGAAATCCTTTTTCAGACGGCATAGATAAGCCTTATTCCCGAGCGCGTTCAATTTCAATACCGACCTGCGCCACATCGGGCAAGATACCCGGTTTCACAATACGGACGCGCACTTTGGCCGCACCAAAATCATTTAAAATCAATTGGGCGATATATTCCGCCAAAGCTTCCAGCAGTAAAAAATCCTGTTCGGCAAGGCTGCGGCGTACGACTTCGCATACTTCGCCATAATGGATGGTATCGCCGATATCGTCGCTCGTGCCGGTACGCTCGGGAACACTGATTTCCAAATCCAAAATCAAAGTCTGTTTACGCTCGCGTTCCCAATCATATACGCCGATTAAAGTATCGGCCTTCATGCCGTACAAAAAGATTTTATCCATTTGCCTGTCCGTTTTTTTGATAGAATAACCGTTCCCATTTTAAGTAAAGCACCCAAAATGTTCAATGTACTCGCCATTATTGCCGCCTATCTTATCGGCTCCCTGTCTTTTGCCGTCATCGTATCAAAATATTACGGCATGGACGATCCGCGCACTTACGGCTCCGGCAACCCCGGTGCCACCAACGTCTTGCGCAGCGGTAAGAAAAAAGCGGCCGCACTGACCTTGCTCGGCGATGCAGTAAAAGGCTTGGTTGCCGTCATCTTGGCACGCTGTCTGCAAGATGCTTTAGATTTATCGGATGCAACGATAGCCCTGGTCGCCATTGCCGCATTGGTCGGTCATATGTGGCCAATATTTTTCAATTTTAAAGGCGGCAAAGGCGTAGCCACCGCATTGGGTGTCTTGCTCGCCCTCTCCCCTGCAACCGCCCTGCTCTGTGCCTTAATTTGGCTGGTCATGGCATTCGGTTTCAAAGTATCCTCCCTCGCTGCACTGGTCGCCACCGTCTGTGCCCCAATCTTCGCCTTCTTCATGATGCCACACGCCTCTTGGGCATGGGCAACCGTATTCATTGCAGCATTGGTGTTGTACCGCCATAAAAGCAATATTCAAAACCTGATTCAAGGCAAAGAAAGCAAAATCGGGGATAAAGCCGGAAAATCTTAAAAGTGTAGATGGCCGTCTGAAAATATATTTTTCAGACGGCCTTTATAGTTTTTATTCACGCATAATCAGTCAATCTTAATATATTCCACCGACAGAATCTCTATAACCTCACGCCCTTCCGGTGTATTCAAGACAACTTCATCGCCTTCGCGTGCTTTAATCAGGCTGCGCGCCAAAGGGGAAATCCATGAGATTTTGTTTTTAGCAGTATCGATTTCATCTACGCCGACGATTTTGACGGTTTGTTCACGACCGTCTCCGCGCAATAAGCCAACGGTGGCGCTGAAAAAAACCTGGTCCGTGGCTTCGCGCGCTTCAGGGTCGACGACAACGGCTGCTTCCAAGCGTTTGGTTAGGAAGCGGATACGGCGGTCGATTTCGCGCATACGGCGTTTGCCGTAAAGATAGTCACCATTTTCGCTGCGGTCTCCATTGCTTGCCGCCCAGTTAACGATTTGGACGATTTCCGGGCGTTCTTTGTTGACCAGGTGATAAAGTTCGTCTTTCAATGCCTGCCAACCGGTAGGCGTGATGTAATTTTTGGTTTCGGTACTCATGATGTGTTTAAAACATAATTAAAGGCCGTCTGAACGTTAATTTTCAGACGGCCTTTATTGTAAGTCAATTTACTTTATTCTTCATCATCATCGCTATCACTGATACTGATGCTGTGTTCCATTTTGCTTGGATGAACTTTCAAGCCGCCACAACCTGATTTTTCGGTAGAGAGACGGTTTAGATACACTTCATCGATATCGCCGGTTTGATAAACACCGTTGAAACATGAAGAATCAAAGGATTCGATTTTTGGATTGAGTGCTTTGACTACTGCTTCCAAGTCTTCTAAGTTTTGGAAGACGATGCCATCCGCGCCAATCTCGGTTGCGATTTCTGCTGCGCTGCGGCCGTTTGCAATCAGTTCTTCACGGGTCGGCATATCGATACCGTACACATTCGGATAGCGCACTTCGGGAGCAGCAGACGCAATGTAAACTTTGCGTGCGCCTGCCGCGCGTACCATTTCAACGATTTCACGGCTGGTCGTACCGCGCACGATGGAATCATCCACCAACAAAACGCTTTTGCCGTTAAACTCGGTTTCCATCGGGCTGAGTTTTTGGCGCACTGATTTTTTGCGTGTTGCTTGGCCGGGCATAATAAAGGTGCGGCCGATGTAGCGGTTTTTAATCAGACCTTCGCGGTAAGGTTTTTCGAGATGGACGGCAAGCTCCATCGCGCTGGGTCGGCTGGTATCGGGAATCGGCATCACGACATCGATATCATCGACAGGCAGCTCGCGTTTGATTTTTTCTGCCAAAGATACGCCCATATCCATACGGGACTGATAAACGGAAACGCCATCGATGACGGAGTCCGGGCGGGCAAAATAAACATATTCAAAAAGACAAGGGCTTAATTTGGCTTTATCGCTGCATTGACGGGAAATAATCGTGCCATCAAAACCAATAAATACGGCTTCTCCCGGCTGGATATCGCGTTCCAAATCATAGGCAAGTGCATTAAAGGCAACGGATTCGGAGGCAACGGCATAAGATTTTTTGCCGGATTCGTCAATTTGCGAACCCAAAACCAACGGACGGATACCGAAAGGATCCCGGAAAGCCAGCATGCCGTATCCTGCAATCATGGCTACTACGCCGTATGCGCCGCGCACCAAACGGTGCACTTCAGAAACGGCGTTGAAAATATTGTCGATAGTGAGTTGGTAAGAAACTGTATTTTTAGAGACTTTGCGGCGTAATTCGTGTGCGAATACATTGAGTAGGACTTCAGAATCGGAGCTGGTATTAACGTGGCGCAGGTGTTTGTTGCATACGTTTTCATAGAGCTCTTCAGTATTGGTCAGATTACCATTGTGTGCCAAAACAATGCCGAATGGGGAGCTGACATAAAACGGCTGGGCTTCTGCGCTGCTGCCCGCATTGCCTGCAGTCGGATAGCGGACATGTGCAATGCCTGCATTACCGACCAAGTCACGCATATTACGGGTACGGAACACTTCGCGCACCATGCCCTTGCCCTTGTGCATATGAAATATATTGCCTTCGGCAGTAACAATACCTGCTGCGTCCTGACCACGGTGTTGCAACATCTGCAAACCATCATACAACATCTGATTGACCGGTTCATGACTAACCAAACCTAATACACCACACATATCGTGCTTCTCCGAGTTTGAAGATTAAATGGGTAAGCCGTCATTATAAAATAATTTAGATGAGTTTGCTCAAATTGTTGACAATATGATGCTAAATTTACGCAAATAAAAACGGATTCAGACGGCCTATAGGCCGTCTGAATCCGTCAAACTCAATCATCCAATTCTTCTACTTCAGCCGCTTTACCAGAAAGATGGGGCATTGCGGTACCTTTTCTAGGCAGATAAGGCATCGCAGCATCAGCAAGTGATTCAAAATACGGAATCGTATGGGAACTTTGCCACTCTTCCGTCTTCGGCAAATCGGTATGCGAAAAAACCATCACAGCCAGTGTTACCAAAATCACACCTTTCACTGCACCGAATACGCCGCCAAGCAAACGGTTGATGCTTCCCAAACCAACGGCAGACATCAAACTGCTCAACAGCGATCGTGCCAGTTTCTGCAACAGCCATGCCAGAAAAAACACAGCGGCAAAACCCATGGCAACCCCCAAAGAATGCGGCTCAACCGATTTAAAGACCACATCGGCAAACGGAACGGCAAGCGTTCTGGCTGCAATAAACGATACCACCCACGCCACCATCGCCCCTGCTTCAGCAATAATACCCCGTGTCAACGAGATAATGATGCAGATGACGATGACAGCGGCAGCCAACAAATCGGCAACAGGCAAATTACTCACTGGTCACCTGACCGGCAATGCCATGTACACGCAATTTGTTCAAATCGCGCTCTGCATCGCGTGCATTTTTATAACTGGCTGATTTCACGCGATACACCTTACCTTTATCGGTCATCACTTCAGTAATGGTCGAATCGATACCTGCGGCTTTCATTTTACGTTGCAGGCTTTGTGCGCGTTCTTTTTCAGCATAACCAGCCTGAATAGCGGCCTTTTTAGCAGGTTTAGCTTCTGCTTTTTCTTTTTCAGCTTTAGGTTTGGCTTTTTCAGACGGCTTCTCGGCAGTTTTTACCTTATCGGCTTTTTCTGCTTTGGCCGTTTCTGGTTTAGCTTTTTCATTTTTTGGTTTTTCAACTTTGGCTTCTGCTTTCTTAGTAGGTTCGGCCTTGTCTTTTACGCTGTCTTTGCTGTTTTTGGCAGATTTACGCTCGGCAATGGCTTTCTCTGCTTTTTCCAATTGTGCTAATTTATTGCGTTCAGCAGCAGCTTCACGCTCTGCTTTTTCAGCACGCGCTTGAAGTGCACGTTTTTTAGCAGCCAATGCGTTTTCTTTTTCATCCGCTTCCTGTTGGGCTTGTGCCTTGCGTGCCGCAGCACGTTGTTCTGCCTGGCGTTGGCGGCGTTCTTCGGCTCGGCGCTCCGCAGCTTCGCGTTTGGCGGCCTCAGCTCGTTGAATACGCTCAGACTCTTCCAAACCTTTAATATTGCCGTCATCCAAAGTATCATTAATCAAAACCAACGGCTCGCCGACATCTTCGGGAGCAGACTCACGGTTTGGCTTCAATACTTCAACCGGCGCATTGTCTTCTTCGTCGCCGGCATTTTGAGGTTTGCTTTGCGCTTCGGCATCCGCATGGCGGGCTGCTTCTTCAGCCATCGCAACATCCTCTTTATTCGGCTCTAAAACAACGGCCTTGCTCGGCTCATCAGCCGTTTTGACTTGGCTCTGACCGACAGGTGCTTCTTTAAACGGTGAATTTTTATCGTCGCCGGAAGTCAGTGCCAGACCGAACAGCATACCCGATGCCACCACCAAGCCGGAGGCTAAGACCAAGCGACGGCGGTTGCGACGTTTGAGTTGTTCGTAACCGTCTAAATCGTATCCGTTTGGAGTTTCTTTTTGTTTATTGTCGGACATGATAATTTCCTCGTTAGTGTTCTTTCAAAACAGCCATTACATCGGCAACAGTATGGAATGAGCCGAAAACAACGATTCTATCATTTTCGGTTGCTTTAGCCAAAGCAGCGCGGTAGGCAGCAGCGACAGTTTCAAAAACATTTACATTGTCGATGCCGTGTTCAGCCAGTTTGGCCTGCAAAGCCTCTATCGTCATGCCGCGCGGTACATCTAAAGGCGCGATGTTCCACTCGTCAAACTGATCTTTAACGATTTCCAGCACGCCATCAATATCTTTGTCGGACAACATACTGAATACAGCAGTACGTTTTTGGGCAAAGGCAAGGTTAATCAGACTGCGGCGCAAAGCACGGGCTGCGTGCGGATTGTGGCCGACATCCAAAACCACCAGCGGACGGCCGGGCAAAACTTGGAAACGTCCAGGATTCTCAACCAACAGCAAACCGCGTTTAATCGCGCCGATATCAACCGGCAATTGTTCGTTCAAACACTCCAACACCGTCAATGCACACGCGGCATTGGACAACTGATAGGCACCGCGCAAAGCAGGAAACGGCAAGGAATTGCGGTTACGGCTTTGGCCGTCTGAAGATTGCGGATGGAAGCGGTAGTTCCACTGTACGCTTTCCATTGATGCAAAATCAAAATCTCGCTGAACCATCAACAGTTTTGCGCCAATTTCTTCTGCGTGTTTGACCAATGATTCAGGCGCAGGATTCTGACCGCACACAGCTGGTTTGCCACCACGGAACACTCCGGCTTTTTCAAAACCGACCTGCTCAACGGTATCGCCCAAAAATGCCTGATGGTCCAAATCCACGCTGGTAACGACCGAGCAGTCGCCGTCAAATACATTCACAGCATCCAATCGTCCGCCCAAACCGACTTCCAAAATCATTACGTCCACATTTTCACGCATGAAAATATCGACGGCAGCCAAAGCATTAAACTCAAAATACGTCAGCGAAATTTCGCCGCGTGCCGCTTCGATACGCTCAAATGAGGAAATAATCAATTCATCTGAAACCGGCTGAGTATTGATGGCGATTCGTTCGTTGTAACGCAGAAGGTGCGGACTGGTCAGCGTACCGACTTTAAAACCGGCTTCTTTATAAATATGCGACAAATAGGCGCATACAGAGCCTTTGCCATTTGTACCCGCCACCACGACGACAGGACATTGCGGCACCAAATTCATGCGTTTTTTCACTTCTCCCACGCGTTCCAAACCCATATCGATAAGGCCGGAACTATGGGCAGTCTCCAAATGAGAAAGCCAGTCTTGTAATGTTTTCATTGTATTTATCGCTTCAAAAGGCCGTCTGAAACGGCCGTTTAATCTATATCTGCCGCAAGTTCTGCTTTGTCTTCTTTTTCACGGCACCAGCGCGCCCACACTTTCAGACGGCGGTAGGCATCGCGGTCGGCCATATTGGGCAAGATGCAGTGTTTGACTATTTTCCCGTCAACATTCCATTGCAAAAACAAAGCATAAACCGTCAACATACTGCTGTCTTGCAAAACCGCACTTCTTCCCTCTGCCTCGTTATTCAAATAAACCGTCGCACGGTATTGGCGGTCGATGATGATTTTTCTGACCGCATTTTGAGTCTGAAAATTAACGCTGCGCCAAGCATAGGCAAAACTGCCGGCCAATGCCGCCAAACCCAGCCACATCATCCAGCCGTAAAACTCGACAAGGCATAAGGCCAACGCCGAAAGGTGTAAGGAAACAATCAGAATTTTCAAAGAACGCGAGGGCTTTAAGGCCGTCTGAAAACTTCTCACGGCTTTACATCATATTGTCGAAAACAGGCGTAATGTTCAATTCCGCCTCTTCCATATCCAAAACCATATCGTGGATTTCGGTATCGAAAAATTCCCAAAAAGCCTTCAAGCTCATGTCTTGCGGCCATTTGCTTTTATCAATGTCCCAGCCTGCCAATTCGGCTTCAAAAATCTGCTGGTAGCGTTCGTCAAAATAGGAAATGACGGATTCGGGTTCGTCAAATTGCGGCACAAGGAATACTGAGCAGTTGGTGCGCAGTTGCTCGACGGTCAGGTCGGGCATATTTTCATCGGCGGATTTCAGCCATTCCAAAAAACGGGCGGTCGGCTTCAGCACAACAGCAGTACGGTCAACAAAATACATTATTTTCAACTTTCAAAATCATTCAAACCGATCATGCCGTCTGAAATTTCAGACGGCCCGAGTTTAATGTGTCATCACCTGTTGCAGGAATTGTTTGGCACGCTCGTGTTTCGGATTGGTAAAAAATTCTTCCGGCGTTTCATCTTCCAGAATCTGGCCTTTATCGACAAAAATCACACGGTCGGCGACTTCGCGCGCAAAACCCATCTCATGGGTCACACACATCATGGTCATGCCGCTTTCCGCCAAGTCTTTCATCACTTTCAATACTTCGCCGACCATTTCAGGATCAAGTGCGGAAGTCGGCTCGTCAAACAACATCACGCGCGGCTCCATCGCCAAACCGCGTGCAATCGCCACACGCTGTTGCTGACCGCCGGAAAGCTGGCCGGGCAGCGCGTCTTTTTTATGCGCCAAGCCGACACGTTCCAAAAGCTCCATCGCTTTCTTTTCCGCCTCTTCACGGCTTTGGTTTTTCACTTTCATCGGAGAAAGAATAATATTTTCCAAGACAGTCAAATGCGGATACAGATTGAACCCTTGGAACACAAAGCCCACTTCTTCGCGCACTTTGTTCAAATCGGTTTTCGGATCGGCAACATTGATGCCGTCCACCCAAATCTCGCCGCTTTCAATGCGCTCGAGTTGGTTTACCGTACGAATCAGCGTCGATTTGCCACTGCCCGAAGGACCGCATACAACGACCACTTCGCCTTGTTTGACTTCCAGATTCACGCCGTTGATAACGTGCAAATCTTTAAAATGTTTGTGTACATTTTTGAATTTAATCATTATTTCTTTCCAAACTGCCAAAATTTTCGGGGCTTAAGTTTCGCTTGCCGCTGCCAAAGCAAAGGAATGGCCGTTTCAAGCCAAAAACGGCAGCTGACTATGCCGTCGGAGGTTCCACCTTGATTGTACCGATTGACTTTAAATTGCTCTTCCCTATCGAGACGATGCCCGGTCAATACCCAAACTGCGCCGATAATTGCCGCTTCAAAACGGTGCCGCTCAGGCGGCATATCCTTACCGGAAAAATACTGCGCCAACTTGCGCCACAAATATGAATTACCTAGAAACCCCCATTGAATAGGAGGTTGCTTAAAAATTGCCATCACTGTTTCAGACGGCCTTTTGAACCAGATAATTGCTCAATGCCACATATTTTTCAGCGGCAATGTGTTCTGCCCTGTCCTGCGGATTGATGCCGACTGCCTGCAAATCATCATCGCCGGCAAGTTCCTTCAAATTATTGCGTATGGTTTTGCGGCGTTGATGGAAAGCCAGTTTCACCAGTTTGGCAAAATGTTCAAAATCTTCCGCTTTACCAATGCGGTGTTTCACCGGAATCATGCGCACGACGGCCGAATCTACTTTCGGCGCAGGATCAAAGGATTCAGGCGGTACTTCAATCAACATTTCCATATCGAAGAAATATTGCAGCATTACGCCCAGACGGCCATAGTCGTTGGTTTTCGGCTGCGCCACCATGCGTTCGACCACTTCTTTTTGCAGCATAAAGTGCATATCGATCACATCGTCTGCCACTTCGCTCAATCGGAACAAAAGCGGCGTGGAAATATTGTACGGCAGGTTGCCGACAATTTTTTTCTTGCCTTCAATGCTGTTAAAATCAAACTGTAATACATCGCCTTCGTGTATCACCAATTTGTCTGCAAACGGCAAGGTTTTCAGACGGCGTACGATGTCGCGGTCGATTTCGCAAACATGCAGGCGGTTGAGTTTTTTCGCCAAAGGCTCGGTAATGGCTGCCAAGCCCGGGCCGATTTCAATCACGATATCATCGGGCTGCGGTCTGACCGCATTGACAATATCGCTAATAATCCGCGTATCCTGCAAAAAATTCTGCCCGAAGCGTTTCCGGGCCTTATGTTCTTTCATATCTTTCTTCAAGCAAGCTGTTTAAGGCAGTATTGTAACTGAAACAGGCGTTTTTGTCGGCACGCTTTCAGACGGCATTTGCCTAATTTTAAGCAAACGGCGGCGCTTCCAAACCCAAAGATTTCAGTAGTTGCGCGGTCTCATAAACCGGCAAACCCATCACGCCGGTAAAACTGCCCTGCAAATGCTCGACAAATACGCCGCCCAAGCCCTGAATCCCATACGCACCGGCTTTGTCCATCGGCTCGCCGCTGGCAACATAGGCTGCAATCTCCTCAGCCGTCAACGTTTTAAAGCGCACTTCGCTCGTCTGCACCACATCATGGCGCACGCCTCGCCAGTAAACGCATACAGCCGTCAGCACTTGATGCGTCCGTCCGGACAAGCGTTCCAGCATATCGACCGCATCCGCCTCGGATTCCGGTTTACCCAAAATAGCCGCACCATCCGCCACCGTCGTATCCGCCGTTAATACAGCAAACTCAGGCTCTTGATCATGAGCAGTAAACCATTGCGCTACCGCTACCTGATTTTTCTCGCAGGCCATACGGCGCACATACTCTACTGCGGCTTCGCCTTCTTTGGGGGTTTCATCAATATCCGCAGGAAGGCGGCGTACCGTGAAACCTAAATTCTCCAAAATCTCACGACGGCGCGGACTGCCCGAGGCCAGATAAATTGCGTTCATTGTATTGAACTTCCTTATTTTGAAATTTTATGCTGTCCGGACAGGCGGACATAATGCGCGGACGAATACGTCAAAAATTCCTTTTCCTCATCAGTTAGCGGACGCACTTGTTTCACAGGCGAGCCGACGTATAAAAAACCGCTTTCCAAACGCTTGCGCGGCGGCACCAAACTGCCCGCGCCTATCATCACATCATCTTCGACAACCGTATCATCCAAAATAATCGAGCCCATACCTACCAACACACGATTCCCAATTCGGCAGCCATGCAGCATGACCTTATGCCCAATCGTCACATCATCGCCGATAATCAGAGGCGAACCGTCAGGCTTCGTCGCATTCTTATGCGACACATGCAAAACACTGCCGTCCTGCACATTGCTGCGTTTGCCGATAGAAATGCTGTTCACATCGCCACGCAATACGGCATAAGGCCAAATCGATACATCTTCCGCCAGCGACACTTCGCCAATCACTACCGAAGTCTCATCTACAAAACAAGACTCATCAACCGACGGCACATAATCCAAAAACGCACGAATAGGGTTTGCCATTTCCAATATCCTTTTCTCAAAACCAAAACTGATCAGGCCGTCTGAAAACACGGCGTAAAACGATTTTATACTACAACAATACGAAATCAAGCCAGAAAATCATCAAAAGGCCGTCTGAAACAGTTTTCAGACGGCCTTACATCATAAACCCTTTATCTTGGCTTACCACTATTTATCATTAGCACCCCAACTATATTTTATGGAATAATCGTCTTCATTTGATTCTTGGAGAAGACGATGGATACACGTTCGGGAAATTATGCAGCGCCCCTACTGGTCGTCGGCTGCGTCGTCTTCGGCTTAGGCAGTTTGATCGTCAAATTTGTCGATGTCGGCCCTTACGCCATCGCATTCTGGCGCTTGCTGATCGCCGCCCCTATATTCTTTCTGCTCGGGCGTTTTTTCAGACAAAAAATGCCCACAAAAAGAAAAACAGTTGGCTACGCAATCTTATCCGGCGTTTTCCTCGCATTCGACCTCGCCCTTTGGCACGAAAGCATTCACGCCGTAGGCCCCGGCATTTCCACCTTGCTCAACAGCCTGCAGATTTTCTTTTTAGCCGCCATCGGCTTCTTCTTTTATTCGGAACGCCTAAGTACCTTACAAATTTTAAGTTTGATATTGGCCACCATAGGCGTCGCCTTAATCGGCAGCCCAGAGTTCAGTCATAACGACAATGCCGCATGGGGATTTGTCAGCGGCGTAGTGTCCGGTGCCATGCTGGCCCTGTCTATGGTTTTCGTACGCAAAACCCATGAGCAGGAAAAAGTCGGTTTGTTTCCGCTGATGATGATTTTAAGCTTCGGCGGCGCAATGGCGCTGATCATCCCATCGTTGCTATTCGATGCCGCCCATCTTTACCCCAAAACTTTAAACGATGTGATTCTAGTCTCCATCTACGGCATCGTCATGCAATGTTTTGCTTGGGCATTGATTGCTTACGCCATCCCGCTTTTATCCCTATCGCTGACCGGCCTACTACTGCTCTCCGAACCAGTTGCTGCCATGTTGATCGATTATTTCTGGCTGGATAAACCGATTAATATCGTCCAATGGAGTGGCGCCACTTTAACTTTATTGGCAATTTATTTAGGTTCGTTAAAAGACAAAAAATAGATGCAAAAAAGGCTGTCTGAAAAATTTCAGACGGCCTTTTAATCTGTTTATTGCTTATTGGATACTGGTACCGATACGGCTGAGTTCGCCAAAGTTCATCCAAACAAAGAAGGCTTTACCGACAATCAGTTTGTCATCGACAAATCCCCAGTAACGGGAATCGGCGCTGTTGTCACGGTTATCGCCCATCGCGAAATAACGGCCTTCGGGAACTTTACAGATAAAGCCATTGCCGTCTTCTGCGTATTCGCAATTTTCCAAACCGCTTGTTTCAAACGAGTAATTGCTTTCAGGCATTACTTCTGAAGTGTATTTGTTCAATACAGCAATAGATACGGAAGGCTGACCGGCCTCCTTGACTACGTCAAAATTTTTGCCGTTCAAGGCCGTCTGAAAACGCTCAAGCGTATGAATCATAGACGGATCGGTATCATCTGCGTATTGATAATTACCATTTGGTTTTTCGGAAATAATTTCACCGTTAACAGTCAAAACCTTATCACGGTATTCCACAACGTCGCCCGGAATACCGACGATACGTTTGATGTAATTCATCTCAGGCTGAAGTGGGTAATTGAACACCACGACATCGCCTCGGGCAATGTTGCCGACAGGGATAATGACCTTATTCAAAATCGGCAGGCGGATACCGTAAGAAAATTTGTTCACCAAGATAAAATCGCCTTTGACCAAGCCCGGACGCATGGAACTGGACGGAATTTGGAACGGCTCGGCAATAAAGCTGCGCAACACAAAGATAACCAAGATGATGGGGAAAAAGCCGCCCATGTAGTCGGTAAAATGTGCATTGTCTTCGCCGGTATCGCTTTTTTTCAGACGGACTTTATGGATTGCCCAAACAATACCGGTGAACACGACAAACACCAGCAATACGGCGGTAAAGCTCATAAATTCGGACAAAATGCCGAATACGCCGACCATGCACAAGAGATAACTCCATTGCAGGCCGGAGCTCCATTCGCCGTTTTCCTGACGCTCTTTGCTGCTTTTGAAGTTGAGGACCAAGCCGGCCAGCAGTACAACGATTGCTCCTAAAGTCAGATTTATACTCATTATTTATCACTCACTTGCAGAATCGCCAAGAACGCGCTTTGCGGGATTTCCACATTGCCTACTTGTTTCATGCGGCGCTTACCTGCTTTTTGTTTTTCGAGAAGTTTTTTCTTACGCGTAATATCGCCGCCGTAACATTTCGCCAAAACGTTTTTACGCAGTGCTTTGACGTTCTCACGGGCGATAATCTGACTGCCGATGGCGGCCTGTACGGCAATATCAAACATCTGGCGCGGAATCAGTTCGCGCATTTTCGATGCCAGCTCGCGACCGCGGTGAACGGCACTTTGACGGTGCACAATCAGGCTCAGGGCATCGACTTTTTCGCCGTTGACCATAATGTCGAGCTTAATCAAATCAGATGGTTGGAACTCTTTGAAATGGTAGTCCAACGAAGCATAGCCGCGCGAAGTCGATTTAAGCTTGTCGAAGAAATCCATTACGACTTCGTTCATCGGCAAATCATAAGTCAGCATGACTTGACGGCCCATGTATTGCATATTGACCTGAACGCCGCGCTTTTGGTTACACAGAGTCATGACGTTGCCGACATATTCCTGCGGCACAAGAATGGTCGCAGTGATAATCGGCTCAAGAATGGTTTCGATGGTGCTGATTTCAGGCAGTTTGGACGGGTTTTCAACTTCGATTTTCTCGCCGTTTTTCAACACGACTTCATAAACCACCGTTGGCGCAGTGGTAATCAAGTCCATGTCGAACTCGCGTTCCAAACGTTCCTGAACGATTTCCAAGTGCAACAGACCCAAGAAGCCGCAACGGAAGCCGAAGCCCAATGCCTGGGAAACTTCAGGCTCAAATTTCAACGAAGCATCGTTCAACTGCAATTTTTCCAACGCGTCACGCAAGGCTTCGTAGTCGTGGCTTTCCACCGGATAGAGACCGGCAAATACTTGGCTTTGTACTTCTTGGAAACCGGGCAGCGGCTCAGAGGCAGGGTTGGCAACCAAAGTCACCGTATCGCCGACTTTCGCCTGACCCAATTCTTTTACACCAGTAATCAAAAAGCCCACTTCTCCGGCTTTGAGTTCTTGTTTTTGAACCGATTTCGGCGTAAAAACGCCCAGCTGCTCAACCTGAGTTTCCGCCTTGGTGCTCATAAAGCGCACTTTGTCTTTCAGCTTGATGGTGCCGTTTTTCACACGAATCAACATAACTACGCCGACGTAGTTGTCAAACCAAGAATCGACAATAACCGCTTGCAACGGCGCATTTTCATCACCGGTTGGCGCAGGGATTTTGGCAACGATTTCTTCCAAAACATCTTCCACACCAATGCCGCTTTTAGCGGAACACTGCACCGCACCAACGGCATCAATGCCGATGATGTCTTCAATTTCCTGCTCCACGCGCTCGGGTTCTGCGGCAGGCAAGTCGATTTTATTCAAAACAGGCACAACTTCCACACCCAAATCAATCGCGGTATAGCAGTTCGCTACGGTTTGCGCTTCTACACCTTGAGACGCATCGACCACCAAAAGCGCGCCTTCGCAAGCCGACAGCGAACGTGATACTTCGTAAGAGAAATCGACGTGTCCCGGAGTATCAATTAGATTGAGCTGATACACCTGTCCGTCGCGTGCTTTATAGTTGAGCGCGGCGGTTTGCGCTTTAATGGTAATGCCGCGCTCTTTTTCGATGTCCATGGAATCGAGCACCTGCGTACTCATTTCGCGCAAATCCAAGCCGCCGCAGTATTGGATAAAACGGTCGGCAAGCGTCGATTTACCGTGGTCGATGTGGGCAATAATGGAGAAATTCCGTATGTTTTTCATATTGTTATTAAGATAAATGCAATTAAAGGCTGAAAGGCCGTCTGAAAAAACAGGGATTCGGTTTTCAGACGGCCTTAGAATAAGGTTGAATCGTTCCGTATTCTAACGGAAATTCAACGCTTTTGCATGATTTTATAGCGATTTGACAATCTCGGTTACCATCTTCGCCGAGCTGACGGCAGCCGTTTTCAAAAACTCTTCAAAGCTGATGTCCGCTTTCTCATCTGCCGAATCGGAGACGGCGCGAATAATCACAAACGGCACTTCCAACTGATGACAAGTCTGCGCAATCGCCGCAGCTTCCATTTCTACTGCTTTAACGTCAGGGAAATGGCTGCGGATTTCCGCGACACCTTCGCTGCTGTGCACAAAACGGTCGCCACTGACAATCAGACCTTGCGTAACAGCCGCACCTTCAAACACTTGCGCCGCCTTTTCTGCTTGGCGAATCAAGTTTGAATCCGATGCAAACACGGCAGGAAGTTGCGGCACTTGTCCCCAAACATAACCAAAAGCCGTTACGTCAACATCGTGATGCGCCACAGTTTCGCCGATAACCACATCGCCGATCTTCAATCCTTTGCCCAAACCGCCTGCACTGCCGGTATTGATGACGCAATCCGGTGCAAACTGATGAATGACCCAAGAAGTAGAAACCGCTGCATTGACCTTACCGATACCACTCAAAACCAATACCATGCGTTTTCCAGTCAATTCGCCTTCATATGCCGAGAATTTACCGAAGGACACATGCTTGACATTGGCCATACTTTCACGCAAAAGCTCGATTTCCTGTTCCATTGCGCCGACCACGGCAATTGTTTGTACTGACATCTCGTTACCTTTCCATTCACTAATCGAGCAACATTATAACAGCAGAATTTAAAATCACAGGGATACTGAAAAATCTGCTATATTCCCAACACGACACTCAATTTAAAACAGATTGCCGCTCTAGCGGGCAAAACAGCAAATAATGATTGCTTCTGTTATAATTATTCTCAATAAAATAACTCTATTTTAAATATCTAAATTCTTATGTTTGACGAAAATACTCCGGGCGCAAAAGAAGAATTGTTCGCTTGGCTACGCCATATGAACAAATACAAAGGCTCCGACCTTTTCATTACCACCAATTTCCCGCCTGCCATGAAAGTGGATGGCAAAATCACACGACTGAGCGATGAGCCGCTGAGTGCTGAAAAATGTATGGAAATCGCTTTTTCGATTATGTCTTCCAAACAAATCGAAGAATTTTCTTCCACCAACGAATGCAACTTCGCCATCAGCCTGCCCGATACCAGCCGCTTCCGTGTCAATGCAATGGTTCAACGCGGCGCAACTGCATTAGTGTTCCGCTCCATTACCAGCAATATCCCTAAATTTGAAACGCTCAATCTGCCACCGATTCTGAAAGACATCGCCCTCAGAAAACGCGGTTTGGTTATTTTTGTCGGCGGTACAGGTTCGGGCAAGTCCACTTCCCTCGCCTCCCTTATCGACTATCGAAACGAAAACAGCTTCGACCACATTATTACCATCGAAGACCCGATTGAGTTTATCCACCAACACAAAAATTGCATCATCACCCAACGTGAAATCGGTGTAGATACAGAAAATTGGCCGATTGCATTGAAAAATACCCTGCGCCAAGCGCCGGATGTTATCCTGATTGGTGAAATCCGAGACCGCGAGACCATGGACTACGCCATTTCCTTCGCGGAAACCGGCCATTTGTGTATGGCGACACTGCACGCCAACAGTACCAACCAAGCGCTGGACCGCATCATCAACTTCTTCCCCGAAGAGCGCCGTAACCAGTTGCTAACCGATTTATCGCTCAACCTGCAAGCCTTTATTTCGCAACGCCTGATTCCCCGTGAAGGCGGACGGGGACGCGTAGCGGCTGTCGAGGTTTTGCTCAATTCGCCCATTATTGCCGACTTGATTCGAAAAGGCGAAGTCCACAACATCAAAGAAATGATGAAAAAATCAACTGGCATGGGCATGATTACTTTTGACCAAGCCTTATATGATTTGTATGAAAACGGCGATATCAGCTATCAAGACGCCATTAAAAATGCCGACTCCGCCCACGATTTGCGCCTAGACATTCAATTACGAAGCCGTCGTGCGCAAAATGCCGGTCCAGATTTAGAATTGATTTAAAAGTAAAAGCTTCAAAGCATAGAAAAGGCCGTCTGAAACCTTACTATGAGTTTCAGACGGCCTTTATTCCATCAAATAATCAAGCCTGTTTCAATTTTGCATCGGCATCACGCAATGCAGTGCGCAAACCTTCCTCGATAACCGGATGGTAGAACGGCATATCCAGCATTTGCGGAATCGTCATCTTCATTTGATGCGCCCAAGCCATCAAGTGTGCCAAATGTTCGGCAGCAGGGCCGACAACTTCCGCACCAATGAAACGGCCGGTTGCTTTCTCAGCATACAAACGCATATGGCCTTTGTTTACCAACATAACGCGGCTTCGGCCTTGGTTTCGGAAGGAAACTTCGCCGATGACAAACTCGTCAGGTTGATATTTCGCTGCAACTTGCGCGTATTTCAAACCGATAGTGGCAATTTGCGGACTGGTAAATACCACGCCGATTACGCTACGGCGCAAACCGCCCTCAATATTCGGGAAAATAGCGGCATTATGACCGGCAATTTTGCCTTGGTCGGCAGCTTCGTGCAGCAGAGGCAGTTGGTTGGACGCATCGCCTGCGATAAAGATATGAGGAATGCTGGTTTGCATGGTCAGCGGATCAGCAACGGGCACGCCGCGCGTGTCTTTTTCGATATTGATATTTTCCAAACCGATATTATCCACGTTCGGACGACGGCCGGCGGCAGCCAAAGCATATTCGGCATGGAACACGCCTTTTTCGCCATCTTGTTCCCAATGAACTTCAACATTGCCTTCTGCGTCCAATTTGACTTCGGTTTTGGCATCCAAATGCAAAGTCAACTCTTCACCAAAAACAGTTTTGGCTTCTTCAGCGACAACAGGGTCGGAAATACCGCCAATAGCACCTGCCACGCCAAAAATTTCAACTTTTACGCCCAAACGGTGCAAAGCCTGACCCAACTCTAAGCCGATTACGCCGGGGCCGAATACGGCCACACTCTTAGGCAGGGTATCCCAAGAGAAAACATCATCGTTCACAATCAAGCGATCGCCCAAAACTTCCCATTGCGGGAAAATCACAGGGCGTGAGCCGGTGGCAATCACAAAACTTTTTGCAGTGATTTGCGTATGGTCATCGATTTGGACGGTGTGTTCATCAACAAATTTTGCCGTACCCATAATACGCTTGTCGGCAGGCCACTCTTCTACATCGCTGACTACAAAACCGACAAAACGGTCGCGTTCGGACTTCACGCGGTGCATGACTTCTTCGCCGTTTACCGTTACGCTGTCTTTATCCAAATGCACGCCAAACGGATCGGTATGCAAAGCATGATGGCGCGCTTCTGCTGCGGCAATCAAGAGTTTAGAAGGCATACAGCCCACGCGCGCGCAGGTCGTGCCGAACACATTATTTTCAATCAGGTAAACATTGTCTGTATGAAGTCGGGCATTGCGAAATGCGCCCATACCGGCTGTACCGCCACCCAGTACTACCACATCTGCTTGAATCTTTTTCATATTTTATCCTTACTGTCTATATCCAAACCGATATTGCCATCAGGTTATCCGTTTTCAGACGGCCTAAACTTCACAAACTATCAAAATTTAAAAATCAATAGCCAATACCTAAATATCGATTTAAAACAATAATCTCAAATTCTACTTGCGAATATAGAGTTATTCAGAACGCCGAATTGTAAACGCCGTCTGAATAACTCTATATTTTATCTTTCAGACGGCCTGTTTAAACCGTCTCAAGCATACAGGCGATTAGTTTTTAGCCAAGTAAGCTTCCAAGTCTTCGCTACCGCCGATGTATTTACCGCCGATGAATACTTGAGGAGCAGTCATCTTGCCGGTAATAGCGCGTACGGAAGTAACAGTTGCATCTTTGCCCAATACGATTTCTTCGTAAGACAAGCCTTTGTCTTGCAGAGCTTTTTTAGCTTTAGCACAGAATTGGCAGCCAGGTTTGGTGAAGATGGCAACAGACTCTTGAGCTTTCCAGTCAGGAGCAATGTATTTCAACATAGTGTCAGCGTCAGACACTTTGAAAGGATCACCTGGTTCTTCAGGTTCGATAAACATTTTTTCAACCACGCCGTCGTTAACCAGCATGGAATAACGCCAAGAGCGTTTACCGAAGCCCAAGTCTTCTTTGTCAACCAACATGCCCATGCCTTCAGTGAATTCACCGTTGCCATCAGGGATCATGTAGATGTTGTCGGCTTCTTCTTCAGCAGCCCAAGCGTTCATTACGAAAGTGTCGTTTACAGATACGCAGTAGATTGCGTCAACACCGTTTTCTTTGAACGCACCAAACAATTCGTTGTAGCGTGGCAGGTGAGAAGAAGAGCAAGTTGGAGTAAATGCGCCAGGCAGAGAGAACACGACTACTTTTTTGCCTTTGAACAAATCATCAGTAGAAACATCTTTCCAAGTGTCGCCAACGCGAGTGTGGAATACTACGGAAGGTACTTTTTGACCGGTACGATCTTGCAAAGCCATTTTTAAGCTCCTTAAAAATTCGGGTTTGAGAAATGAATCAATGCTTGCATTTTAATGCAGGCCTATCGATTTGTATAATTTATAGTTCAAATAATATTAATTACATCAAACTATCAATTCAATTAAACCGAAAACAGCTATTCCTCTAAATGAAGGCCATCTGAAATAAAACAAGTGCCTGACTGAAATTATTTTTTAGGTAAGGGCTGAACGGGCGAATCCGAAGCCACAATTTCGCCGATGGCTGTTTCCGCAATATCTTTCAAAGCATAGCGGTCTTTATCCGGCATATCTGTCGGTTTGTATTGAGGCGAGAAATCCAAACGGATACAGATTTTCTTCATCGAAACAATGCGCCATAAAGATTGAAACAGGTTTACCTCCGCATAAGACGGCAAGTCCGTCCGTTGTCCTTCGCCATCATAATAGCGCAAGGTCACTGCTTGAATCGGCGCTTTCGCATCAATCGCCGATTGAAACAGGGCTGCTTTAAACGGCAAAATACCCAAGCCGGAAGAAGTACGCGCTTCAGGGAAGAAGCTGACATTCTGTCCTGCTTTCAATGCCGCGCAAATCGCCTGGTTAATAGGCTCGATATCTCGGCGGGAATTGCGGTTGATAAACACCGTGCCGGCATTTTTACCCATTTTCCCCAAAACCGGCCAACCGCTGATTTCCTGCTTGGCAATAAAACTGCTCGGATAAACGGCGCTCATGGCAAAAATATCCAACCAAGAAACATGGTTGGCCACTACCAATGTACCGCTCACATTGCCTTGAGGCGGTACGCCGATTTCCAATTCAATATCCAAAGCATCCAATGCGCCTTTTCCCAAAACAACCACAGCATGATTGCGTTCCTCTGCATTATTGCCATCGATGGCACGCAAATTCCGGCCGGTTCGGAACAACCAAGCCGCCAAACGGCAAAGTCTGCCCAGTCGTTTAAAAAAAGGAGCTTTTTGTTTAGACATAAAATTTCTTCTGTATGGTATTCATTATTTTCAGACGGCCTCTGACATTTAAGGCCGTCTGAAACTATTTCTGGCAATTTGGACAATAAAACGTTCCACGCTGCCCCAAAGTTTCTTTAAAAATCAGCCCGCCACATTGGACACAAGGCTCATTGTGACGGCCATAGACCGTATATTCCTGCTGAAAGTAGCCGCTTTTGCCATCGCTATTGACAAAGTCCCGCAGCGTACTGCCGCCCGTTGCAATCGCCCTTTGCAGAACCGCTTTAACGGTTTCCACCAATAATGCGCATTCTTTCTTGGTCAGCTTATTTGCCGGATGCAATGGCGAAATACCTGCCTTAAACAGACTTTCATTCGCATAAATATTGCCAACACCAACCACCACCGCATTATCCATCAGCGCTAATTTGACTGCACGCTTTTGGGTTTTCAATTTCTGATACAGGTAATTTGCATCAAAATCGTCCGAGAGCGGCTCCGGCCCCAGTTTTTCCAACAGCGGATGATGCTCGGCAATACCCTCATACCACAATACCGCACCAAATTTACGCGGATCGTGATAACGCAATACGGTGCCGTCATCAAATACAAAATCTAAATGATCATGCTTATCCGGCGTGGCGATGCGCTCATCATCGGCGGTAAAAATCCGCAAACTTCCGGACATACCCAAATGAATAAGTAAAATACCCGTTTCAAAAGTAATAATCAAATACTTCGCACGCCGACTGCATGCCAAAACTTTGTGCCCAGCCAAAATTTGCGCCAAGTTTGGATGAATAGGCCATCTCAATTTAAACTGGCGAATAATGACTTTTTCTATCTTCTTGCCATCAATATGAGGCGCGATTCCGCGTAAAGTCGTTTCCACTTCAGGTAATTCAGGCATCGTTATTCTCCAAATTCATCATTAATATACAGGCCGTCTGAAAACTATTCGGCCAAACGTGCCGTACTTAAAGCAACCGTATTGCCATCAAATGCAGATTCCAATTCAGGCAAAGGATGGACACCAATCAAATGTTTCGTTAACACCATCCCATAAACCGCTGCACACTGCGGCCACCACCTATCCCCTGCCTTTTCCATAAACCGCCAAAACTTCAAAGCAGAAGGCGAATTCACAGCAGGCAGATAATCCATAAACTGCCCATATTCTATTTCAAAACCAATATCCGCAATTTTTCGTTTCAACTCAGCCAGAGCCAAGCATTGAGATTTCAAAGGCAGCTTTTCCCCATCAAACCAAGAGCTCAACCCCCACAAAGATTTAGGGTTGAACCCCGTCAAAATCAATCTGCCTTCAGGTTTTAATATCCTAAACGCCTCTTGCAACACCAAATCTGCAGATGAAACTTCCAAAAGATGGGGCATCAATAACACATCCACGGAATGCGTTTCAAATGCCAACATTTCAGCATCCATCCGCACATCGCGAGGCACTACAAGCATGTTTTCAGACGGCCTCTGCCATACACCGCCCAATTGAACCGCCACCTGCCTATTCAAATACTGCAAATGCCGTCTGAAAAAATCCGCCTCTTTTTGAGCAAGATATTGTCCCATTGGCGTTTGCATAAAAAAAACTTCCATTAAAGGCCCCCTATGCATCCCGACTTGTGTGACAGAATTTTAACACCACGGCCACATCACACAAGCAAATTCCCTGCTCGACTTGACGTTTAAATGCTGAAACGATACTATCAAAAAGACGAAATTTTATTATATATTTGATAACTTTATTTACTATGGCAAAACTAAAAACCATCGCTCTGACCGTTTCAAGCCTGTCGGCGGTTTCCGCCACAGCCTACGCACAAAACGCTACACCCAACCAAGTCGGCATGGCCATGATGCGCCTCAACTCCGCCCTGCTCGACCAAGCCAAAGCACAAACCTTCGGCTCCGGCAGCTTATGGGCATCGTTGCGTAAAGACTTCCGCATCAACGAAGTCAATACAGAACTGGTTCGCCGCCATGAAAACAAATTTGCTGCAAACAGTGCATATTTCGACCGCACCATCTCCCGCAGCAAACCTTATATGTACCATATTGCCAATGAAGTTAAAAAACGCAATATGCCCGCCGAAATCGCTTTGCTGCCCTTCATTGAAAGCGCATTCGTAACCAAAGCCAAATCACACGTCGGCGCATCCGGCCTGTGGCAATTTATGCCGGCTACCGGCCGCCACTTCGGCTTGGAAAAAACGCCTTTGTATGACGGCCGCCACGACGTTTACGCCGCTACCGATGCTGCATTGAACTACCTGCAATACCTGCACGGTATGTTCGGCGACTGGTCTTTGGCGCTTGCCGCTTACAACTGGGGCGAAGGTAACGTCGGCCGTGCCGTAAACCGCGCCCGTGCGCAAGGTTTGGAACCAACATACGAAAACCTGCGTATGCCGAACGAAACACGCAACTACGTTCCAAAACTATTGGCAGTACGCAATATCGTTGCCAATCCGCAAACCTTCGGTATGAATATCAGCGAAATCAGCAATCAGCCGTATTTCAAATCTGTCAGCATCGACAAACCTATTGATAACAGCACAATCGCTCGTTTTGCAAACATCAGCGAAAGCGAACTGTTGGCACTCAACCCAGGTTTCAATGCCCCGGTATTTATCCCTAAAAACAATCGTCGCCTGTTGTTGCCGGTTTCTGCGGTTTCTGCATTTGAAAAGAACTACCGCAATGCCAATCCAGATACCCTGATGTCTTGGGATATTTATACTTCTTTGGGCAACAAGAAGCTTAACGCCATTGCCAACGATACCGGCATGAGCGTAGCCGAACTCAAACGCCTCAACGGCCTGAGCGGTAGCGCCATTTCTGAAGGCCGCAGCATTTTGGTGGCTAAAAACTCAGTTACCCAAAGTCAAGACATTATTAACTTTATCGACAAAGACAATACGCCGGATACTTACCAATCCAATATGCCGGCTATGTCGCCGATTATTGCTTCAAGCGTAGCAGAACCGGTTAAAGTTGCTCAAACTACCGTGACCAATATTGTTGCTCCTGTTGTTCCACAGTCCAGCAAACCGGTTGACTTTATTGCACGCAGCAAAACTGAAAACGTTACTTCCGTAGCGGTAACAGAAACCAAGGCGCAGCCTCAAGTTGCAAGTGCGGAAGTAGCCGCCCCTATTGTAGCCATGACCCATATTACTGCTGAGCCTGCTGCCACAAATGTTGCTGAAGCACCAAAAGCAGCTATCCCTGCCGACTTGACTGCACCGACTGTTGCCGCAAACGATGTAGCCCCTACTCCAGCAGTTGAATCTGTTGCTGTTGCTCCGGTTCAAGAAGAGCATGATGACCTGATGGCTTTGGTACAAAGCCAACCTGCGGAGGAACCTGCAGCGACTGTTGCTGAAGCGACTTCTGAAGCCAAACAAGTTCAAACTGTTGTGACTGCCGAAAGCGCTCGTACAGCTCGTATCGCAGCCAATACCGCTAAACAACAACAACGCATCAATGCGCGTCTTGCCCGTGTAAATGGCCAACAAAACACACAAACTGCAGCACTTGCAGCAGGCACACACCGTGTGGAAGATGGTGATACGTTGTTTAATATCTCCAAACGTTACAACTTGAGCGTAGCTGATTTGATTATTGCCAACAACATCAAAGGCAACAATATCAGAAAAGGCCAAATCCTCCGTGTTACAGCTACTCCGGCAAAAGTCCGCAGCAACCCGGTTCAAAACGTTTCCTACACTGTACGTAAAGGCGATACCCTGAACACCATCGCCAGCCGTTTCAATGTTGATATTAACGATATCCGCCGTTGGAACCGCAATACCCGTACCGTATCTCCCGGTCAACGTTTGAAACTGATTGGTAGCTAATATTATCTTTAAAACAAAGGCCGTCTGAAAGATTCAGACGGCCTTTTTCTTGATGATAGATAATCAAGTTAATGTTTGATAACAAACAGAATAGTCTTTACTTAAAGATAAAAATATTTTTTGAAAATTACTGTATAAAAAAAGAGTGTGCAAAAACACACTCTCTTCTTCAAACGAATTGTCGTCAAACCCTATGCTAAATACCCTTATCCAAACATATGAATTCCGTAAAATATATTCCTATGCCGGTGAAAAAGCATCACAGAAGAAGGCATCTTCCGGTAAAGCGCAATTTTGAGTCAGCAAACTTTGCGCACTCTCGGTCATAGCTGGTGACCCACAAGCATAAACTTCGTATTGGCTCAAATCAGGATAATTTTGTGCGGCAACATTTTGCACGTACCCATTCTCCCCTTTCCAATCGGAATCAGGCTTAGAAAGAACAGGCGAGAATTTCGCATTTTTCAGACGGTCTATTAATGCTTCTGCTTCTTCCAATGCGTACAAATCCTCCTGCTGACGTGCTCCCCAGTAAAAATGAACCTGACGTTCGCTATTCTGATGAATCAAATCAAGCAAGATGCTGCGGATAGGTGCGTAACCTGTACCCGTTGCCAACAAAACAATCGGTTTATTGCTGTCCTGTTGCAAAGTGAATGTACCTAATGGCCCTTTAACGCGGACAATGCCTTTTTCTTTGATTTTAGGCTCGGCACCAAAAATCATTTCTGAGCATACGCCGTTTTCACGTTTGCGGATATGCAGGTCCAAAACACCTTCTTGGTCAGGAGAATTGGCAATTGAATAGCTGCGGCTGATATTGCCGGGAAGCAGCACATCAATATATTGTCCGGCATAAAATGCAAATGACGGCGCTTTAGGCAAAGCCAATCGCAACAAAGCAACATCATGTTTGATTTCAATCGTTTCAATGCGTACAGGCAAAGTGCGCACCGGCAAAGCATTTTGATTAAAACCCGGCACATTGATTTTGAGGTCGCTCTTTGCAGTGGTACAGCACAATAACACTTTACCTTGTGCTTTTTCTTCTTCACTGATGGCTTTATCAATATGTTTGCCCATTTCAAATTCGCCACTAATCAACTCAGCCTTACACTGCCCGCAGGCACCACTTTTGCAAGAATGAGGCAAATTTAAATTCTGACGGGTTGCGGCAGCAAGAACAGTTTCGTCCTCATTCGCCGTAAATGTAGTTTGATCTGGTAAGGTAATGGTATGTGTCATGGTATTTAGAATAAATTTATTATCAAAAACAAAGGCCGTCTGAAAATAAAACCTGTTTTCAGACGGCCTATCCTATCTATCAAGCCAATTTGGCTTTAATCAACTCTTGAACCTGAGCCGGATTGGCCTTGCCTTTACTTGCTTTCATCACTTGGCCGACAATCGCATTTAAGGCTTTTTCATTACCGGAACGGAATTGCTCAATGGCTTTCGCATTGTTTGCCAACACTTCATCCACCATCGCTTCAATTGCGCCAGTGTCAGTAATCTGTTGCAAACCATGTTTTTCGATGATTTCGGCAATACCTGCTTCAGGCTCAGCCCACATCGCTTCAAAAGCTTTTTTCGCCAATTTGCTGCTTAATGTTCCATCTGCAACTTTAGCAACCAACTCGGCAAGGCGTGGAGCTGTAATCGGGCTTTCAGCCAATTCCAAACCTTCTTTGTTCAAGGTAGCGGCAAGCTCGCCGTTCATCCAGTTCGCCGTCAATTTACCTTGGCCGCAGGCTTTGGCCGCTTCTTCAAAATAGGCAGCTTGGGCGCGGCTGGCAGTCAACAGGCGCGCATCATAGTCAGACACGCCGTAATCGGCAACAAAACGCGCCGCCATTTCATGCGGCAACTCAGGCATTTGCTCTTTGGCCTTTTGCAATTGGCCGTCTGAAATAATGACCGGCAGCAAATCCGGATCAGGGAAATAGCGGTAATCGTGCGCATCTTCTTTCAAGCGCATCACACGGGTTTCGCCTTTTTCAGGGTCAAACAGCATGGTTGCCTGCTGTACTTTACCACCATCTTCCAAGATTTCGATTTGCGCTTCCACTTCATAATTGATGGCTTGTTCCAAGAAGCGGAAAGAGTTGAGGTTTTTGATTTCACGGCGTGTACCGAACTCCGCCTGACCTTTTGGACGTACAGAAACGTTGGCATCAACACGGAACGAGCCTTCCGCCATATTACCGTCGCAAATATCCAGCCAAGTCACCAAACCGTGCAACGCTTTAGCATATGCCACAGCTTCGGCTGCAGAGCGCATTTCAGGCTCGGAGACAACTTCCAATAAAGGCGTACCGGCACGGTTTAAGTCGATACCGGTTGCACCGTTCAAACCTTCATGTACGGATTTACCTGCATCTTCTTCCATGTGCGCACGGGTAACATTGATGGTTTTAACCTCGTCGCCCACTACGATTTCCAATTTGCCATGCTCAACAATCGGCAAATCCAACTGACTGATTTGATAGCCTTTCGGTAAATCAGGATAAAAATAGTTTTTACGGTCGAACACGTTTTTCTGATTGATTTTTGCATCCAAAGCCAAACCGAGTTTGATGGCTTTTTCGACGACTTCGCGGTTCATTACCGGCAATACGCCCGGCAACGCACACTCAACCACGCTGGCGTGGGCATTAGGCTCGGCACCGAATGCAGTGGATGCGCCGCTGAAGATTTTGGATTGGGTGTTGAGTTGGACGTGGATCTCCAGTCCGATTACGGTTTCCCAAGTCATAAGGGTCTTTCTGTCGAAAAAAAGTTAATCGGTTAAATGAGTGATTCGTTTTTCAGACGGCCTGAATAAGAAACCATAACAGGCCGTCTGACAAGATAAGTCTATTTCCTACGGCGTTGGAAACCGGGCAGTTGCCAATGGAAACGGTATGCAGTCAAGCGAAACAACAATCCGCCGGCAAAGAGCAGGTTTAACGTAAAAATATTAATCCAGCCCAAATGCCCGAACAGATAAATCAGCCCGCCAATCAAAATGGCTACGCTGCCGTAAAGGTCGGTACGCAAAATCATCGGCACGTCATTGACCAAAATATCGCGCGCAATACCGCCGCCAACGGCTGTCACAAAAGCCAAAGAAATAACGCCGAACAAATTAAGTTGCAAAGCCATACCGATTTGTGCGCCGGTAATGCTGAACGCTGCCAAACCGATAGCATCGGCAATAATAAAAGCAGCAGCCAAATAGGTGCTGCGATAACGTTGCACCCTTATCAACCATGCAATGGCAAGCGTGGCAAACACGACTATCAGCGCATCGGTTTGCAAAAACACCTGCGGAATTCGGCCAATCAAGCCGTCGCGTATCATGCCGCCACCGACAGCCGTCAGTAACGCGGTAATGACGACACCGAGTACATCCAACCGCTTGTTGTAGCCGACCAAATAGCCAGAAATGGCAAACGCGGCTGTCCCAATGATTTGAATGAAGTCGGTGGCAGTCATGATTTTTAAATATCTACAATATGCAGCACCTCAATACATTCAGGCACTTTTATATGGTTTATTTTCAGACGGCCTTGAATCATCAAGGCCCTAAAAACATTATTCCGGCGCTTTAGTGTGCCAATCGCTGTTCAGTTGAACCTGATGTGCGGCACCCAAAATTTTGGCTTCGGAGAAATAATTACCGATAAATTGCACACCAATCGGCAGACCGTTTGTGCTGAAACCGGCAGGCAGGGTCAGTGCAGGCAAACCGGCAAGGTTCACGGCGATAGTGTAAATATCGGACAAGTACATTTGTACAGGGTCGTGGATGTCGCTGCCAAGTTTCGGTGCGGCAGTCGGTGCAGTCGGCGCCAAAATGAAATCACATTGACCAAAGGCCGTCTGAAAATCATTGGCAACCAGACGGCGCAATTTTTGCGCTTTCAGGTAGTACGCATCGTAGTAACCATGGCTCAATACATAAGTACCGATCATGATACGGCGTTTGACCTCGCTGCCGAAACCTTCGGCACGGGTGTTGCTGTACATTTCTTCCAAATCGCCAAATTGCGCCGCACGATGACCATAACGTACGCCGTCGAAACGGGATAAGTTGGTACTTGCTTCAGCAGAGGCGAGAACGTAATAAGCGGGAATCGACAATGATGTTTGCGGCAGGGAAACTTCAACAGTCTCCGCGCCTTGAGCTTTGAGCAAATCGATAACGCTTTGCAAGGCCGTCTGAACATCGGCATCCGCGCCTTCGCCGAAATATTCTTTAGGCAACCCGATTTTCAAACCTTTAAGCGGCTTGTCCAAATCACGGGTGTAGTCTTCTTTGTCGCGTTCCAAGCTGGTGGAATCGCGCTCGTCAAAGCTGGCCATAGCGTTCAACAAAATCGCACAGTCTTCGGCCGTTTGCGCCATAGGACCGGCTTGGTCAAAGCTGGAAGCATAAGCAACCATACCGAAGCGTGAAACCGTACCGTAAGTCGGCTTGATGCCGGTAATACCGCAATGCGATGCAGGCTGACGGATAGAACCGCCGGTATCCGAACCCAGCGCAGCTGGTGCCAAACGCGCCGCGATTACAGCTGCCGACCCGCCTGACGAACCGCCAGGAACATGTTCAAGATTCCATGGGTTTTTGGTTGCGCCGTAGAATGAAGTCTCATTGGTCGAACCCATGGCAAATTCGTCCATATTGGTACGGCCGAGAGTCACCATGCCGGCATCCAACAGGTTTTGCACCACAGTGGCAGTATAAGGAGAAACAAAGTTATCCAACATTTTGGAGCTGCATGCACTGCGCCAACCTGTTTGGCAGAAAATATCTTTATAAGCAACCGGCACACCGGTCAAAGCCGTTGCATTGCCGGCTGCGATACGCGCATCGGCTGCTTTGGCCTCAGCAAGGGTCTTATCTTGATCGATGGTCACATAGCCGTTGATGGCAGGGTTTTTCGCAGCAATAGCGGCCAAATATTCGGTCGCCAATTCGACTGCGGAAATTTGTTTGGATTGCAGCAGGCTGCTGGCTTGTTTGAGCGTGTAAGCGGTCATTGTGCCGTACTTTCTATAAAACAGTTTTTGCTTTCAAAACAGATATTGAAAACATCCGTTTAAATCAATAAATCGGGCCGTCTGAACAAAGTATCCTTTCAGACGGCCTTGCAATAGGGGCTTGCCGATAAGCAAAGGCCATCTGAAACCTTATTCTTCAATCACTTGAGGAACGATATACAGTCGGTTGCGCACTTCGGGGGCAACAGCCTGATATTCTGCGGCATGATCGGTTTCAGTCACTTTATCTTCGCGCAGGCGCAAAGCGGCTTCGTGCGGATGCGCCATGGGTTCAATGCCGTCGGTATTGACGCTTTGCATGTTTTCAACCATGGCGAAAATGTCGTTCAACTCGGCAAGCGTTTTGTTTTTTTCTTCGTCCGTTAAAGTGAGGCGCGAGAGTTTTGCGATTTTTTCCACATCATTTAAGCTTAAAGCCATAAAAAATCCTTGTCTGATAGCAATGCCTCTTAGGTTTGGGGTATCATTGCATTTCGTCTTCTATGAAGCGAAGAATTATAACCGAAAACCAAACAGGTTGGCATGGTGTTTTAATTCAGACGGCCTTTTAAGGGGGCATTTATCCGTCTTAAACCGTGTACCTGTTTTTCTTATTTTAAATAATGCTAAACACATCCGGGCTGGGCCGGAATTTCAGGAATCCTATGTTTCGTCTTTTATCTCGTTTCCTCTCCAATGATATTGCCATCGACTTGGGCACGGCCAACACGCTGATTTTTGTACGCGGCAAAGGGATTGTTTTGGATGAACCGTCTATGGTTGCGATTCAATCCGGCGCAGGCAATAAAAGTAAAATTATGGCTGTGGGCACGGAAGCCAAAAAAATGCAGGGCCGTGCGCCGCGCAATATTGAAATCGTCCGCCCGATGAGGGACGGCGTGATTGCTGATTTTGTGATTACCGAGCGTATGCTGGGTATGTTGATTAAAAAAGCCACCGAAGGACGGTCTTTGGTTCCGCCTCGTGTGGTTATCTGTGTTCCGGGCGGCTCTACCCAAGTGGAACGTAAAGCGATTTTGGATTCAGCGTTTGCCGCCGGCGCGGCAAGCGTACATTTGATTGAAGAACCGATGGCTGCCGCTTTAGGCGCAGGCTTGCCGATTGAAGATGCGGCAGGTTCGATGATTGTCGATATTGGCGGCGGTACGACTGAAATCGGTATTCTTTCACTGGGCGGCATGGCCTATTCTGCTTCTGTCCGCGCAGCCGGCGATGAATTCGATAAAAGCATCATCCATTACCTGCGCCGTCATCGCGGTGTCTTGATTGGTGAAGCTACGGCAGAAGAATTGAAGAAACAAATCGGCTCTGCATCGGGCTTTGAAACCGAAACAGCCATGCGCATTAAAGGCCGTGATCTGGCTGAAGGCACGCCTAAATCCTTGGCGGTTACATCAAATGAAATCCGTGAAGCATTGAGTGAAACGGTAAATCAAATCATCCGTGCCGTCCGTCTGGCTTTGGAACAGGCTCCACCCGAACTGGCCGGCGACATTGCCGACCGAGGCATTATGCTGACCGGCGGCGGCGCGCTTCTGCACGGTATTGATACCGTCTTAGCCGATGCAACCGGCCTGCCCGTCGGTATTGCCGACCAGCCTCTGAACTGCGTTGCCTATGGCGCCGGTAAGGCTTTGGACTATATCGGCAAATGGGATACCGTATTCACGGAAAACCCATAAGGTAGATGGTTATGGAACGCTCTTCTTTGCGCTTTGACGAGGCAAAAGGCCCTAAGCTGTTGCCTCGTTTTGTCGTTTATATCACGCTGGCTGCCGGCCTGATGGTGGCCGATTACCGCTTTTCATTGATGCAGCCTGTACGTGCGGCAGTAATGCCCATGCTCTATCCTGTTCAATGGCTGGCGAATCAACCTGTTCAACTTTATCAATATTTTGCTGACCTCTCCCAGTCCAAATCCGAGCTCTTGGAACAAAACCGCCGGCTTTTGGAAGAAAATGGCCGTCTGAAAATCGATTTGCAGCGAGATAAAGTCAATACCGATGAATTGCACGAATTGAAAAAACTGTACGGTTTGCAACAAAAAGGCATTCACAACGTTATCGGTGCGGAAGTCATTTCCAATGGTAAAGATCCGCTTTCCGAAAGACTGATTATCGGCAAGGGCAGTCAAGATGGCTTGAAAGTTGGCGATGCGGTCATCGATCAAAGCGGTTTGATCGGCCTGTTGACACAAGTTCACACACAAAGTGCGGAAATTGGGCTGATTTCGGACGGACAAAGCATTGTTCCGATAGCCGTCAGCCGTACCGGCGAACGCAATTTGGCATACGGCAATGGCAACGGTTTGGATTTGCGCTATTTCCCAACCGGTTCAGACTTGAAACCCGGCGATGTCCTGCTGACTTCCGGTTTGGACGGTACTTATCCGGCAGGGATTCCCGTTGCAACCGTCAGCAAGGTTGTCCGTGCATCGGGAACACCTTATTACGATACGCAACTGACGCCTTTGGCCGCTTTACGCAGCAGCCGTTTTGTCTTGGTACTTTCTTCCGCCCCTTCTTCCCCACGCTGATTTCATGAACGATTTTGACGATTCTTACCGTGCAGTACCGTTGCACATCATGGTGGCCAGTCTCATTGTGATGATGATACTGGACTTTATGCCGTTTTCCTTTGACGGATTCTTTTGGCTGCCTGAAATGACGGCACTGATGTTGCTGTATTGGACATTGCACCAACCGCAACGCGCAGGCATGGGACTGGCTTTTGTCATCGGCCTGATTGTCGATGCTGCAACCGCTGCGACTTTGGGCTTGCACGCCCTGTCTTACGTCGTGATGACTTATTTCATCTTAAACCGCCGTCGCCAAATCATGCTTTACGGCCACATTATGCAATTGGCCGCTGTATTGGCTGCACTGCTTCTCAATCAGGCCGTCTTAACTGTTGCCCGCTTGTTCCTTAATCATCAGGTCATCACTTTGCAAGGCTTTGTTGCCCCATTTGTCGGCGCATTACTTTGGCCGATACTCAGCCAGCTAATGTTGATTGTGACCCGTATTTACCGCTCCCACTGAAAAGATGAAACCGACTCTTCCACGCCGTCTTTCCGGTGGTCAACATACCAAGAAACCTTCCGCTCAGGCAGCACAAGCCGACGCTTTGTTGCGCCTGCTCGTTGCCTTTATCCTGATTGTCATCTTCTTTTCCATCTTGCTGGCGCGGTTCTTTTACCTGCAAGTGACTCAACACAACGAGTTTTCCGGTCAGGCATCGAGCAACCGCATCACCTTGATTCCAACGTCGCCTGTACGCGGCGAAATCGTCGATATCAACGGCGTTCCTTTGGCCAAAAACTATCCAGTCTTTTCGCTAGAAGTTATTCCCAACCGCATTGAAGGCAAGATGGAAGATGTCATTGAAGCATTGAAAAAATACGTCGATATTACGCCGACAGATTTAAAACGCTTCAAAAAATACCGCGAAAGCTATCGAAAATTTGAAAATATCCCGCTCAAGCTCAGGCTGACCGATGAAGAGGCCGCCCGCTTGTCCGTACATCTGCGCGAATTCAAAGGCGTAGAGGTCAATTCACGCACATTCCGCGAATATCCTTACGGCAAACTGACTTCCCATTTCTTAGGCTATATCGGTCGTATTAGCGACAAAGACAAAGAAATGCTGGAAGAAGAAGGCCTGACCGCCCTCTACCGCGGCAGTACGCATATCGGCAAATCCGGCTTGGAGAAATATTACGAACACCAGCTTCATGGTGTTCCAGGCTATCAGGAAGTCGAAAAAGACGCTTACGGCAACATTGTCCGCGTATTGAAAAATGTTCCGTCCAAAATGGGGCAAACCTTGCGCCTGGGCATGGATATCCGTATGCAGCAGGAAGCCGACCGCATTTTAGGTGACCGCCGTGGCGCATTGGTGGCCATCAATCCGCAAGACGGTACTGTTTTGGCATTTGTTTCTAAGCCTTCTTTCGATCCCAACCTCTTTATTGACGGCATCGACAGCGACACTTGGAAAATGCTGAATGACGATTGGAAAAAGCCTTTGATCAACCGCGTTACCCAAGGCCTTTATCCGCCGGGTTCTACATTCAAACCCTTTATGGGCATGGCCTTATTGGAAAGCGGCAAAATCACTCAAAACACCATCGTCCCCGCCCCCGGCGCATGGAGCATACCCGGCAGCCGCCATATTTTCCGCGACTCTGTCCGCAGCGGTCACGGTTTTGCCAACTTAAGCAAAGCCATTCAAGTATCCTCAGATACCTTCTTCTACCGCTTGGGTTACGAAATGGGTATCGACAAAGCCTCTCCGTATCTGGCGCAATTCGGTTTCGGCCAGAAAACCGGCATTGACCTGCCTAGTGAATATGTAGGCGTTTTGCCCAGCCGCGAATGGAAAGCCAAACGCTTTGCCAAATCTTCCGACCCTACTGCCAAAGAATGGCGCGCCGGCGAGATGGTTTCCGTCAGTATCGGCCAAGGCTACAATGCCTACACGCCTTTGCAAATGGCACATGCGACAGCATCTCTGGCCAACAACGGTGTTGTCCATCAGCCGCATTTGGTCAAAGAAATATTGGATTTCGGCGCGCGCAAAATTACCCATATCAACCCCAATCCTGAGCGTCAAATTCCATTCAAAACCGACAACTTCGAATACGTCAAACGCGCAATGGAAAAGGTATTGAAACCGGGCGGTACGGCGCACCGTATCGGTGGCGGACTCTCCTATACGATGGGTGGTAAAACAGGTACGGCCCAGGTCGTGCAAATCAAACAGGGTGGCCGCTACAATGCCGCAGCCCTGCGCGAACAACACCGCGACCACGCATGGTTTATCTCGTTTGCGCCATTGGAAAAACCTGAAATCGCCATTGCCGTTATTTTGGAAAATGGCGGTTGGGGGGCTTATGCCGCGCCATTGGCTCGTGAAATGACTGATTTTTATATGCTTAATGTCAAGCCGCAACAGTTTTCAGACGGCCTTGAATCAGATTCGGCCAAAACCGAAACAACGGACAAACATCAGCCTATTACCAGCATTTTCCAATCTGCCTACGGACTGACGCCGACAAGCCCTGCCTCACAGCCGGAGGTTCATCATGAATAACACATCAGCGTGGAAAAATTTCAAATCCACCATTGCAGCCCCGATTGACCCTTGGCTGTTTTTTGCCATGCTCGCCATCTACATCATGAGCCTGTTCCTGCTCTATTCTGCGGACGGGCAAGAGTTCGGCCAATTAGAAAATAAAACCATCCATACCGTTTTGGGCTTTGCCCTTTTATGGATTATCGCCGTATTCAAGCCACAAACGGCTGCCAAAGTTGCCCTGCCTGTTTACATTGTCGGCGTATTACTGCTGATTGGCGTTGAAGTCGCCGGCGTTACCGTCAACGGCTCGACCCGTTGGCTGAGTCTCGGCTTTACCCGTATCCAACCTTCCGAAATCATGAAAATCGGTATTCCCATGACTGTCGCGTGGTATTTCCAACGCTATGAAGGCCGTCTGAAATGGATACATTATATTGTCGCCCTCGTTCTGATTCTTGTTCCTGTCGCCCTGATTTTGAAGCAGCCAGATCTGGGGACGGCCGCGCTGATTATGGCTTCGGGTATTTTTGTCATCTTCTTTGCCGGATTGCCTTGGAAGGCTATTTTTGCTGCTATTATTGCCTTTGTGGCCGCTTTGCCGCTCTTGTGGAATTACGGCATGCACGACTATCAGAAAACCCGCGTCCTTACCCTGCTCGACCCAACCAAAGATCCGTTAGGAGCAGGCTACCACATCATCCAATCCATGATTGCCATCGGCTCGGGCGGTATATGGGGTAAAGGCTGGCTCAACGGTACGCAAACCCATTTGGACTATATTCCCGAATCAACGACTGACTTTATTTTCGCAGTATTCGGCGAAGAGTTCGGCCTGATTGGCAATATCCTTTTACTGCTGGTTTACCTTATCATTCTGTCACGCGGATTGTGGATTGCCGCGCAAGCTCAATCCCTTTACAGCCGTACTCTGGCAGGCGCATTGACCATGACCTTTTTCTGCTACGCCTTTGTAAACATGGGCATGGTCAGCGGTATTTTGCCCGTTGTCGGCGTCCCCCTTCCCCTGGTCAGCTACGGCGGTACAGCTACACTTTCCATCATGGTGGTGCTCGCCCTGTTGATGGGTATTGCCAATGAACACAAAAACCTCCGCCGTCGTAATGCGGATAACGATGACCTAACTGAAAGCGAGAAATGATATGGAATTAGGTGTAGAAATCGGCAAACTTCTCGTTGCACTTCTTGTACTGATCAACCCCTTCAGCGCACTCTCGATTTATCTTGACCTGACGCAAGACCACAGCACCAAAGAAAAACGCAGAATTGCGCGTACTGCCGCACTAGCCGTTTTCATCGTGATTGTCGTCTTTGCGCTGGGCGGCGGTATCTTGTTGAAAGTACTCGGTATCAGCGTGGGCTCTTTCCAAGTCGGCGGCGGTATTCTGGTTTTGCTGATTGCCATCTCCTTAATGAACGGCAACGATAATCCTGCCAAACCCAAAATTGATTCCCATTCAGAAGAACATCAAAGTGCGCAACAAGTCCGCCGCAATGAAAAAGCGATTGCCGTCGTTCCTATTGCCATTCCGATTACCATCGGCCCCGGCGGTATCTCCACTGTCATCATTTACTCCTCTGCCGCCAAAAATTATAGCGATATTGCCCTGATTATCATCTCCGGCTTTTTGGTCAGCCTGATTTGCTATTTCATCTTGGTTGTGGCCGGACGCATCAGCAAACGCTTGGGCACCACCGGCCTGACCATCCTCAACCGTATCATGGGCATGATGCTTGCCGCCATTTCCGTAGAGATTATTGTTGCCGGCTTAAAATCTATTTTTCCCCAACTGGTCGCTTGAAGTACAATCATCACAATAAAAGGCCGTCTGAAACATTTTCAGACGGCCTCATAAAAACATAAAAACAAAGGAGCCAACTATGTTTCACAGCACCCACGTTTTCACCGGAGAAACCATTTACCGCCGACCGGCGCAAAGCTATACCGAGTTCACCGACGAATTAAACCGCCTCCAAACCCTTCAACAAACCTTCGCCCAATCAAGTATTACCGAACGCACCGCCCTCTTACAGCAATTTGCCGACAGCCTTACCCAAAACCAAGAACGCCTCGCCGAAATGGTTTGCGAAGAAGTCGGACGCTGCCTGCACGAATGCCGTGCCGAAATCAGCAAATCCATCGAGCTTATCCGCTACTACGTCCGCCTTGCCCCCGAGCTGCTTGCCCATAAAACCATCGCCCCCCAAGCCAGCCTCAGCCAGGTCCACTTCGAGCCTTTAGGCGTTGTTTTGGCGGTCATGCCGTGGAACTATCCTGTTTGGCAGATTTTACGATTTGCCATCCCAGCCCTGTGCGCCGGCAATGCCTGCGCGGTCAAACCTGCACCCAGTGTTGCCCGCGTCAGCGAAACCCTCTTCAGCCTCGTCCCCAAAGGTTTGCCGCTTATCGGCGCATGGTTAAACCATGAAGACACGCTTAAAGCCATCGAAGATACCGATGCCATGGCATTCACCGGTTCGACCCATACCGGCCGCCTGCTGGCTGCCCATGCAGGCAAACATCTGAAAAAAACCGTCCTTGAACTGGGCGGCAGCAATCCGTTTATCATCCTGCCCGACGCCGATCTGCAACGTGCAGCCATCGATGCCTGCTATTCTCGTTTCCGCGATGCCGGACAATCCTGCAATGCCGCCAAGCGCATCGTTATTACCCAAGATATTGCCGAACAATTTATCCCGCTCTTCCTTGCCGAGTGTGCCAAACTGCAAACCGGCAATCCCAAAGACCCGAACACCACCCTTGCCCCGCTTCACCGCCAAGACTTACGTCAAACCGTACACGAGCAGGTTCAAGATGCGGTTGCACATGGCGCGCAATGTTTGAGCGGCGGCTATATCCCTGATGGAGAAAGCTGGTTTTACCCTGCCACGGTATTGGATCAAGTCAACCCCAACTGCCGCGTTTGGCACGAAGAAGTCTTCGGCCCGGTTGCCATGATTTTACGCGCCGACAATCCGGATCATGCTGTCGCGCTTGCCAATGACACACCTTTCGGCCTCGGCGCCTGTATCTACACAGCGGATACGGCAAACGCATGGCAATACGCCGAAAAAATTCAAGCAGGCTCTGTCTTTATCAACCGCCACACCAGCAGCGACCTGCGCCTTCCCTTTGGCGGAGTCAAAGCTTCAGGCTATGGACGCGAGCTATCAGAATTCGGGCTGTACGAGTTCGTCAACGTCAAAACCTATTGGCAAAAATGAACCGTTTCATTAACTCAGGCCGTCTGAAAACCTGTTTTCAGACGGCCTGATGTTGTTTAAAAAGCTGGCAAAAATATTGTATTTAATCCCATACAAATTCTGCAAAATCAAAATACTTCAAAAATAAGAAACCTATCTTAGAAAGCAATCCATATACCCACGTCTCCGTTGAATCAGCAGCTTATCGTGTTTTTCATTCCAATTACTGCATTAAGCTATTTCTAAAATACCCAATAAACAAAAATGCCGTCTGAAATACAACTTTCAGACGGCATTTTCAATTAAATACTACTTACCGGATTACAATTTCAAACCGGCCAGTTTAGTAGCATACGCATCCAAATCAGCGATTGGACGGGTAGCCACGCCGCTTTCCATTGCTGCTTTAGCAGTAGCTGTAGCAACGCGAGGCAACAGGCGGGAATCGAATGGGGTAGGAATCAGGTATTCCGCACCGAATTCAAATTTCTTACCGTAAGCGGCAACCACTTCTTCAGTTACCCCTTCCATCGCCAAATCAGCCAAAGCATACACGCAGGCGCGTTTCATTTCTTCGTTGATTGTGGTCGCGCCGACATCCAATGCGCCACGGAAGATGAATGGGAAGCACAATACGTTGTTTACTTGGTTCGGGAAGTCTGAGCGGCCGGTACCGATTACCACATCCGGACGGGTTTCTTTTGCCAATGGAGGCAGGATTTCCGGATTCGGGTTTGCCATGGCGAACACGATTGGTTTTTCGTTCATGGTGTTCAGCATTTCTGGAGTCAGCAGGTTTGCGCCGGACAGACCCAAGAAGATGTCTTTACCTTTAACGGCATCAGCCAATACGCGTTGGCCGTTATCTTCAATGGCGTAGAACTGTTTGGACTCGTCCATACGGTCTTTGTCTTCGCGGGTTTTGTAAATCACGCCTTTGGAGTCGCAAACGGTCACGTTTTCGCGTTTCAAACCCAAATCCAGCAATTGGTTCAAGCAGGCAATCGCGGCCGCACCTGCACCGGAGCACACCAAAGTTGCTTCTTCGATTTTGCGGCCGGTATAACGCAAAGCGTTCAGTACAGCGGCAGCGGTAATGATGGCGGTACCGTGTTGGTCATCGTGGAATACGGGGATTTTGCAGCGTTTGCGCAATTCGCGTTCGATGTAGAAGCACTCAGGCGCTTTGATGTCTTCGAGGTTGATACCGCCGAAAGTCGGTTCCAAAGAAGCGATGATGTCTACCAATTTTTGAGGGTCTTTTTCATCGATTTCGATGTCGAATACATCAACACCGGCGAATTTTTTGAACAATACGCCTTTGCCTTCCATTACAGGTTTACCGGCCAATGCGCCGATGTTGCCCAAACCCAACACTGCTGTACCGTTGGAAATCACGGCAACCAAATTGCCTTTGGCAGTGTATTTGTAGGCAGTTTGCGGATCGGCATGGATTTCCATACAAGGAGCGGCTACGCCCGGAGAGTACGCCAACGCCAAATCTTTAGACGTGGCCAGAGATTTGGTTGGGGTAACGGAGATTTTGCCCGGCACGGGGAATTCGTGGAACTGCAGGGCGGCTTCTTTTAATGAATTTTCCATTTATCGATCCTGTTTGCGAGAGAGATTTTACAGCGAATAAGTCTGAAACAGGCTGCTTCAGACGTTTAAATTTTCTAAAGTCGGGTTGTTAACAGTCCGGCTTTGTAAGGGACCGTAATTTTATCATGTTCTTTTGGTGGCGCATACCGATATTTATTACATTTGTTTTGATATTTCGTTTTATTTGGTTTTATGTCTAAAAACTTCTGTAATAATATTTCTTCGCCACACTACCCTTCTTTCAGACGGCATTTTATTTAAACTTAAACATTCAATCCAAAATGACTGTCCAGCGCGGTTTCAATCTGATTTTTTACCGCGTCCAGACTTTGGCTGCTGTCGATGACGGCATAGCGTTCCGGCTGTTCGTTAGCACGTTGCAGATACACTTCGCGCACCCGATTGAAAAACTCGGCTTCTTCTTGTTCAAAGCGGTCTTTCTCACGCGTTTGGTTGATGCGCGCCATCGATACTTCCAAAGGCACATCCAACAGCAAAGTTAAATCTGGACGGAAATCGCCCTGCACCCAATGCTCAAGCGTGGCAATATCTTGCAAGGGAACACCGCGTCCACCGCCTTGATAGGCAAACGTTGCATCGGTAAAGCGGTCGGAAACGACATGCGTGCCGTTTTTCAGGGCAGGCAGAATGACTGTTTCCAAGTGTTGCTGCCTGGCTGCAAACATCAGCAGGGTTTCGGTACGCAGGCCGACTTGGGTGGCAGGGTTGAGCAGGATTTCACGCAATGCTTCTCCGGCCGGAGTACCCCCCGGTTCGCGCGTAAACAATACGGGCAGTTGGTGTTTCTCAAACCATGCTTTCATTACTGCGAGGTTGGTGGACTTGCCTGCGCCGTCTATGCCGTCAAGGGTAATAAATCTAGGTTTCATATGGATATCGTCAATTTAAAGGCCGTCTGAAACTGGGATTATAAATGTTTCAGACGGCCTATTCGGTTTATTTCTTCAAAATATATTTGCGCACGGCAGCGTTGTGTTCAGAAAGATTGTGGCTGAACTCGCTCAAGCCCGTACCATCCATTTTTGAGACGAAATACAGATATTTTTCATCAGACGGATGACCCGCTGCTTCAAGCGCGGCCTTGCCGGGAAGCGCAATCGGCGTCGGCGTCAAACCGCTGCGCGTATAGGTATTGTAAGGCGTATCGCGTTGCAGGTCGGCTTTGCGGATTCTGCCTTTATACGCATCGCCCATGCCATAGATAACGGTCGGGTCGGTTTGCAGGCGCATGCCGATATTCAGGCGGTTGACGAATACTGCGGCCACATGGGCGCGGTCGTCTTCGTGTGCGGTTTCTTTTTCAATCAGACTCGCCATAATCAGCATTTCGTACGGATTTTTATAAGGCAGGCCGCTTTGACGGTCGTCCCATGCTTCTTGCAGGTTTTCCCGCATTTTACGGTAGGCGATTTTGTAAATTTGAAGATCGCTGCCACCAGCATCAATTTCGTAACTATCCGGGAAAAACTGTCCTTCAGGATTGCTGCTCAAGGCATCGGGCGCCACTTCAGCCATTAGTTTTTCATTACTCCAACCGCGCGTATCGTGGGCAATGTCGGCAGTATTGTCGATAATACGGCGCATTTGGGCAAAACGCGCGCCTTCCAAAATTTGCACGCTGACCGAATCAGGACGGCCTTTTTTAATGCGTTTTAAAATGTCCCAAGCCGATACTTTGGCAGACAGGCGGTAAGAGCCGGCATTGAGTTGGTTGTGCACGCCCATCACATATGCGGCAGCTACCAGCACATAACGGTTATAAACAATGCCGTCTTGAGCCAGTTTGCGGCTGACGGAAGAGATACCTTGGTTTTTGGTAATGGTAATACGGTATGGTTTGCCGTTGTCTTTCGGAACAAACAACAATGCGGCAACCACGGCGGCAAATGCCGTCAAAAATACGGCCAGCCATTTCAACAATTTTTTCAACATGGTAGGATTCTTGGTTTGTGAACGTGTCGGGCAACAGTATAACCGAAAACAAGCACATTAAGCCTGCCACCTTCCCCAACGTATGTTTTCCTATCCCGAAAGGCCGTCTGAAACCATGAATTCCCCTTCAAAAAACACTTGGCAAAACGGCCGTTGGCTGAATGCACGCCAAACTCATTCGCCCAATTTCAGCCCGCGCGAACCGGATGAAAACGTCTCATTGGTTGTCCTCCACAATATTTCCCTCCCTCCTTTTGAGTACAACACAGGGGCAGTGGAAAAATTGTTTACCAACCAAATCAACCCTAACGAGCATCCTTTTTTCAGCATCATCCACACCTTGCGCGTCTCCAGCCATTTTTTCATCAGCCGTAAGGGCGAAACCGTCCAATTCGTTTCCTGCGACGACATGGCCTATCATGCCGGCGTATCGTCGTTTCAAGGCAGAGAAAAATGCAATGCCTTTTCCATCGGTATCGAATTGGAAGGCTGCGATTTCGAGCCTTTTACCGAAGCACAATACACCAGCCTACAAGCCTTGCTGACCGCCATTTCCGAGCATTACCCGATTCAGGCCGTTACCGGCCATCAAGACATCGCGCCGGACAGGAAAACCGATCCTGGGCATTTCTTCGATTGGCCACGCCTTCAAAAAGCAGGTTTCCCCATCCGGCGCGGATAACTTTCAGACGGCCTGAAATGATTGGCAGACATAATGCTGTCACAACCGTTTATTTTCGTTATAATTCAGCTATTCATTCGGACGCATAAAGTCCGGCTCCAACGAACTTCCCATGCAGCAAGATTCCGCACCCTGAAAAAGACGGAATGCTGCCTTTTTAAAAAGTGATTACTCCATGATTTTCATCGTCTTAGCCCTCGCCGCTCTTTTGGCGGTCATCGGTTACAACATGTACCAGGAAAACCAATACCGCAAACAAGTGCGCGAACAATTCGGCCATTCCGATAAGGATGCGCTTTTGACCAGCAAAACCAAGCACGTCCGCGACAGCAAAGAAACTGGCGGCCAAGGTTTGTTTATCAAGAAAAACAAAAAAACCGAAGAGGCATTACGCAACCTGCAAGAGCAAGATGAAATCTACGCGGCAAAAGCCAAACTGGCTCATCCTGCCCAACTTAAAACCGATGTCGAATTGACTGTGGAAGACGACTTTTCCGCAGAAGAAAAAATCCAACACACTGTTATCGGCTTAAACAACGAAATTACCATTAGCCCTGCCGAAGCCGCTTCTGCTCCGGTTGAAACCGCTTCCGAACCTGTGGTACAAGTACCATTGATCAGCTTGGACGAATTGTCGCAAGTCGAGTTGCCTTGGTTTGACCCGCGCTTCGACTACATGGCCTACATCTCCCTGAAACAAGCCCAAGAATTGCACGCCCTGCCGCGCCTTTCCGGCACACACCGCTTCCAAATCATCGGTTGCACTATGGACGACCATTTCCGCGTTGCCGAGCCGATTCCGGGCGTTTACTACCAAGGCTTCGTCATAGGCTTGCAAGCTGTCAGCCGCAACGGTTTGGCAGCGCGTGAAGAGCTGCAACACTTCGACCAACAGGTTGATGCTTTTGCCCAACTGATGGACGGCAAAGTTTTGCATACCGACTTGGATGCGTTCACCGAAGTCGCACAAGCTCTCGACCAATTCTGTGCGCGTGTTGACCAAACCATCGCCATTCACTTGGTTTCCCATTCCAACATCAGCGGCGTAGAATTGCGTGCCGCCGTGGAAGAAACCGGTTTCAAACTGGGTGAAGACGGCGCGTTCCACTTCGGCGACAACAACAACCCTCAATTGTTCTCCATCCATACTTTGGACAACAAACCGTTTACCAATCCTCTGTTGGACAACCAAGCCTACCGCGGCTTCAGCATGCTGTTGGATATTCCGCATGTTCCTGCCGGCGAAAAAACTTTCGACAAATTTATGGACTTGGCTGTCAAACTCTCCGGCCAACTCAGCTTAGATTTGGTTAACGACCAAATGGAAGAAGTTTCCACCCAATGGCTCAAAGACGTACGCAACTACGTTTTAGCCCGTCAGGAAGAAATGCTTAAAGTCGGCATCAAACCCGGCAGCAAACAAGCCCTGCGCCTGTTCTCTTAACTTCCCCAATCAAAAAGCGGATATGCAATGACGGCATATCCGCTTTTTTTCAGGTAAAATCCCTTCATCTTCAATATTCATCGATTTTCAGACGGCCTCTCTATCATCAGGCCGTCTGAAAACTCTATTTCGATTGCTCATGAATCCGACCGCACAACGTATCAAATACCTGACCGACCTCCTCAACCGCTACGCCTACGAATATTACACCCTAGACGCGCCCAGCGTACCCGATGCCGAATACGATAAATTGTTCCGCGAGCTCGAAGCATTGGAGTTGAATCACCCTGAGTTGAAACTGCCCGATAGCCCAACCCAGCGCGTCGGTGGCGAGCCTTTGGCAGGCTTTGATGAAGTGCGCCACGAAGTGCCTATGCTGTCACTGACCAACGCCTTTTCGCCACAAGACGAAAACGGCGTGTTTGACCATGCCGAAATGTACGCTTTTGATGAGCGCGTTCGTGGCGGTTTAAATGGAGAAAAACCGGAATACGTTATCGAGCCTAAATTTGACGGTCTGGCCATCAGCCTGCTGTACCGCGACGGCGTATTGACTCAAGCGGCAACCCGTGGCGACGGCACAACAGGCGAAGACGTTACCCAAAACGTCAAAACCGTATCCAACATCCCCCTGCGCCTGTATGGAGAAAACATTCCCGAGCTTATCGAGATACGCGGCGAAGTACTGATGCTCAAAGCCGATTTTGCCGCCTTAAACGCACGACAGGCTGAAAACGGACAAAAACCTTTCGCCAATCCACGCAATGCCGCTGCCGGCAGTCTGCGTCAACTCGATTCGCGCATTACTGCACAGCGCAAACTGCATTTCTTCCCCTATTCCATCGCCCGACAGCAAGGCGGTTTTATCGCAGAAGAACACCTGCAAGAGCTGGGCTACTGTAAAGAGCTTGGCTTCAGCCTGCCCGATGGCAATTTCGGCTGTTTCCCAAATATCAATGAAGTATTAGCGTTTTACGAGCAAATGCAGCAAAAACGCCCTACTTTACCTTATGAAATCGACGGCATGGTGGTCAAAGTCAACAGCTTGGCGCAACAGCGTGAACTCGGCTTCATCTCCCGTGCGCCGCGCTGGGCCATTGCCCACAAATTCCCTGCTGAAGAAGCATTGACCATTGTCGAAGCCATTGATGTACAAATCGGGCGCACCGGCGCAGTAACCCCCGTCGCCCGCCTGCAACCTGTATTCGTCGGCGGCGTTACCGTTACCAACGCCACCCTGCACAATCAGGACGAAGTATCTCGAAAAGACGTACGCGTTGGCGACACAGTTGTCGTACGCCGCGCCGGAGACGTGATTCCCGAGGTAGTGCGCGTGATTTTTGAACGTCGCCCAATGCAGGAGAGCAATATTTCCGTTTCAGACGGCCTGCAAGACGATTTGTTTGCCGAAACACCTTCTGAAACCCGAGCCGAACCGCTTCACAAACCCTACCGCCTGCCTACCCATTGCCCTATCTGTCACAGCGAAATCGAACGCGAAGAAGGTGAAGCGGTTGCCCGATGCAGCGGCGGTATGCTTTGCCAAGCACAACGCGCGCAAGGTTTAATCCACTTCGCCTCACGCAAAGCCATGGACATTGACGGACTTGGTCAAAAACAAATCGAGCAACTGGTAACACAAGATTTGGTTCGTCATTTCGCCGACCTCTACCGCCTCGATATCCCAACCCTGCAAAAAATGAAAGAAACGGCGGACAAAGCATCAGTTAATGAAGAAGAACCATCAAACAGTGAGATTGAAGACTTTGAAAACGAGAGCGGCAATGCCCTGCTTAGCAAAACCAGTAAAAAACAGCCAACTAAATGGGCGGAAAACATCCTCGCAGGTATAGAAGCCAGCAAAACGCCTGAACTTGCGCGCTTCCTTTTTGCCCTCGGCATCCGTCACGTCGGCGAACGCACCGCCAAAACGCTGGCGCAGGCATTCGGCACACTGGGAAACGTCCGCCATGCACCCGAACCCATCCTCGCCTGCCTGCCCGATATCGGTACAGTGGTTGCCCACTCCATCGCCCACTTTTTTGCCCAAGAAGCACAACAGGCGATGATAGACGAGCTGCTGGCTGTAGGTGTTGCCCTGCAAAGCCAGGCTGTCACTATCCCGCCGTTACGCCATGCCGAGCCGCAACGCTGGATTGCCCGCCTGCCTGATTTTAAAATCAGCGAAACCAAAGCGCTGGCCTTGTGGGAACTTGCTGGTCAAAGCATAGAAGGTTTACAAAGCGACAAAGCGTTACCTGCCGATTGGCAAACATGGCGCAGTAAACCGCAAAACGCAGCCCTGCTTGAAAATATGAAAACTTTCTTTGCTCAAACACTGTCTAAGCTTCAAGATGAAACTATTTCAGACGGCATCAATGAGACCATAGCAGGTAAAACCTTTGTATTAACAGGGACTTTACCTACACTCAAACGCGACCAAGCCCAAGCCATGATTGAGGCTGCAGGCGGTAAAGTTTCCGGCAGCGTATCCAAAAAAACCGACTACGTTGTCGCCGGAGAAGCCGCAGGCAGTAAATTGGAAAAAGCCCAAACTTTGGGCGTGGCCGTATTAACCGAAGAAGAATTACTGACGTTGCTGGGATAAGACAGTATCTATGACCAATCCTCCTTTTCAAACCGCCCGATACTTTATCATGTGGTATTATTGTTACATGCGACTACATCTTTACACTTTTTGGGGTATAAACCCACAGTTAAAATAGGATAATAATATGAAACCCATTAAAAAATGCGTCTTTCCCGTTGCCGGTATGGGCACTCGTTTCTTGCCTGCAACCAAAGCCAGCCCCAAAGAAATGCTGCCTATCGTGGACAAACCTCTGATTCAATATGCAGTTGAAGAAGCGGTTGAAGCCGGCTGTACTGAAATGGTGTTCATCACCGGCCGTAACAAACGCAGTATCGAAGACCATTTCGACAAAGCATACGAGTTGGAAACCGAATTGGAATTGCGTCAAAAAGACAAACTGTTGGCGCACGTTCGCGATATCCTGCCTTCCAACATTACCTGCATGTACATCCGTCAAACTGAAGCATTGGGTTTGGGGCATGCCGTATTGTGCGCGCAAGCTGCCGTCGGTAATGAACCTTTTGCCGTTATTTTGGCAGACGATTTGATTGATGCGCCTAAAGGCGCGCTAAAACAAATGGTTGACGTGTATAACCAAAGCGGCAACAGCGTTTTAGGCGTTGAAACCATCGATCCTTCCCAAACAGGCTCTTACGGTATCGTTGAAGTTGAAAAGCTGAAAAGCTATCAACGTGTAGTCAATATTGTTGAAAAACCAAAACCGGAAGAAGCGCCTTCCAATCTTGCTGTTGTCGGCCGCTACATCCTGACTCCGCGTATTTTTGACTTGTTGACCAACCTGCCCCGCGGCGCCGGTAACGAAATCCAACTGACAGACGGTATCGCCCGCCTGCTCGACCATGAGTTTGTGTTGGCTCATGCGTTTGATGGCAAACGCTACGACTGCGGCAGCAAATTGGGTTACCTTGAAGCAACCGTGGCTTATGGTTTGAAACACCATGAAACCGGCGAACAATTCAAAGAATTACTCAAGCAATACGCTTAAGCCCAGCCATTATAAAAAGGCCGTCTGAAATTTCAGACGG
>NZ_KV799696.1:0-50431 GCF_001810035.1 Neisseria sp. HMSC058F07 | reverse complement strand
GCCGTCTGAAATTTCAGACGGCCTTTTTCTACACTTATTTCTTCCAATATGCCGGAGTAAACAAAATTAAAACGGTAAAAATCTCCAAACGTCCCAACAACATCACCGCCGTACACAGCCACTTCTGCACATCGCTCAGCGCGGCATAATTATGCGACGGACCAACTGCGCCCAAACCCGGCCCTGCATTGGTAATACAGGCAATGACTGCCGTGAAGGCGGATAAAAAGTCCAAGCCTGCGGCCATCAGTAAAAAGCTGAATACGATGACCGTCATAAAGTAAATAAAAATGAACGACATAACGGTCAGCGCCATACGATCCGGAATGGAGCGATTGTTGACCTTTACCGTACGAACCGCACGCGGGTGCAGCAAAATCAACATCTCGCGCAAGCTGAATTTAAACAATACCAACGCACGCACGTTTTTAATACCGCCACCCATAGAGCCTGAGCTTGCCAACACGTTAGAGAGGAAAAACATCCACAGCGACACAATCAGCGGCCATTGAGCAAAGTCAGTATTGGAAAAACCGCTGGCCAATCCTATGGACACAAAGTTGAAGCTGACAAAACGCAAAGCTTCGCCAAGGCTTTGGTACACGTCCTGCTGCCACAGATACAATGCCGAAATCAAAATACTGCCCGACAAAACCAGCAGCATGGTGCGGCATTCTTCATCCTTCCAATACACCCGCCAAGAGCGGTTGCCCAGCGCAGTAAAATGGCTGGCAAAATTGATACCGCCCCAGACAGTAAAAAACATCAACGTCCATTCGACTGCCACAGAATCAAAATAGGCAACGCTGTCATCATGTGTCGAAAAACCGCCCAAGGCCACTGCCGACATCGCATGGCACAAGGCATCAAACCAACCCATACCGGCAATATGCAAGGATACAAAAGCCGCAGCAGTTGTCAGCGCATAGGCAAACCATAGCCGTTTGGCCACTTGCGAAATGCGGGGCGCCATCTTACTTTCTTTATCCATACCCGGAATTTCTGCTTTGAAGAGCTGCGTGCCCCCCACGCCCAACATCGGCAAAATCGCCACAGCCAGCACGATAATACCCATACCGCCAAGCCAGTTGAGCATGTGTCGCCAAAAGTTTACAGACGGCGCCAGCGTATCCAAGCCGGAAATCACTGTCGCACCTGTCGTCGTCAGCCCCGACATCGCTTCAAAAAATGCATCGGTAAAACTCATGGACGGCATATAGAAATAAATCGGCATCGCCGCCACGACAGCAAAGGCCAGCCACAGCATCAATACCAGGGTAAATCCATCACGCGGCCGCAATTCACGGTTGAAACGCAAAGTCAGCACCCAAGTTACACACGATACCAGCAATACAGTCAAAGCCGTATAGGCAAACACGAGAAACGCGCTGTCGTGATAAAAATACGACATCAGTGTCGGCACGGCCAACAGTAATGAAAACAACAGTCCCAGCTTGGACAATACATGGACAATCGGCATCACCTTGCTTACCGCACCGCCCAATCTGAAACCCTTATGCAGATACATCATATTCCTATCATCAGAAAACAAAATGTTTCAGACGGCCTCATAAAAAAGGCCGCCTGAAACCGCATATTTTATCAAAATGCCGCAATCCCGTGATAAAGAAAAACAAAAAACACTTGCCTGCTCTTTTTCTAGGAGTATAATGTTATACCATAACATTTACTGGAGAAAAAAATGAAATCCGATATCCACCCGGACAACTATCGTACCGTCCTGTTTTACGACAGCGGCGCAGACCAAGGATGGCTTATCCGTTCATGCGCCAATACCCACGGCAAAACCATGGTTTGGAAAGACGGCATAGAGTATCCCCTCTTTTCGCTTGATACTTCTTCCGCGTCCCACCCCGTATACACAGGCAAACAACGCAATGTCAATATCGAAGGCCGCGCCAGCAAGTTCAACCAACGTTACCAATCCATGATGTCTTCTTTCAGAAAGGATAAATGATGCAAGTCCTCTCATCCCTGAAAACTGCAAAAAAACGACACCGCGACTGCCAAATTGTCCGCCGAAAAGGCAAAGTGTACGTCATTTGCAAGAGCAATCCCCGTTTTAAAGCACGCCAGCGTTAAGCTGTCCCATCCTTCTTTCAATGTAACTCTCTGAATTTTCCGCACTTTCGTTTACCTCTAGCGCAAGTGCGGCTTTTTTTCAAACGGCATTAATCATTCATATCAAAACTACAAAGAATCCTGCCATACTCCCGGAAACAGGAAGGAAAAGTAAATAATGGTTATCCCTATTGTGAAGCCATAAAGATATTTATAACATGCCGCTACATTCTTCCTTCAACACTGACCATAGGAGTCAAAAATGAAAGTAAAAGCCCTGCTTGCAATTGCCGCCGCCATGAGCCTCGCTGCCTGTGCCGCACCCGAAGCCCATCAACATGACCATGGTCACCGTCACGAGCACAATCATGACCACGGCCGTGCACACGATCATGATGCCCGTGTTCAATCATTCAGCTGCGAAAACGGCCTGTCTGTACAAATCCGCAACCTGAGCACCAACCAAGTTGAACTGCGTCTGGATGACAAAGTTGCCACCCTATCTTCTGCCGTTGCAGGTTCAGGCGAACGCTATGTTGCCAACCAAGGCCTGTTCGGCAAAGGCGCTGAATGGCATCAAAAAGGCAACGAAGCATTCTTCGGCTTTACTGACCCATACGGCAACAAAGTAGAAACTTCTTGCTCTGCCCGCTAATTTTTACTTAGCAATAGAATAGCTGAAGGCCGTCTGAAAACTTGTTTTAGACGGCCTTTTATATTGGATAAAACGAAAGTCCGTTTAAAGATAAAATGTAAATATGAGGCTATTTGAAGGTTCAAAACACATCGAATAAGTAATACCCTTTGAAAGGTACCTTCTACGACAATACATTATTTCAAAATCATTAAATATGTATCCAACTTAATTTAAAACTTTTTCCAAGATTTCTTTAAGGTTTTCATCATCTTCATCCAAAATTAATTTTTCTGAAATATTATGAAGACAATGCTCCAAATCAATGGCTAAGGCTACTTGGTTTTGATAGGATAATTTTGGATAGAGTTCAAGTAAAACCCAATAAATGCATATACTATCATTTGAGTAAAAAATATTTGAAACGAATGGAAGTAATATATCTTGTCGTTCTACAAAGATTTCGACAATTTCACTAAAAACAGGAAAGTTCGCATCTCCCAACCATCCTGAGAGCCACTCCCCCATCTCAATTAATTCCTCATCGTTGCAGTCCTTAATTTTTTTGCAAGCCTTGATGTCAAACTTATCTTTAGGGCGCATATGATACCTCATTGTTTTATTAGAGACTTACGAATACAGAATTGTAATGATTGATCTCAATTCTAGACAAATGATTATTCGTAATTCCTGCATCCTCAACAAATTTTCTCTGAAGTAAGAGTTATTTTGTGCAATTAAACTCCTACCCTGCAATAACTTGAAACCCTATCCTGCATTTTACCTAAATCACAAATCCCAATTACCCTTCAGAATCTATTTGCTCCACGAAACAGATTCAATAAACAAAGGCCGTCTGAAAACCTATTACTAAAGTTTTCAGACGGCCTTTATCTTAGACCAAACCATTAAGCGTAATGTCTGTCTTCGCCTTTACCGTCAACGTTGTCGGCACAACGTTTACAGATGGTTTCATGGCCTGCAACTGTGCCCACATCGTGGGTATAGTGCCAGCAGCGTTCGCATTTTTCACCATCACTGGCTTTAGCGGTTACAGTAAGTTCATTACCTACTTTCACTTCAGCTTTAGACACCAGCAAAGCAAAACGCAATTCTTCGCCCAAAGTGTTCAGATAATCGGCAATTTCTTCCGGAGCCGTAATTTCGGTTTCGACTTGCAATGAAGAACCGACGGTTTTATCCGTACGCAAAGGCTCGATGGCGGCAGTTACTGCTTCGCGTGCTTCGCGGATTGCCGTCCATTTTTTCACCAATTCGGCTTCGGCTTTTTCATTGATGGATGGGAACTCATGCCAGGTGTGGAAGAGGACGCTGTCTTCTTCGCCGCCACCAATGATGTCCCATGCTTCCTCTCCGGTAAAGCACAAAATCGGCGCAATCAGCAGAACCAAACTGCGTGTGATGTGATACAGGGCTGTTTGCGCACTGCGGCGTGCATGGCTATCTGCTTTGGTGGTGTAGAGGCGGTCTTTCAGGATATCGAGGTAGAACGCGCCCAAGTCTTCCGAGCAGAAAGAAACAATGTCTTTTACGGCAAAGTGAAAGGCATAACGCGGATAGTAGTCGCCTGCCAGACGCTCTTGTAGCTGACGCGCCAATACCACGGCGTAGCGGTCGATTTCCACCATATCTGCCTGTTGCACGGCATCTTCAATAGGATTGAAGTCGCTGAGGTTGGCAAACAGGAAGCTCAAAGTGTTGCGGATACGACGGTAGCTTTCAGTAACGCGTTTGAGGATTTCTTTGGAAATCGCCAATTCACCGCTGTAATCGGTAGATGCCGCCCACAGACGCAGGATGTCCGCACCGAATTCATTGTAAACTTCTTGCGGTGCGACGACGTTGCCGATGGATTTCGACATTTTACGGCCATTTTGGTCAACCACGAAACCATGGGTCAGCAGCTGTTTGTATGGTGCACGACCCATGGATGAGGCGCAACCGGTCAACATAGAGGATTGGAACCAGCCGCGGTGTTGGTCGCTGCCTTCGAGGTAGAGGTCGGCAGGCCAGTCTAATTCTTCGCGCTGTTTCAAGACGGAATAATGGGTCGAGCCTGAGTCGAACCATACGTCCATGGTATCGGAAAGTTTGTCGTAATTTTCGCAATCTTCCGCGCTCAAGAGTTCGCTCTTATCAAGAGAGAACCATGCTTCGATGCCTTTTTCTTCGATGCGTTGTGCTACTTTCTCCAAAAGCTCAGCAGAGTTCGGATGCAGCTCACCGGTTTCTTTGTGAACAAAGAAGGTCATCGGCGTGCCCCAGTAGCGTTGGCGCGAAACCACCCAGTCAGGACGACCTTCAATCATGGCTTCCAAACGCGCACGACCCCATGACGGGAAGAATTCAGTGTCATCAACGGCTTTGATGGCTTTGTCGCGCAGGGTTTTACCGTCAGCACCTGCTTTGTCCATACCGACAAACCATTGGCCGGTCGCACGGTAAATCAACGGCGTTTTGTGGCGCCAGCAGTGGGCGTAGCTGTGTTCGATTTTACTGCTTGCCAAAAGGCTGCCGGTTTCTCCCAGCCATTGCAGGATGACGGGATTGGCTTCCCAAACGCTCATACCAGCGACACGAGGTGTTTCGCTGATGTATTTGCCTTCGGCGTTGACAGGGTTGTAAAGCTCGATACCGTATTTATTGCAGACAGCGTAGTCTTCCAGACCATGCGCAGGCGCAGTGTGCACCAAGCCGGTACCGGCGTCGGTGGTAACGTGTTCGCCGTTGAGCATGAGGATATCGCGTTCGAGGAACGGATGGTTCATGTGCAGGTTTTCCAGCTTGTCGCCGGTGGTTTCTGCCAATACTTTCAGGTCGTCTGAAGCGAAGCCGTAGCGTTTGAGCGCATCTTCTGCCAAATCTTTGGCCAACACCAATTTGCCTTTAGGCGTATCAATCAATTGATACACCACGTCTGCGCCAGCTGAAACAGCTTGGCTCGCAGGCAAAGTCCAAGGCGTGGTTGTCCAGATAACGGCAAACGCTTTGCCTTCGATGTCGGACAAACCGAATGCGGCGGCAAGCGCGGCATTGTCTTTAAACGGATAGGCAACGTCAATCGCAGGCGATACTTTGTCTTTGTATTCCACTTCTGCTTCCGCCAGTGAAGAGCCGCAGTCCAAGCAGAACTGAACCGGTTTCGCGCCGCGGTAGAGATAGCCGGATTTGTAGATTTCGCCGAGCATACGCACGGTATCGGCTTCGGTTTTGAAATCCATGGTCAGGTAAGGATTGTCCCAATCGCCCAACACACCCAAGCGGATAAAGTCTTTTTTCTGACGGGCAATCTGTTCGGCGGCGTATTCGCGGCACAATTCGCGGAAACGGGCTTTGGGCATGTCTTTGCCGTGCAGCTTCTCTACCATCACTTCGATGGGCAGGCCGTGGCAGTCCCAGCCCGGCACATAAGGCGCATCAAAACCGGCTTGGGTTTTGCTGCGGATAATAATGTCTTTGAGAATTTTATTGACGGCATGACCGATGTGGATGTCGCCGTTGGCATACGGAGGACCGTCGTGCAGAATAAATTTCGGACGGCCTTTGGCGATTTCACGCAGTTTTTGGTAGCGTTTTTGCTCGTACCAGCTTTTCAGCCATGCAGGCTCGCGCTTGGCAAGATTGCCGCGCATTGGAAACGGGCTCTCGAGCAGGTTTACGGTTTTACTGTAATCGGTCATTTTCTAATCTCTATTGTTGCGGTATTTCGGTTTCAGACGGCCTGATTGCTCATTTTAAAAAGAACAGGCCGTCTGAAAGAATTCAAAGGACTTATTGTAGCCCAATTGTCTTGATTTTATAAGCGTATAGAAGCGTTTCTATGGTTTCCAAACCTTTGCATCTTCCATATCTTGCAAAATTTGGGTTTTCAATGCTTCGATACTTTCAAATTTTTTCTCGTCACGCAGTTTGTGCAGGAAGCGGACGAAGATGCGCTGGCCGTACAAATCGCCGTTGAAATCGAACAGGTGGACTTCCAACTTTTGCGAACGGTTGTTGCTGACAGTGGGGTTAAAACCAAAGCTGGCCACGCCCCGGCGCGTACCGAATGCGCCGTCAGCTTCGACGACAAATACGCCGCTTAGCGCATAATGATACGGGGGAAGCTGGACGTTGGCGGTAGGCGAGTTGATGGTGCGGCCGAGTTTTTGCCCGTGCTTGACCTTGCCGCTTAACACGTAATCGTGCCCCAACAGTTTTTTGGCGTATTCCAACTTGCCGTCTGAAAGGGCTTGGCGGACGGCGGTACTGCTGGTGCGGATGTCTTCAACGATAACGGACGGTGTGCACTCGGTTTGCATATCAGGCTGTTGTGCCAAAAGTTCGAAACAGCCTTCCCGACCCGCACCGAAACGGAAATCATCGCCAATCAGCAGATAACGCGTATTGAGCGTTTTTCGCAAAAGCCGGTCGATAAACGTTTGTGCGCTCATCTCGGAGAAAGTTTGGTTAAAGCGCAAAACCCAAATGGCATCCACACAGCCGGTTTCACGCAAAAGGCGCAATTTAGTACGCAGCGGACTGATGCGGTAAGGCAGCTTTTTCCCGGCTTTACGCGCAAAAAACTCTTTGGGCTGAGGCTCAAAAATAACAACGACAACAGGCAGACCGCGCCGGTCTGCCTCTCGTTTGAGTTTTTGCAGGATATGTTTGTGCCCGAGGTGTACGCCGTCGAAGTTGCCAATGGTTACGGCGGCTCCTTGCGGAAATTGGGGCGGATGTCGCTGTCCAAGCCAGATGTTCATGGGTAGTTGGTAGTGTGTTTGAATAGGCGGCTATTGTAAACGTTATTGCCGTTTCAATAAACCTTAGGCCGCCTGAAACCAATAAATATATGCTTTCTGACGGCCCTAAGGTTTGTTAATACCTTACCACCACCAAGGATAACGGCCAAACGGATAACCCCAATCGTCGTAATAGCGATAGTAGCGGGCTTCGCGCAGCTGTTCTTGGGAAATATAGTTTTGCCATGCCATTTTGTAGCAGGCTTGGAACATCGGGTCGGAAACTTTGTCGATATATTTGAGGCGGAAGGCTTTTTGTTCCGCAGTTGCCACACCGGGTTTGCCTTCTTCGTCAAATTTGCGGCGGATCAGTGCGGCTGTTTCCTGATCGCATTGGGCGGCAAGATTGACTTGAAGATCCTGCTCATAGCGTTTCTGCGCTTGGGCGCGTGCGGCTTTTTGCTCGGGCGTGGTGGCGCAGGCGGCCAGCAATGCAACGGCGCCAAACAATAAGGTCAGACGGATAGGATTCATCGGATGTTTCCTTATGTTTATATCTTTCTATTAATGTACGCCCTCATTGTGTAATGGGCAAGTGTGGCAACTTGGGAACACTTTAGATTATTTGTTCTTATCGGCAGACAGTTGCATATAAAATACACCCTGTATGAATGTTTAACTCCAAACCCACTCGATGAACGCTGACAAACCGCCCCACTCCTACCGATTGCGCCACCACAGGCAACACACGCCGCCGTTTTGGCAGGCGGACCGCCCTTATCTGCACGAGCACAATATTTCCGATGCCCGTTTCAGACGGCTGGGCTATATCATGGCCTTTCTTGCCGGTGCGATTAATGCGGGGGGATTTTTTGCTTTTGCGCGCTATATTTCCCACGTAACCGGCTCCATGTCTCTTTTGGCTGATGTGCTGTATCTCCAAGACTGGTGGTCTGCCGCGGTGACTTTCATCAGCGTGTTGTGTTTTGTTGCCGGTGCCGCGCATTCGGGTTGGGTAATTTTATGGACGCAGCAGATGCGTTTCCGTGGCAGCTTTGGGTTTTCCATGTGGCTGGAAGCAGTTTATCTGTTGATATTCGGCTGGTTCGGTATTGCTGCGATGGAGTGGGATTTTGGCGGCTCTGATTTTATTATGCCGTCTTTAGCATTGTTTTTATTATGTTTTATTATGGGTATGCACAATACGGTTATCACGCTTCTTTCCGGCGGCGCCATCCGTTCCACCCACATGACCGGCACGGCGACCGACTTGGGCATTGAAATCTCACGCGCGCTTTATTACTCCAAACAGCATCATCCGCGCCTACCGCACGTCCGAGTTAACAAACCGAAAATGTGGCTTTTAAGCGGATTGATGCTGTCGTTTTTACTGGGCGGCGTGGTTGGCGCATGGGGTTATCATCTGGTCGGCCATCATTTCGCCCTGCCCGTTTCCGCCGTTTTGCTCATACTGGGTGCAGGTTCAGTGGGATACGATGTCAAGGTCAGATTGAAATGGGCATTCGTCAACTGGTATCGCCGCAAGCAGAAAAAACGGAAGAAACTGTAAAAAACTTTGCTTGTTATTTCGCGACAAAACGGCCAAACTGTCGGAGAAATGCAGAAATGCTTCAGAATTATGTTAACTGGCAAATATTTTCGTAATATCGGGTTAAACCCATTCTTTTGCGTTTCGGATATTGAGTATCATAAATCCGTAATGATCCACGCGGTTTTTATTCATTTTTTCAGACGGCCCGGGCCGTCATCTAATAAAGAGGATACGACATGAAATTCTTGAAACCCCTGACCGTTATTGCCACTGCAATTCCTTTGGCGCTCACCGGCTGTGTAACTGATCCTGTTACCGGCCAACAATCCGCCAGCAAAACCGCTATGTACGGTTTGGGCGGTGCGGCTGTTTGCGGCATCGTTGGTGCACTGACCCACGGCGGTAAAGGCGCGCGTAACTCCGCATTGGCTTGCGGTGCAGTAGGTGCGGGTATCGGCGGTTACATGGACTACCAAGAGAAAAAACTGCGTCAAAGCCTGGCCAACACCAACATCGAAGTTGAACGTCAAGGCAACCAAATCAAACTGGTTATGCCTGAAAACGTAACCTTCGCTACCGGCAGCGCCGCCCTGAGCGGCCATGCTCAAAGCGCCCTATCTGCCGCTGCGCAAACTTTGGTTCAATATCCTGACACCACTTTGACCATCAACGGCCACACCGACAACACCGGTAACGACGCCATCAACGAGCCATTGTCTCGCAACCGCGCCGAATCTGTTGCCACTTTCCTGCAATCCCGTGGCGTAAGCAGCACCCGTTTGAGCACTTTCGGTTACGGCTCCCGTCAACCAATCGCCTCCAACGCTACTGTTGAAGGCCGCGCACAAAACCGCCGCGTTGAAATCTTGATCAACCCTGACCAACGCGCCATTGATGCCGCTAAAAAACAAATGTAATCCGACATCTGTCCGATTCCCATACTTAAGGCCGTCTGAAATTTCAGACGGCCTTTTTCTTTGTAGATTTTGTTTGCAATTTCGCCTCCTCAATCCAACCCATCATAAAATTTATTCCTTTATTAACAAGACTTTTCAATTTTTTCTTTAAAAAAACTGTATTAATACTCTAATTTTTACACTAACTTAGAGTATAATTCCTAAAATTTTAAAAACACGCCTCATGCCGTCTGAAAAACGGCGGCGAAAAACACACTTATTTATATACACATCAGCCCGTTATCCAATCCATTTCATAGGATTTCAGACGGCACTATCCAGAATCTATGAAGGAGCATCCATGCAAAACAACTTTGACCCATTGATTATCCGTGGCAAATCACTGATCCCCGTCGTACAAGGCGGTATGGGTGTAGGCGTTTCCGCATCAAAACTCTCTAGCGCGGTTGCGCGCGAAAACGGCGTAGGTACCATCGCCAGCGTCGATTTGCGCCACTTGCACGAAGATTTGCTGGCTGAATCAAAAATCGATTCCAGCGAAGAAAAATACACCCGCCTCAACTGCATCGCGCTTGACCGTGAAATCAAAAAAGCCAAAGCCGATTCAGAAGGCAAAGGCATGATCGCCGTCAACGTCATGAAAGCCGTCAAAGACCATGCCGCCTACGTCCGTCAGGCCTGCGAATCCGGTGCAGACGCGATTGTAATGGGCGCAGGTTTACCTTTGGACTTGCCGGAAATGGCCGAGGGCTATCACAAAGATGTCGCCCTTTTCCCTATTTTGTCCGAATCACGCGGTATCAACATCGTTTTGAAACGTTGGATGAAAAAAGGCATCTTGCCCGATGCCATCGTTATCGAACACCCAGCCCACGCAGCCGGCCACTTGGGTGCGGCAACCGTTGACGGCGTGAACGATGCCAAATTCGAGTTCAAACGCGTTATTGAAGAAACGTTTGAAGTATTCAAAAACTTGGGCTTGGAAAGCGAAAAAATCCCGTTGGTACTCGCCGGCGGCATGGCAAACTTTGAAAAAGTCAAAACAGCCTTGAAAAACTGGGGCGCGTCCGCCGTTCAAATCGGTACCGCGTTTGCCGTGACCGAAGAAGGCGATGCCCACATCAACTTCAAGAAAACGCTGGCCGGTGCGGAAACCGAAAAAGTGGTTGAATTCATGTCTGTTGCCGGTTTGCCTGCACGCGGCGTGCGCACCAAATTCCTCGACAACTACATCAAACGCGAGGCCAAATTGCAAGCCAACGCCAAAAACGATCCGCGCCGTTGCACCCAAGGCCTGAACTGCCTGACCAGCTGCGGCTTGCGCGACGGTTTGGCCAAAGCCGGTCAATTCTGTATCGACATCCAACTTTCCGCCGCATTCCGCGGCGAGGTCGATAAAGGCCTGTTTTTCCGCGGCAAAGACCCATTGCCGTTTGGCAACGCCATCCGTACGGTTCAAGAAACCATTCATTATCTTTTGAACGGTTCCCTGCCCGTCGTCCCTGCCAAATAAACGCATCAATTTGTTTTGTGGATGTGCAGGCTGCTTTTCGTTTCTCAGGAACTCCGTTTTAACTTCGTTGAAGCTGCGCTTTCAGGTAGCCTTTTTAGGTTTCAGGCAGCCTGCATCACTCCGCCGCCGCAAACACCTCCTTCGCTATAAACACCGCATTCAGCACCTTCGGAAAACCCAAATACGGGATACATTGGATAAACGCCTCCACAATTTCATCGCGCGTCAGCCCCACGTTCAGCGAAGCGTGGATATGCACGCGCAACTGGTTTTCACAGCCGCCCTGCGCCGCCAGAGCCGCCAGCGTTACCAGCTCGCGCTGCCGCACATCAAGCTGCGGGCGCTGGTAAATCTCGCCAAACGCGAAACCAATGATGTATTTGCCCAAATCGGGCGAAATATCCGCCAACGCCTGCCTCACCTTGTCGCCCTGCTCGCCGTCGATTTCGTTCAGCTTCGCTAAGCCGCGTGCCATTAAATCCTGATGATTCAACATTTTTCGTCTCCATACTCAAATTTGCAAAATTGCACGGACAGGTTAAACTATCAAGCGCACTTTATAGCAAGGAGATTTGATGCAGACCAAGGAATTTGCCGCGCAAACGAGTTTGTCCGCCGCCACGCTGCGCTACTACGAGCAGGAAGGGCTGCTGCGCCCCGAACGAAACGCCAACGGCTACCGCGAATACGGTGCGCGCGATTTGGAATGGGTGGGTTTCATCCTTCGGCTGAAAGACATGGGCGTGCCGCTGGCGCAAATCAAGGAATACGCGCGGCTGCGGCATTTGGGCGATGAAACCGTCCCCGAACGTTACCGGATTTTGCAGGAACATCAGGCGGCTTTGAAACGCAAACGGCAGGAATTGGACGCTCATTGGGCGTTTTTGGAGCGGAAGCTGGCGTGGTATCGTGAGAAGATGGGCGGGCAGGGATAAGCAGCCTAAAAGCGTGAAAAGCAGCCTGCACATTTGGGAAAGCCCAAGTGCAGGCTGCTTTTGTGTTCCAACTTCGTTAAAGCTCGCGCTTTCAGACGGCCTTATCGGGGCGAGCGTCCCAAAACATAATTATTACAATTCACACGCCATGAATTGCTGAGCGCCCAGTGATAATCGATGATGATGTCTTCCGAATTGGTGAAAAAGGTGCGGTCGCTGTGCTGGCCGTAGCAGACGTTGCTGTAATAGTTGGTGATGACGGGACCGTTTTGACTGCATTCAAAAGGCCGTCTGAAAACATTTAAACCCTGTTTTCAGACGGCCTTTTTGTCCCAATCTATCTAAAAAATGCTAAGATTGTTGCCTTAATTTATCGGCAGAAACATCATGAACCCATTATTGAACCACCTCAAACCCTATCCTTTCGCCCGCCTGCGTGAAGCCATGCAAGGCATTGATGCACCCGAAGGTGTGACGCCCATTCATCTGCAAATCGGCGAGCCGAAACACCCGACGCCCAAAGTCATCACCGACGCGCTGACCACCTCCCTGCACGAACTGGAAAAATATCCGCTGACCGCTGGCCTGCCTGAACTGCGCCAAGCCTGCGCCGAATGGGTGGCCCGCCGTTATGATGGTTTGAGCCTCAATCCCGACAATGAAATCCTGCCCGTATTGGGCAGCCGGGAAGCTTTGTTCTCTTTTATCCAAACCGTTTTAAATCCGGCTTCAGACGGCCCCAAACCGGTCGTTATCAGCCCCAATCCTTTCTATCAAATTTACGAAGGCGCGACTATTTTGGGCGGCGGCGAAATCCATTTTGCCAACTGTCCTGCGCCCAGCTTCAACCCCGATTGGAGCAGCCTGCCTGAAGACGTATGGCAGCGCACCAAAGTCCTGATTGTCTGCTCGCCAAACAACCCGAGCGGCAGCGTCCTGCAATTAGAAGATTGGAAAGAAGTTTTTGATTTGCAAGACAAATACGGCTTCGTTATCGCCTCTGACGAATGCTATTCCGAAATCTATTTTGACGACAACAAACCGATTGGCGGCCTGCAGGCTGCGGCGCAATTAGGACGCGGTACACGCAACATTATTATGTTCACCAGCCTGTCCAAACGCTCCAACGTCCCCGGTTTGCGTTCCGGCTTTGTCGCAGGCGATGCCGAGTTGCTCAAAAACTTCCTGCTCTACCGCACCTACCACGGCAGCGCGATGAGCATTCCCGTCCAACGCGCCAGCATTGCCGCTTGGAACGATGAAGAACACGTCATCGACAACCGCCGCCTCTACCAAGAAAAATTCGACCGCGTCATCCCTATTTTGCAACAGGCATTCGATGTCAAACTGCCTGACGCGTCGTTCTACATTTGGCTGAAAGTTCCCGATGGCGACGACTTGGCATTTACGCGCAACCTGTGGCAGAAAGCCGCTATCCAAGTGTTGCCCGGCCGCTTCCTCGCCCGCGATACCGAACAAGGCAATCCGGGCGAAGGCTACGTCCGCATCGCTCTGGTTGCCGATGTGGAAAGCTGCGTCAAAGCGGCTGAAACCATGGTTGCTTTATACCGCCGATAAAACAAAGGCCGTCTGAAATTTCAGACGGCCTTTTTATTAAATAATCGGGTAATTTATATGGTGAAGTCCAGAAGGTAGAAATCTTCTTTGCCTACGCCGCACTCAGGGCATTTCCAGTCGTCGGGAATGTCTTCGAACTTGGTACCTGCCGGCAGGCCATGTTCGGGGTCGCCGACATCTTCATCGTAAATCCAGCCGCAAGGGCCGCACATATATTGAGCCATTTTGTATTCCTTCTATTTTAAAAAGGCCGTCTGAAACCGTATTTTCAGACGGCCTTTCGTGTGTTTTATTGTTGATATTTTGAATTTATTGAGCTGCTTCCAAAGCGGCGATTTCTTTACGCAGGTGTTTGATGGCCGGTGTTACGATGGCGACAAACATGGCCTCGCGGACGCGGCGTTGCGCCGGACTGCGCATCAGATAGCCTTTCGCGCCTGCATGCAATGCGGCAGATTGAGTGGCGTTCAGTGCCAACACAGCAGCCGCTTCACGCAGTTTCAAGGTTGCCAGCGTGTCAGGTTTATTGTTCCACGCATCATCGGCAAGGCGTTCGGTTTCCGCCCATGCGCCGTCCAACGCAGCTTTCAACTCATCGTAACTGTGGTCGAGGTATGAGTTCACTTCTGCGTTCACCACATTGGCCATGCGGATAATGCCGAGCGCACCGTCAATCACACCGGCGCCGATACCTATTTGCAGCAAGATGAAACCGGCTTTAATGGTCGGGATATAAGACTGGAACTGCTCAGGCGAAGCGATCACATCTTCATCGGGAATAAACACATCTTTAAAATTCAGGCTGTAAGTGCGCGTGCCTTCCAAACCGCAGAACTCAGGGCAATCTTGCAGGGTAACGCCTTCCCATTGACCGCCGGTGATAAACATCACATAGCTGTCGCCGATTTGGGCGGTATTTGCCCAAATGTGGTCTTCTCCGATATTGGATACCCAAGGCAAAGCACCGTTGATTTTGTAGCCGCCTTCGACGCGTTCGGCTTGCAGATTGTGTTTTTCGATACCGGCAAGGTGTTTGACGGTATTGGACATGCCCGTACCGGCCAAGACTTTGCCCTGCAGAATATCGGCCAAATATTTGGCTTTAACCGCTTGGTTGGGGGATTGATGCAGATACCACGCGCAAGCCGCCTGACACCATGCGCTGAACGAAGTGGCGCCGCATTCTTTACCGATTTCGCGCAATACGGCGATTTGCGTTGCCAAACCCAAACCGTTACCGCCCTCTTCAACCGTACCGGTTGCGGCAAAACCGCCGATTTTGCCCAATTCCAGCATAAATTCTTTCGGGTACAGGCCTTTGCGGTCGATGTCGTCCACCAATGGTTTCAGCTTGCTTTTAACGAGTTCGGCAACATTGTTCAGTAAAGCTTCGCGTGTCATGATTTTTTCCTCTGAATAAGGTTTGAAGCGTAGATGGTTCTACTCATGAATTATTCTTGGCAACAAGGATATCCTTGCTTTTTACTAAAAGGCCGTCTGAATTTTCAGACGGCCTTTGATGAGATTAGGCAAATGCCTGCAATTCAGGGTTGATTTCAGTTTTGGCAAGGTTGTTGACGTAGTTGCACAAGGTTGCCAAAGCAACGCCCATAACTACTTCAACGGCTTGCTGTTGGTTGTAACCGGCATCGAAGAATGCTTTCAGCTCGTCGTCGGATACTGCGCCTTTTTTCGCCATAACGGCTTGGGTGAATGTCGCCAAAGCACTCAGTTTGGCATCGTCAAACTCACCCGCAGCCAACGCGCGTGCGGCTTTGATGGATTGTTCGGACAACAGTTTTTTCAGGGTAGCCAGTTTGGTGTGGCCGGCAACGCAGAAACCGCATTCGTTGGTACGGGCGGCGATAATTTGGACAACTTCGACTTCGCCGTCAGTAAGGCTGTTGGCCGCATTCAGCTTGCCAACTTCTTGATAAAACGCCAAAGCTTCAGGCGCATTGGCCAAAACGCCGATCAGGTTAGGAATAAAGCCGTTGTTTTTCAATACGGCTTCAATGCGTGGTTTGGCGGCTTCAGGAGCGGTTTCGACTGTGTGTATGGTCAAGCGGGACATGTGTATAACCTTCTTATCTGGTGAAATGAAGTGCACATCATAAGCCATCCGTCTCCATCAGAAAAAGACTTATTGGTTATTTACCGCGAACCAAAAGTTATAAGGCCGTCTGAACGGATTCAGACGGCCTTATCAAATGATTCAACTCATTATTTCATAAAGTTTTTCAGTAGCATAGAAGCGATGTCGTCCAAGCCGAAGCCATCCGCATCTTGAGCCGTGCCGTTAGGCGTCGCTTTATCGACCAAGTCTGGCAACACTTTTGCCAACAAATCGCCTGCTTGGCCGGCATCCACGCCGAATTTTTGCGCGATTTGGTTCACGGTATCGCTGCCCAAAGCATTTTGCAGATCGCTGCCGGACACAGGCAGGTTGCTGGATTGGTTGGAAACCCAGCTGCTCAGAGCATCGCCCAAACCGCCTTGTTGCAGTTGGTTGATCAGGTTGCCCACGCCGCCTTGCTGTTTCACTAAATCCATCGCCATATCGGTCAGAGAACCTTGTGCGCCGTTTTCGTTGTTGCCACCCAACATTTGAGTAGCCGCATTCAAAAGATTGTCCATGAGTGCCATGACTTTTTCCTTGTATTTGTGTCTAAAAAAAGAAAACGGAGTGTAGCAAAATTTGTGCTGAAAAAATCAGGATTAACCAAACTAAACCTCTTTTATCTCAAAGCCGTAACAAAACAAAGGCCGTCTGAAACCCATTTTCAGACGGCCTTTATAATGAATAATACTATTCTTCGCGGCCATTGAAATACTCAGCCGCGCCACCTTCAAAAAAGCCTTGTAAAATTGCCTGCGCCGCCACTTGGTCAAGTACGGATTTTTGTTTTCGGCCAAATACTTGCGCTTCAGCAAGCAGGCTTTCCGCGTATAGGGAAGACATCCTTTCGTCCACCCAATAAACCGGCAAGTTAAAACGTCCGTGCAAACGGCGGCCAAATTTACGGCTCAAACGGGTCAGCTCATGCTCCGTGCCATCGGTATGCGTCGGCAGTCCGACCACAAAATACTTGGGTTGCCATTCTTTGACTAGCTTGGCAATGGCCTCAAATTTCTCATCATTGCTGTTGCCGGTTATCGTCGCCAGCGGATGGGTCATACCCAACTCAGCATCGCCCTGCGCCACGCCGATACGCGCCTCGCCGAAATCAAAAGCCAAAACCGTGCCTTTTGGTGCATCAGGCATGGCCGACTCCTGAAACCAAGGCGTTCGGATTGATGCCTAATTTTTCAAAAGCGGCGGCATAACGAAGCTCGTAAGGCACATCAAACAGAATATGCTCGTCCGCAGGGACGGTCAGCCAAACATTTTCTGCCAGCTCGCGCTCCAACTGCCCTTTACCCCATTTCGAATAACCAATGCTGATCAAAGCCTTGTCCACTGCACCTTCTTTAGACAAGTTTTCAATCACATCGCGCGAAGAAGTCAGCGCCACATTATCAGTTACCACCATGCTGTTTTGCCAGCGCCCGATCGGCGTATGCACGACATAGCCGCGCTCAATCTGAACCGGCCCGCCCATCATCACGTTTTCATGTTGCAGGCGCAACGGGATATTGCGGTCGGCGGCGGCGAAAATCATGTCCATGGTAATCGGCGAAGGCTTGTTGATGATGATGCCCAGCGCACCTTCTTCATCGTGTTCGCACACATAAATGACCGTATCCGTAAAAAACGGATCGTCCATATGAGGCATGGCAATCAGGAAATGGTTGGCTAAATTCATATTCTTCTTAATATCTATAAGCTGATTTTATTATTTTTGTCCGTCGGTAACCGGCGCATCCACCACGCACGCACCGTAAACTGCGCCGCCTGCCGGTACCGGCGTATCGGTTTTCGCATGGGCAAAACACGATACCGCGCTCAAAGAGTTTTTCGGCGAACCTTGAACGATTTTATCGCTGTACACCAAATAAGCGAAAGACTTACGTTTCGGATCGTAGTAGCGGATAATCTGTTGGCTCTTAAATGCTATGCTGGCACTGCGTTTGAACACTTGTCGCGGTTTCAAAACCGCAGCCTCGTTATAACGGATGACTTCCGCACTTTGCACGCAGGAAACTGATGCGTCGCTGGCATCTTCTTCCAGATTGACCGTTTCTTTCAAACCGCCTTTTTTCGCGTACGAAATATAACAGGCAACCCCCTGCACATCAGGATCGTCAAAACCTTCCACTTCGATACGGTCGTTTTTACCCAGCATATGAAACACCGTACTGGCGCGTCCGATTTTATCGGTATTGTCACCGCAAGCCGCCAAAACCATGGCACCCAACACTACTAATAAATATTTTTTCATAATATCCTGTCGATGCAGACTGTCAGTTTCCAGGCAGACTAAACCCCGTCCGCCCACTCTATCGTTACTATATAAGACCGTTCGTCCATATTGCAACCCGATATTATTTTCAGACGGCCTGACAGACAGTATAATCCGTCCTATTGTTCCTACTTTGATAGCAAGATCGAACCATGCGTTACAAACCCCTCATTCTCGCCCTGTTGCTCAGTTTCTCCCTGCCAACCTATGCTGCCAAAGACGCGCCGAAAGAAAAAGCGGCCACTGTCAAAAAGGCTGCGCCCGTAAAAAAAGAGAAAGAAGCCGCTAAGGCAGATGTAAAAAAAGAAACCTCAAAAAAACAAGCGGTAAAAGAAAAAGAGGAAAACAAAAAAGCGGTTAAAGCCAAAGCTGCCAAAGAGAAGGAAACCGCCGACAAAAACGAACGCGCTTCAGCCAAAAACAAAACGGCTAAAGTCGCCGAAGCCGCTGCCGACAATAAAAAGTCCAGCCGCAAAGCCGAAGAGCCTAAAGAAACGGCAAAAGACAAAAAAGCCACAGCCGCAAAATCCGGCAAGGCCAAAGAACAAGACAAGAAACCTGTTGAAGATAAAAAAGACAGCAAAGCTAAAGAACCCGTAAAAAAAGCAGAACCTAAGGAAATCAAAGCCAAAGAGCCTGCTAAAAAAGCGGTTGAGGATAAAAAAGACGGCAAAAAAACCAAAGAGCCCGGAAAAAAAACAGCCGAAGACAAAAAGGCCGAAGCTAAAGAGCCTGCCCAAAAAGCTGTCGAAGACAAAAAAGACGCTAAAAAAGACACAAAAGCCAAAGAGCAAAACAAAAAAGCCGAGCCTAAAGTTGAGCCTAAAGCCATCTCTTCAGCCGACAACGATTTCAAAGCAGCCGTAACTGCCGCCGCCAACGATATGGAAACCAAGAAATCCTTTGCCAAACGCAACGAGGGTTTCATTATCCATGTCAATGCCACGCTCAAACAGCTGCAACAAACACGCAACAACCTCTCCGGCATCAACCGCAAACAACGCGACGCATGGGAAAAATTCCAAAAACTTAATGCCGATGCCAACCAGTTGAAAGCCGAAGTTTCCAACACGCGCGCCCAAATTTCGCGTTTTGTGTCCGGCAACTATAAAAACAGCCAGCCTAACGCGGTCGCCCTCTTCCTGAAAAACGCCGATGCCGGTCAAAAAACCCGCTTCCTGCGTTACACGCGTTATATCAACAACGCCAACGACCAAGTCATGAGAGACTTGGAAAAACAACAAAAAGAGCTGGCGGCGCAGGAGCAAAAAATCAACAATGAATTGGCTTACCTGAAAAAACTGCAAGCCAATATCCAAGCTTCATTGCGTCAACAAGGCGTAACCAATACCGCCGAACAAGCTGAAAGCCGCCGTCAAAACGCGCAAATGGCCAAAGAAGTGCAAAAGAAAATCAACCACAGAGAAAACGAGCAACGCCTCAACAATCTCTTGAAAGATTTGGAAAAACGCAAAGCCGATCAACGCAAAGCCGAAGCTGAAGCACGTAAAAAAGCCGCCGAAGCCCGCTTGGCCGCCGCTGAAAAAGCCCGCAAAGAGCAGGCTGCCGCCCAACAAAAAGCCGAAGCCGAACGCGCCGCCATGTCCACGCTGACTGACGAAGACATGAAACTACAAGCCCCCAACACCCAAGGCTTTACCGTCAGCAACGCCAACAGCTTCAGCCGTATGCAAGGTCGTCTGAAAAAACCGGTCAACGGCACATTGGCAGGTCTGTTCGGTCAAGACCGCGGCGATGGCGAAGTTTGGAAAGGCGTGTTCTACAATACTGTTCCTGCTCCGGTCAGCAGCATTGCCTCAGGCACAGTTACTTTTGCCGGCGAGCTTGAAGGCTACGGCAAAGTAGTCGTCCTCGACCACGGCGACGGCTATGTCAGCATTTACTCCGGTCTGAGCGAAATCGACATTGCCCAAAACTACGCCGTCAATGCCGGCAGTAAGATTGGCACCAGCGGCACTTTGCCGTCGGGTGAAACCGGCCTTTACCTTGAAGTCCGCTACAACGGACAAGTCATGAATCCGCTTTCATGGATTAACTGATGTTTCAGACGGCCTGAGTGAGCTTTCCCCTTCAGGCCGTCTGAATTTCATCATAAACTACAATAAAACACGATTTTCACGCCTGTTCAGCACATTAAACAACAAACTTTTACCTTAAACTTATTGTTCCAAGCGTTTAAATCACATAAAGTCAACGGGTTCAGAGAAAACAAAAACTACTTTGCTTACCGTACACAAAAAGAAAGTCAAACGAATGTCAACAAAATCCACTTTAAAAAAAGTTGCAATCTACACTCTCGGCGCGTTTAGCGGCATCGCCCTCAGCCTGAGTGTACAAAGTTTTGCCGCCGAAAAAGACAAAAAAGACAACGAGGCCCTGCCCGTGCAAACCATCCGCACCATGGCAGAAGTGTACGGCCAAATCAAAGCCAACTATTACCAAGACAAACCCGACGCCGAGCTCTTTGAAGGCGCAATGAAAGGCATGGTGTCCGATCTCGATCCGCATTCCGAGTATATGGACAAAAAAGGATATGCCGAAATGAAAGAATCCACCAGTGGCGAATTCGGCGGCTTGGGCATGGAAATCGGACAGGAAGACGGCTTCGTCAAAGTCGTTGCCCCGATTGAAGACACTCCGGCAGAACGCGCCGGCGTAAAAAGTGGCGACTTCATCGTCAAAATCGACAATACCTCTACGCGCGGCCTGACCGTCAGCGAAGCCGTCAAAAAAATGCGCGGCAAACCGGGTACCAAAATCACCCTGACCCTTTCACGCAAAAATGCCGACAAACCCATCGTCGTCAACCTGACCCGCGCCATCATCAAAGTCAAAAGCGTGCGCCATCATCTGCTTGAAAAAGACTACGGCTACATCCGCGTCTCCCAATTCCAAGAGCGCACTGTTGCCGCACTCAACGAAGCTGCGCAAGCCCTTGTCAAAGAAAACAAAGGTCCGCTCAAAGGCATCATCCTCGACTTGCGCGACGACCCGGGCGGCCTGCTCAACGGTGCAGTCGGCGTATCCGCAGCCTTCCTGCAACCTGACGTAACCGTTGTCAGCACCAAAGGCCGCAACAAAAAAGAAGGCATGGTACTCAAAGCAACTGCCGAAGACTACATCACCACCAGCGGCAAAGACCCGTTGGCAGGATTGCCTGCCGAGCTGAAAACCATTCCTATGACCGTCCTGATTAACGCAGGCTCGGCCTCCGCTTCCGAAATCGTTGCCGGTGCATTGCAAGACCACAAACGCGCCGTCGTCGTCGGCACACAAAGTTTCGGCAAAGGCTCAGTACAGACCCTGATTCCGCTTTCCGGCGGCAGCGCAGTTAAACTGACCACCGCCCTTTACTACACACCAAACGACCGCTCGATTCAAGCGCAAGGCATTGTTCCTGACGTTGAAGTCAAAGACAAAGACCGCGCTTTTGAAAGCCGCGAAGCCGATTTGGTCGGCCATATCGGCAATCCGTTGGGCGGCCAAGACGTCAACAGCAGCACTGAAACGCCTGCCAACGCAGAAACCAAAGCCGATAAAGACAAGTCCAAAAAAGACAAAGACGAAGACATCTCCAGCCGCCGCATTCCAAATCCGGCCAAAGATGATCAACTCCGCAAAGCCTTGGACTTGGTGAAAAATCCAGCCGAATGGCAAAAATCTTTGGGTTTGGCAGCGAAAAAACCTGCTCCGAAAAAAGATGCGGATAAAGACAGCAAAAAATAAACCCATCTTTATCCGATAAAAGGCCGTCTGAAAACTTTCCATTTTCAGACGGCCTATAAACACCTCCCTACTCCAAGGTAAGAACAAACATGAACATTTCCAGACTCATCCTCCCCGCACTGACCAGCCTATTCCTCCTAAACTCCCCGGTATCATCGGCAGCCAAACCCGAACAAGCCTCTGAGATGTACATTGCCAACAAAATCACCAGTGAAAACCTACACGGCTTCTGGGGAAATGCAGTCGAAAACGAAGAAGGCGCTCTTATCAACACAACCATCTTTAACCCCGACAACACTGGCACAGACATCGCCATAATGAGTTTCAAAGCCACCAACAAAATCTTCACCATCAGACAGGACTTTAATTGGACATTTGACGAGAAAAAACAAGAAATCCACCAAACCGTAACTGACTATAAAACCTCCATCAACGGCAAAGAAGAACAAAACAAACAAAAAATAGGTGAAAAAAGTACCATAAAAGCCAGAATCCTCATCATCAAAGGCCTGCCCGGTATGTTGGAATTGACTGACAAAGCCAGTGGCAACCAAACCAGCTACTTTAAACAAGATCCGGATAAAATACTCAACCATCTTGAAAACAGCAAAAAAACACACCCATAATCTCAAGGCCGTCTGAAAACCTCCCTCACTTTTCAGACGGCCTTCCCACTAAAATACTGCGGAAACAAAACACCATGGCAAAAGCCCCCAAAACCATCTACCAATGTTCCGAATGCGGTGGTACTTCCCCAAAATGGCAGGGTAAATGCCCGCATTGCGGCGAGTGGAACACACTTCAGGAAAGCCTGGCCGCGCCCGAACCGAAAAACGCCCGCTTCCAATCTTGGGCGGCGGACACCTCGACCATCCAATCCCTCTCTGCCGTTACCGCGACCGAAGTGCCGCGTAATCCGACCGGCATGGGCGAGCTTGACCGCGTATTGGGCGGTGGTTTGGTCGATGGAGCGGTCATCCTGCTCGGCGGCGACCCCGGCATCGGCAAATCCACGCTGCTGTTACAAACCATTGCCAAAATGGCGCAAAGTCGCAAAGTGCTGTACATTTCCGGCGAGGAATCCGCCCAACAAGTCGCCCTGCGTGCGCAACGTTTGGAACTGCCCACCGAAGGCGTGAACCTGCTTGCCGAAATCCGCATGGAAGCGATTCAGACGGCCTTGAAACAGCATCAGCCCGCAGTCGTGGTCATTGATTCCATCCAAACTATGTATTCCGACCAAATCACTTCCGCCCCCGGCTCCGTGTCGCAGGTGCGCGAGTGTGCCGCCCAACTGACGCGCATGGCGAAACAAATGGGCATCGCCATGATACTGGTCGGACACGTTACCAAAGACGGCGCGATTGCCGGCCCGCGCGTATTGGAACACATGGTCGATACCGTGCTGTATTTCGAAGGCGACCAACATTCCAACTACCGCATGATACGTGCCATCAAAAACCGCTTCGGCGCGGCAAACGAATTGGGCGTATTCGCCATGACCGAAAACGGTTTGAGAGGCGTATCCAACCCGTCCGCCATCTTCCTTGCCAGCTACCGCGACGACACGCCCGGTTCGTGCGTTTTGGTCACACAGGAAGGCAGCCGCCCGCTTTTGGTCGAAATTCAGGCATTGGTCGATGACGCGCACGGCTTCACCCCCAAACGCCTCACAGTCGGCCTCGAACAAAACCGCCTCTCCATGTTGCTCGCCGTCCTAAACCGCCACGGCGGCATCGCCTGTTTCGACCAAGACGTGTTCCTCAATGCCGTCGGCGGCGTCAAAATCGGCGAACCCGCCGCCGACCTTGCCGTCATCCTCGCCATGCTCTCCAGCTTCCGCAACCGCCCCATGCCCGAAAAAACCGTGGTTTTCGGCGAAATCGGCCTAAGCGGCGAAGTCCGCCCCGTCGCACGCGGACAAGAGCGGCTCAAAGAAGCGGAAAAACTCGGCTTCAAACGCGCCATCGTTCCCAAGGCCAATATGCCGCGCCATGACAAAGAGTTTCCAAACCTGAAAATCTACGGCGTCAGCAGTTTGCAGGAAGCGATTGACGTCTGTCGTGACGGGGACTAAACCGTTTCAATAATCCGACTCAAAAAACAATCAGCTAAAAGGCCGTCTGAAAACTTCCAGACGGCCTCTCTTTAAATTTAAATAATTTTGTTATATTATAACGAACGACTTTGTTCTATCTTTTCTACACATCGAAAATCGGAGAGAAATCATGAAAAAAACCGCTTTGCTTATCGCATCCGCCTTCCTGTTCAGCACTGCCGCACACGCCCATCGCGTTTGGGTTGAAACCGCCCACACACATGGCGGCGAATACCTTGAAGCCGAATTGGGCTATGGCGAATTCCCTGAGCTTGAACCTATCGCCAAAGACCGCCTGCACATTTTCAGCAAACCCATGCAACTGGTGACTGAAAAAGGCAAAGAAAACATGATTCAAAAAGGCACATACAATTACCAATACCGCAGCAAACTGCCGGTCAAAGACGGCAGCTACTTGGTAACCGCCGAATACCAACCGACTTTCTGGTCAAAAAACAGCGCGGGCTGGAAGCAGGCAAGCATCAAAGAAATGCCTGATGCAAGCTATTGCGAACAAACCCGTATGTTCGGCAAAAACATCGTCAATGTCGGCCACGAAAGCGCAGATACCGCCATCATCACCAAACAAGTCGGCCAACATTTGGAAATCGTACCTTTGGACAACCCTGCCAACGTCCACGTCGGCGAACGCTTCAAAGTCCGCGTCCTCTTCAATGGCGAGCCGCTGCCTAACGCCACCGTTACCGCCACATTTGACGGCTTCGACACCAGCGACCGCAGCAAAACCCATAAAACCGAAGCCCAAGCCTTCTCCGATACCACCGATGACAAAGGCGAAGTCAGCATCATTCCATTGCGCCAAGGTTTCTGGAAAGCCAGCGTAGAACACAAAGCCGATTTCCCCGATCAAAGCGTGTGCCAAAAGCAGGCGAACTACACCACTTTGACCTTCCAAATCGGTCATTCACATCATTGATTTTTCCATAACAAAAGGCCGTCTGAATAGTTCAGACGGCCTTTATTCATCCTATTTAAGGACGATGCGGCGCAAACCGCCATTGTCCCAATTCCAAATTCAAATCAAACAGATTCAGACGGCCTATTGCCACGCGGACCAAGCGTAAACACGGAAAGCCTGCTTTCGCAGTCATCCTTCGCACTTGGCGGTTTTTCCCTTCCGAAATTTTAATTTCCACCCAAAAATCAGGCACGGACTTACGCACGCGAATCGGCGGCACGCGCGGCCATAAAACATCCGCTTCACCTTCTTCCAATACCCTGACCTCGGCCGGACGGGTGACAAAATCGCCCAAATCTACGCCACGGCGCAATAAATCCAATTTGGCTTCATCAGGAGAACCCTCCACCTGCGCCCAATAAGTTTTAACCTGCTTGAATTTCGGGTCGGCAATCTGCGCCTGCAAACGGCCATTATTGGTCAGCAGCAGCAAACCCTCGCTGTCCGTATCCAAACGGCCGGCCGGATAAAATCCCGGTTTCTCGACAAAATCCTTAAGGCACTGATGTTTTTCATGTGCAGAAAACTGGCAAATCACGCCATAAGGCTTGTTTAGAATAATCAAATCGTTCATTTCACACTTTCAGACGGCCTTGGATTCCAAGAAATTCCGGATAATAAAAAAGACACCGTATAAACGGTGTCTTTCATATTTGGCGGAGTAAGAGGGATTCGAACCCTCGATGCAGGTTGACCCCACATGCTTCCTTAGCAGGGAAGTGCCTTCAGCCTCTCAGCCATTACTCCTAAGGAAGACCGCAATATACGCTTTCTGCCCTCCTTCGTCAAGCATGACCGCCCCAAACTTTCTTAACACCATGAAATCATTTAAATAAAAATATAATATTTTTTACATCATCCTATTTTTATACTTCTTTCATATATGTTAAAATGATTTTGTTTTCTGTAAACCTTTTTTCACACCCCTTATTACAAAGGAGTTCGTATGTTACGTTTTTCTGCTTTGGTTGCCGTATCCGCCCTGATGCTTGCCGCTTGCTCACAATCCGGCAATTCCCAACCATCTACTTCCTCCTCTCAAACTTCTACTCCAAAAACAACTGCCGCCGGTTCTGCCTGCCGCAGCATGGGTGAAGGCCATAAAGTCAATGGCAAAGGTCAAAACGACATTTATATGTGTAAAGTCGATGTAGCTTTGAACTCTGCCGAAGCCAAATCCGCTTTGGATCCTAGTATCCGCGTTCACTACGGCAGCACATCCGGAGCGACTTTGACTTCCCGTCAAATCTCCAACTCAGTCGGCAAAACCCCTGATGAAACCTGCCAACGCGCATTCCTGAGCGCGGTTAAACGCTTCCAAAGCACTGCACTTCGTAAAAAAGCCAAATCCGTTCATCTGGTTAGCTACTTTGACAAAGTAACCAAAGGCGGTAACGAATACGAATGCCACATCGCTACATTCAACAGCCGTGTGGTTTTGAAAGGCAGCTTCCACTAAGCAATGTCAAAAATGCCAGACTTCAATATGAAGTTTGGCATTTTTCTATTTTATGGATACGACACCCCTTCACTGCCTGCTGGCCGATTCGTCTTTTGCCGCCTGCTACGATCATGCGTCTCTAAATGCAGCCGATTCACAACGTTTGGCTGCCACGCCGCAACTGGCGCAGCGTCAAGACTGGCAAGTCAGCCGAGCATTAAAACAGCAAACCGATTTACCGGCTGTATCGCTGAGCCACAGCCAAGGCTTTGCCGCTTTATTGTGTGCGCTTCATCCCTTAACAGCCGGTGTCGATATCGAATTTATCCGACCGCGCGATTTTAAAGCGCTGTCGGCTTTGATCTGCTCGCAGGAAGAACAAGACTATTTGGAAACGGCAAACTGGCCGTCTGAAACGTTTTACCGATTATGGTGTTTCAAAGAAGCATTGATTAAAGCGGCAAATTTGGATTTTCCGTCAGACATGAAATCGGTCGGCTATGTTTTCGATTCAGGGCAACCCGTCGGTTTACGCGCTGGAAAGCAAACCGATTGGCGCGGCACAAGCGCGATTTTGGCGGATACGATGGCAATTGCCTGCGTTTGGAAGGAAAAAACCGTCGCTCTGCAATGGCAGTTTTTCGGCTCACTCAAGCTCAATGACTTAACCGACCGGCAAACTATCTAACAACTGACAAACTAATAATAATCTGATTTAATTTACTGGACTTTTACTTATTCCACACACCAACAGCAGCATTTGCAAAAGGCCGTCTGAACGATGAATCTTCGCCTCCTAAACCGCCTCTATACTGCCCTTATCCTGTTTCTTACCCTGTTTTTGGTTTATGCCTTTGCTTCACAAACGCGTATCCAAACCGATTTGACCGCGTTATTGCCAAGCGAGCAGCAACCCGATGCCTTACTGACGGCTGCGGATAAAGCTGCAGAAGCGCAGCTCAATTCGCAAGTCATTTTGCTTGCCGGCAGTACCGATGCCGAAACTGCTTTTCAGACGGCCGCACAAATTGCCGATGCATGGCGCAAGAGCGGCGTATTTGAACAAGTCGACAGTAGCATGACGCCGAATTTGGATAAAGTGCGGGCGGATATGCAGAAACTAGGCTTGGCCGTTTTGCCGCAAGACGAAATCCGCCTGCTGTTTGAGCAGCCGAAAGCCTATTTTCAAGCGCGCGCAGAAGCCGTGGCCAATCCTTTTGCCGCTCCCTCCCCTTTGTCTTTAGAACAAGACTGGCTGGGCTTTGGACGCTTTGTTGCCGACAAAGCCAATCCGCAAAGCCGTTTGCAGTGGGACATGGACAACGGCATGCTGTTTGCCGAAGACCAAGGCAAAACTTGGGTATTTTTACGCGGACGGCTCGCCGGCGGCGATCAATTTTCCGGCAACGACGCCCTCTTGCCGCTGATGGCGCAAAGCCGTCAAATCGCTTCGGAAAACGGCGCGGAAACCTTAAGCGCAGGCGGCGCATTGTTCGCCGCTGTATCCAAAGCAGCCGCAGAAAAAGAAAGCCGGCTGATGAGCATGGTCGGACTTGGGCTGACCTTTGCGCTGCTGTTGTGGGTCTTCCGCAGCGGCCGCGTGTTTTTGCTGTCTTTGCCGTTGGCAGCCGGCATGTTGACCGGATTGGCAGTTGCGTTATTAACCTTCGGCGAAGTGCATATCCTGACCATCGTCATCGGCACCAGCCTGGTGGGTATGTTGGTGGATTTCCCGTTGCACTGGCTTGCTCCGTCGGTATTCGGGCCGTCTGAAAAGACCGTTTGGCAGGCTGAATCAGCAATGAAACATGTCTTGCCAAGTTTTGCCGTCAGCCTGACAATTACCGTCTTGGGCTACGCGCTGCTGTGGTTCACCCCTTTGCCTGTACTGCGCCAAACCGCCGTGTTTTCAGGCTTCGCCTTATTTGGCGCGTTTGGTGCCACCGTTTTATGGCTGCCGCCGCTGTTTCGCCACTACCGTGCCAAAACCGTGCCTTTTGCCGCATTAACCGAAAAGCTCTATTCCTTGTCAGGCCGTCTGAAAAACCGCCTGCACAAACGCGGCTGGTTAATCGTGGGCGGAATTTTGCTGGCAGTCGGATTATGGCGCAGCGACTGGCGTGACGACATCCGTCAATGGGTCAATATGCCGACCGCGATGTTGGCCGAGGTACAACAAATCGGCCAGTTGAGCGGCACGGATTTTGGTGGAAAATATTTGGTGGCCGAAGCACAAAGCGAAGATGCCCTATTGAAGAAAACCGCCGAACTCGGTCGTGCCCTGCAGCCCTTAATCGCGCAAGGCAAACTGTCCGGCATCCAATCGCCCGACCAATTCATCCTGCCGACAACGGAACAGCAAAAACTGCAAAACCGCCTGCGCGAATTGACCAAATTGCCTGATAGCTGGAAACCGCTCACAGAAATCGGTATTCCTCGCAAAACCGTGCGCGATGCCCTGCTGCAAGCTGCCGATACGCAACCATTGTCGCTTTCAGACGGCCTGAATACCGATTTGGCAGAGGCTTGGCGTTCCTTGTATTTGGGCGAAGTGGAACCAGGCCATTTTGCTGCCGTCGTGCGTTTGAACGGCATGACCGATGAAGCCGCCGTACGCGCCGTGGCGCAACACGTCTCCGGCGTACATTGGGCTGACAAGCGCGCCCACTTAAACGAGCTTTTCCACCACACGCGCAATCAGGCCGCATGGTTGAAACTGGCTTCCTATGTGTTGGCATGGCTGCTCTTGTGGAAAATGTTTGGTTTCAAACGCGGCAGCAAAATCCTTGCCGTGCCGCTGGCCGCCGCCATCTGCACCGTTGCCGTACTCGGTTTGGCCGGCATTCCCGTCAGCCTGTTTGCCATGTTCGGCCTGCTTTTAGTATCCGCCATCGGCGTGGACTATGCCGTCTATGCCGCTACTGCACATCACAGCGCGCCGGCAAAATTAGGCGGTATGCTGCTTGCCGCCGCTACAACAGCCATTTCCTTTGCCCTGCTCGCCATCAGCAGCACGCCCGCCGTTGCCGCGTTCGGTATGACGGTTACCATCGGTGTGGCATTCAATATTTGGCTGGCAGGCACATTGTTGAAAAATTAGACAAAAGATGAAGGCGATTGAAGTTGAAGCGATATTTTTTTCAACTTCTATCGCCAAGTTGCAAAAGGCCGTCTGAAAAATTTCAGGCGATGGATTAAACATTATTTATCATTAAAATCAAAGGTATTTTCAAATGTCCGTAGAATTTGACGTTGCCGTTATCGGCGCAGGCCCTTCAGGTTCGGTTGCTTCCGCTTTGCTGAACAAACAAGGCTTTAAAGTTTGCGTATTGGAAAAACAACATTTCCCGCGCTTTGTCATCGGCGAAAGCCTGTTGCCGCATTGCATGGAAATGTTGGAAGAAGCCGGTTTTGCCGATGCAGTGCATGCCGAACCCAGCTTTCAATTTAAAGACGGTGCTGCGTTTTCATGGGGCAGCCGTTACACAGATTTCAACTTTACTGAAAAATTTTCAGACGGCCCCGGTACTATTTATCAAGTGCGCCGCGGCATCTTCGACAAAATCCTGATTGATGAAGCGGCAAAACAAGGCGTCGATGTCCGCTTCGGACACGGCGTAACCGCGTTTGACAACAGTGACAATGTGGCACGTTTGAGCGTTGCGACCGATACAGGCGAAAACTATGAACTGACTGCCAAATTCGTTTTGGATGCCAGCGGTTACGGTCGCGTCCTGCCCCGCCTTTTAGATTTGGAAAGTCCGTCCGAGCTGCCTCCGCGCCAAGCCCACTTCACGCATATCGACGACAACATCACCAGCCCGAAATTCGACCGCAATAAAATCCTGATCAACACGCACCCTGAACATCGCGATGTCTGGATTTGGCTGATTCCTTTCGGCGACAACCGTTGCTCCATCGGCGTTGTCGGCACGCCCGACAAACTGGCCGGCGAATCAGAAGCCGTGTTGAAAAAATTTGTGTACGAATGCCCGATGCTGGCGGAAATTTTAGATAAAGCCGTTTGGGAAAACGACTTTCCGTTCCGCTCTATCCAAGGCTATTCCGCCAACGTGAAAACCTTATACGGCAAACATTTTGCTCTTTTGGGCAACGCCGCCGAATTCCTCGACCCAGTCTTCTCCTCCGGAGTAACCATTGCCCTGCACTCTGCCAAACTGGCTGCCGATTTGTTGGGCAAGCAGCTCAAAGGCGAAGCTGCCGATTGGCAAACCGAATTTGCCGACCAACTGATGATCGGCGTGAACGCGTTCCGCACTTATGTAAACGGTTGGTACGATTTCCGCTTCCAAAATGCCATCTACGCGCCCAACCGCAGTCCTGAAATCAGCCGCATGATTTCGTCTATTTTGGCAGGCTACGCTTGGGATACGGATAATCCATTCGTGGAAAAATCCGAGCAACGCTTGTCCACACTTGCCGCATTGGTGGGCGATTTGAAGGTAGAATAAGGACGAATGTATTTCAGACGGCCTAGACTGAAAACAGAACAGGCCGTCTGAAACTTCATCCATACCATTAAATATTTTGACCGATAGATAAAACCTTATGCGATTTATCCCTTTGCTTGCTGCACTGCTGCTCTCCGCATGCGCGACCTCGCTCCCCCATCCGCAAACGCTGCCGCCGCTTTCCAAAGAAGGCCAATGGTTCAAACTTGAACAAACTAATGTGGCGGGGCAAACCGTTCAAACCAATCTCTTGGCAGTCGAGCCTCATTCAGACGGCATCCGCTTTGTCCAAACCGATGCACTGGGTGCGCCGGTATCGCGCCAATCGGTCAGCACCAAAGGCTGGAAAAATGATGGTTTTGTGATGCCCAATGCCAGTTCGCGCCGATTGTTTGCCGCCTTGTTGCCGCTTTTGGCCGCCGAACAAGCCGCCACGCTTTACCCTGAAGCCCGCCAACAAAACGCCACCCATCAAGGCTTCTGCCCTGACGGCAAAGGCGCGGTGTTCAGCTACCGCGAGCGTGATTTGTGGTGTGTCGCCCACCATTCCGAACAATTCCTTATCGGCTTCCCCGACCAAACTTTCTGGACGGTCAGCCCGATTGCAGAAGACTAATTCATGAATACTCCTGTTTATCTCAGCCGTCCGGCACTAACCAGCGCATTGGGTAGCGGCTTGCAAGTTCATGCCGATGCCTTACTCACGCCGTCTGAAAACACGCCCCTGACTTTTTCAGACCAATGGGTAAAAGGCAAAACGCATGCTTTTGGTGCAGTCAAAGAAACCCTGATGCCTCTGCCCGACAGCATTCCCGAAGCGCATCGCAGCCGCAACAACCAGCTTATCCTGCACGCGCTTTCGCAAATAGACGGACTGATTCAGACGGCCATTGCCCGTTACGGCAAAGAAAGGGTCGCTGTCGTGACTGGTACGTCCACCAGTGGCGCAGATGAAAATATCCCTTTGTTCCAACACGTTGTCCAAGGTGGTGAATGGACGGATGTTCCGTTCAAACAGCTGCAACACACCATGGCTTCGCCCTCCGAATTTATCGCCCAAGTTTACGGTTTAGACGGCTTGCGCTATACCGTTTCCACCGCCTGCACTTCCGGCGCACGCGCCCTCATCAGCGCAGCCCGATTGCTTCGTGCCGGATTGTGTGATGTCGTAATTTGCGGCGGCGCGGATACGCTTTCTCCGCTGACGATTAATGGTTTTGCCTCTTTGGAAGTGCTTTCAGACAGCATCGCCAAGCCTTTTTCCTCCAACCGCAACGGCATCAATATCGGCGAAGCGGCCGCATTTTTCGTGATGACGCGCGATGCCGATTTTGACGGCGAAATGCAGTTGCTGGGCTATGGTGCAAGTAGCGATGCCTACCATATGTCTTCTCCCCGCCCCGACGGTTTGGGTGCAGCCCAATCCTTTCAGGCCGCTTTGGATAAAGCCGGTTTGAAAGCAGAAGACATCGGCTGGATCAATCTGCACGGCACCGGCACGCAACACAACGACAGCATGGAAAGCCGAGCCGTTGCCGAAGTATTTGGCAGCCACACCCTTTGCACTTCAACCAAGCCATCTACCGGTCATACTTTGGGTGCAGCCGGTGCGATCGAAGCCGCGTTTGCCTGGTTGATGGCCAACCGCCAATACAATCCGGAAGGCAAACTGCCGCCGCAACAATGGGACAACGTACCCGATTCCGAGCTGCCCAACATCGCTTTGACCGACGAAAACAGCCGCTGGCCGTCTGAAAAACGCATCGCCGCCAGCTCATCATTTGCCTTCGGCGGCAGCAATGCTGTTTTGATTATCGGATAAGTCCTTATATTTAGGCTGTCTTTTCAGACGGCCTTTTTCTTTTCCGCAACTTAAAAAACAATAACATCAAAACAACAACCAAATCCGCCGAAATATGCCATAATAGGCTCAGCACATTTCTTCTCGCGATGTGCCCGAAAAGAAAAACTTAACCTACATAGAGAATAATCCCATGACTAAATCCACCATTATCTATACCTACACCGACGAAGCTCCTGCATTGGCCACTCAATCCCTGTTGCCAATCGTGCAGGCGTTTACCCGCCATGCCGATATTGATGTCAAAACCAGCGACATTTCTCTCTCCGGTCGTATTTTGGCGGCGTTTCCCGAATACCTGACCGAAGCGCAACGCGTACCTGATGCGCTTGCCGAATTGGGCGAACTGGTGAAACAACCCGATGCAAACGTGATCAAACTGCCGAACATCAGCGCATCCGTACCTCAACTGACTGCCGCGATTAAAGAATTGCAGTCTAAAGGCTTTGCCGTTCCCGACTATCCTGCCGATCCTCAAACCGATGAAGAAAAAGCCGTGCGCGAACGTTACGACCGCATCAAAGGCAGCGCGGTAAACCCTGTCCTGCGTGAAGGCAACTCCGACCGTCGCGCGCCTAAGGCAGTGAAAAACTTTGCGAAAAAACATCCGCACAGCATGGGCGCATGGACGAAAGACTCCAAATCCCACGTTGCCACCATGCAAAGCGGCGACTTTTTCCATAACGAACAATCCGTTACCGTACCTGAAGCAACTTCCGTATCCATCGTATTCACCGACAAACAAGGCAACAAAAAAGAGCTGCGCGAGCCTGTTGCCCTGAAAGCCGGCGAAATCATCGACGCGACCGTAATGAGCAAAAAAGCCCTGCTCGTCTTCCTTGCCGAACAAGTGAAAGACGCAAAAGCTAAAGGCGTATTGTTCTCGCTGCACATGAAAGCCACCATGATGAAAGTGTCCGACCCGATTATCTTCGGACACGCCGTCAAAGTATTCTTCGCGCCTGTATTTGAAAAATTCGGTGACAAACTGGCTGCCGCAGGCGTTAATGTCAACAACGGCTTCGGCAACCTGCTTGCCAATCTGGACAAACTGGATGCGGACACCCGCGCCGCCGTTGAAGCTGAAATCGCTGCTGTTTACGCTGCCAACCCTGATTTGGCCATGGTTGATTCCGACAAAGGCATCACCAACCTGCACGTTCCTAGCGATGTCATCGTCGATGCTTCTATGCCTGCGATGATTCGTAATTCCGGCCGTATGTGGGATAAAGACGGCAAAGCGCAAGACACCAAAGCCGTGATTCCTGACAGCAGCTACGCCGGTGTTTACCAAGCAACCATCGACTTCTGCCGCGAACACGGCGCATTTGACCCGACAACCATGGGTACCGTTCCTAACGTCGGTCTGATGGCGCAAGCAGCCGAAGAATACGGTTCGCACAACAAAACTTTTGAAATCGAAGCCGACGGCCAAGTTCAAGTCATTGATGCAGCAGGTAATGTCCTGATGCAACACGACGTTGAAGCCGGCGACATCTGGCGTATGTGCCAAACCAAAGACGCTCCGGTTAAAGACTGGGTACAACTTGCCGTCAACCGCGCCCGTCTGAGCAACACGCCAGCCGTATTCTGGCTCGACGAAAACCGTCCGCACGACAAGAGCCTGCTCGCCAAGGTTAAAGCCTATCTTGCCGAACTGGATACCGACGGCCTCGACATCCGCGTCCTCGCTCCTGAGGAAGCCGCTAAATTCAGCTTGGGCCGTCTGAAAAACGGCGAAGACACCATCTCCGTGACCGGTAACGTCCTGCGCGACTACCTGACCGACTTGTTCCCAATTTTGGAACTGGGTACCAGCGCGAAAATGCTGTCTATCGTTCCATTGATGAATGGCGGCGGTATGTTTGAAACCGGTGCAGGCGGTTCTGCACCGAAACATGTTCAACAATTCCTCGAAGAAAACCACTTGCGTTGGGACTCTTTGGGCGAATTCCTCGCACTCGCCGTATCGTTTGAACATCTGGCGCAAAAAACCGGCAACACCAAAGCCCAAGTCCTCGCCGACACTTTGGATGCAGCCACCGAAAAACTGCTTCTGAACGACAAATCGCCTAAACGCAAAGCTGGCGAACTCGACAACCGCGGCAGCCATTTCTACCTCACCCTCTACTGGGCGCAAGAATTGGCGGCGCAAGACAAAGATGCCGAACTGAAAGCCGCATTTGCGCCGTTGGCAGCCGCTTTGACTGCTGACGAAGCCAAAATCGTTGAAGAACTCTCTGCCGTACAAGGCAAAGCGGTCGACATCGGCGGCTACTACGCAGCCAATCCTGAAAAAGCCGCACAAGCGATGCGTCCAAGCGCAACCTTTAATCAGGCCTTGTCAGCCTTATAATTAAAGCAATAAAAGGCCGTCTGAACTTTCAGACGGCCTCAAACCTTATGGAAACACAATGAAAAAAACCATTCTTTCTCTTACTCTCCTCATCAGCGCTCCGGCTTTATGGGCATTTTCCCCTGCCGAATTGGCACAAACCCTGCAAAAACCGCAAAACGTGCAAGGTAATTTTGTCCAACAACGCCAGCTCAAATCCCTCAGCAAACCCATGACCACCAGCGGCAGCTTTACCCTTGTCCCACAAAAAGGCCTGCTCTGGAAAATGCAAAAACCATTTGAAACCACCCTGCGCGTGCGTTCAGACGGCATCATGCAATGGAACGGCAGTCAATGGGTCAACCCAAATGCCAGCAAACTCAACGGCCAAAGCCGCCAAATCAAACTCTTCCTCGACCTTTTGGGCGGCAATACCCAGGGCTTGGAAAAACAATTTGATTTGAAATTAAACGGCAACGAGAAAAAATGGACGTTGACCCTGACTCCGAAAACCGCCATTACCCGCCAAATCTTCAACCGTATCGAAATCAACGGCGATACGCTGGTGCGTAAAATCGAATTGGACGAAAAGCAAGGCGACAAAACCATCATGCAGTTCAACCAAATCCAAACCGATAAAGCCCTAGACAGCTTTAGCCGTACCGCCCTCTAAATTGTCTATTCCAACAAAAGGCCGTCTGAAAATAGATTTCTGACAGCCTTTTATATTAATCGGCTGAAGGCTGCTGCCCTTTTCTTTCCGCCTTTCTGGCTTCGCGAATGGCTTTGAGTTCGGCCTCTTTCTGTCTGGCTTTTTTCAGCCAAGTTTCCCATTGGTTTGGCGTTTCCAGCGTGATTCTGCCGATTTTTCCTTCACGGAAATCAGTCAGGATATTTTCAGCAGCCTTTTGATAGTTAACCCGTCCGCCGCTCAAAACCGCACCACGTTTTTTAGCAATCCACTCCAACCAAGAAGTATCGTCCCAATGACTACTTGGATCTTTGTCGGCTTGATAGCGCTCTTGCAACAGGGCCAGATAATGGCGGCGAAGGTAATCCAAAAGCTCAAGCGCCACTTCTTCTTCGTCCAGCGCGTTGCGTCCGACTGCACCGCCGGCCGCAAGGTTGTAGCCGCCTTCTTCAACGATAATTTTTGGCCACAACATACCGGGGGTATCGTAAAGCCAGAAATCGTCTGCAAGGAAAAGGCGCTGTTCGGCTTTGGTAATACCGGGTTCGTTGCCGGTTTTGGCAGATTTTTTGCCGATCATACCGTTAATCAAGGTGGATTTGCCGACGTTGGGGATACCGCAAATCAGGACACGCAGCGGCTTCTCGATACCTTGGCGATGCGGAATCATGGCGCGGCAGGCTTGGGTAATTTTGCTATGCGCGCCAGTTTCGGAAGAATCAAGCGCAATGGCGCGGGTATCTTGGCGGCTGTTGTAGTGTTCGAGCCAAACTCTGGTACGCTCGGGATCGGCAAGGTCTTGCTTGTTTAAGATTTTGAGTTTTGGCTTGCCTTTGGACAACTGGGCAAGCAAGGGGTTTTCGCTGGAAGCAGGCATACGCGCGTCCAACATCTCAATCACCATATCAACGCTTTTAATGCGTTCGGCAATGGCTTTTTTTGCCTTATTCATGTGGCCGGGAAACCATTGGATAGCCATGTCTTTTTATTCTTTCTATTCGTATCTGAGGCCGTCTGAACAATTATTTTTTCAGACGGCCTCGGCATTTGGATAATCGGTCAATCGGGATTTAGAGGTTGCCATGCTCGTAGCTGTAATAACCTGCTTCATCCATACATTGCTCAAACGTCTTGGATGTATTTCCATTTTGAACTTGCGATTTGCAGGTATTGATTTGGCGGGAAACTTCAGCTTCGCTCGCGCCGGTGCGGTGCCAACGGTAAGCAGTGACAGGTTCTGTTGCACAGGCGGTCAAGATAAGCAGGGATAATGCGGTCAGACTGATTTTTTTCATGGTTTCTTCCTTTGAGGCCGTCTGAAACGGCAAGTTAGCGTCCTGCCAAGCTTTGTGCCTGACGATGGCGGACAAGGAGTTCGTAACGGCCTTTGAGGCGTTCGGCCAGTTTTTCCACAACATAAACGGAGCGGTGCTGACCGCCGGTACAACCGATGGCAATCGTCACATAACTACGGCTCTCTTGCTGCAGGCGCGGTAACCAGCGGCTAATAAAATGGTCGATGTCATCAACCATTTCTTGAGCCAACGGCTGCTGACCCAAATAATCTTGAATAGGCTTATCCATGCCGGTAAAGGGGCGTAATTCCGGATCGTAATACGGATTGGGTAGGCTGCGCATATCAAACATAAAGTCGGCATTGTTGGGGACGCCGTATTTGAAACCAAAGGATTCAAGAATGACCAGCAAACCGACACGTTCAATATTGAGCCATTGTTGCACAGCATAACGCAGCTGCTGTGCGTTCATTTTGGACGTATCGATGCAATATGCGATGTCTCTAAGCGGGAAGAGCCATTCGCGTTCTTTTTGCAGGCTTTCCAACAAAGTCAGATTATGGCCGGACAAAGGGTGTCCGCGGCGGGTTTCTGAGAAGCGGCGAACCAACACACCCTCTTCCGCTTCAATAAAGAGGACTTCGACTTGATGCCCTTCATGACGCAAATATTGGATTTGCTCTTGCGCTTCCTGAATATTGATACCGGAACGGATATCAACGCTGACACCAAGCTGGGTTTCTTCGCCGCGTTCAATATGGTACAACACCAGCGAAGGCAACATTTCCAAAGGCAGATTATCAACGCAATAAAAGCCTGAATCTTCGAGTTGTTTGAGGGCTACGGATTTTCCTGAGCCGGATAAGCCGCTAATCAGGACGATTTTCATGGTTTTGTTCGTTTTCTTTGAGTTGTGTTTGATGGCGTTCGAGGAATTCTTTGGTGCTGTCTTTACCGCGCAATTGAAGGATGTAATTGCGCACTGCAGCTTCAACCAATACTGCTAAGTTTCGACCGATTGCAACAGGCAGGGTAACGGAACGGATGCTGACGTTGAGGATAGACTCTGTTTCGGTACGGATGCTCAATCGATCGAGTTGTTTCATGTATCCGTCGTCGGCCGGAACCAAATTAATAATCAGCTGGAGGATTTTTTTCGGACGGATGGAGGTTTCGCCAAAAATATGGCGGATATTGAGTATGCCCAAGCCGCGTACTTCGAGGAAATCACGCAGCATAGGCGGGCAACGGCCTTCCAGCATTTCTGGACCGGTACGGAAAAGTTCGACTGCATCATCGGCAATCAGGCTGTGGCCGCGCGAAATCAGCTCCAATGCCAATTCGCTCTTACCCAAGCCGGATTGTCCAGTAATGAGTACGCCCACTTCAAATACATCCAAAAATACGCCATGCTTGATGGTGGAAGTTGCCAATGTCCGTTGCAGATAAATCCGCAAAACGTCCATCAGGTGCGGGCTTTCCTGTTTGGAAGTCAGCAAGGGGATACTGTTGGTATGGCAATAATCGCGTAATTTGGGCGAAACCGGCAAACCGTTGGCGACGATGACCAAAGACATGGGAATGTCGAAAAGCTCGCCGAAATCATAGTTGAGTTCGCCCGATTCCAGACGGCGTAAATATTCGGCTTCGGCTACGCCGACAACTTGAATTTGGTTGGGATGGATAAAGTTTAAATGGCCGACCAAGGCCAAGACGGGTTTATCGGCTTCGACACCGATACGGTTGTCCGCGCCGGAATTGCCGGCAGCCCAAGCAAGTTCGAGTTTGTGCTGATTGTCGGAAAACAGGCGGCGGACAGATATGCTGGGCATGAATTACTCTTCGGTCAGGAGTGTGCGTACTTCTTCGGCAGAAGTCGCGGCCATCAATGCTTCACGGATGGCTTTTTGAGAGAATCTGCCGGCCAGTTTGGACAAGACTTCCAAATGTTCGCCGGTAGCGTTTTCAGGCACAAGCAGGATAAAAATCAGGGAAACGGGTTTGCCGTCGGGCGCATCAAAGGCGACCGGCTCTTTGGTACGGATAAACGCACCGGTGGCTTTTTTCACGCATGCGTGACGGCCGTGAGGAATCGCCACCCCCTGCCCCAAACCGGTCGAACCAAGTTTTTCACGGGCAAACAGGCAGTCGAACACGTTGGTATTCGGTAATTCTGCTTCATTCTCCAGCAGCTGTGCAGCCTCTTCAAACAGACGCTTTTTGCTGCTGACTTCCAAATCCAAAACGATATGGGACAAAGGTAAAATTTCGCCGATCAGGCTCATGTGTATCTCTTTTAAATGTCGCAAAACAATGGGATTGTACCGATTGTCGGTGCAAATCTCAATCCTGAAGGCGTAATTTACACTCGCCCTGCTAACATTTTCCATGTTGTTTTTGATATTTTTTAACGAACTGGAAATAATCCAACCATTTGATTATAATTAATTTAAAGTAAAAATTCCATCATTGGCTAAATCATGGTTTAAATAAAAAGGGGTATGTCCGGCATACCCCTTTTCCCTTCTTTTCAGACGGCCTCAACCTAGTTTTTTAAAACAATTTGGAAACCAAAAACAACCAGAAATAATGGCAGACCAATCCGCAAAACCACGCCAAGCCGATGCGGTTGTTGGCCAAAAATGTTTGGAAGCACAACTGGCGGTCGCGCGTACGGATAGCGGCATACTGCTGATACTGCCAATAAACGGTTATCGGCAATACCAGCCAATAAGGCCAAGTTGCGCCGATTTTAATACCCAGCACCACCATCAATACGGTAAACCAAAAATGGCAAAGCATAGAGGCGGTAATATCGTGATGACCAAATGTGATTGCCGAAGTTTTAATACCGATTTTCAAATCATCTTCTTTGTCCGCCATGGCATAAATCGTGTCGTAAGCCAGCGTCCATAAGGCATTAGCGGTAAACATCAGCCATGCTTCGGGAGGCACTCGGCCTTGCACGGCGGCAAAGGCCATGGGAATACCGAACGAAAATGCCAGCCCCAAATAAAACTGCGGCAATGGAAAAAAGCGTTTGGTGAAAGGATATGTGATGGCCAAAAATAAGGCCGGAAGGCTCATCAGCCAAGTAAAACGGTTGAGCGGCACCAAGCATAAAGCCGCCATCAGACACAGCATGACGGTCAAAAGCAGCGCTTCGGTTTTAGAAACCAAACCTTTGGCAAACGGGCGGTTTTTGGTGCGCTCTACTGCACCGTCAAAATTGCGGTCGGCAAAGTCATTCACGACGCAACCTGCGCTGCGCATTAGAAATGTGCCTGCGGTAAAGGCAATAAAAATATCCGCGTCGGGAACGCCTTTAGACGCAATCCACAATGCCCAATAAGTCGGCCACAGCAAAAGCAGTGTACCAATGGGTTTGTCGACGCGCATCAGCTTGGCGTATATCACCATCCGTCCGACAGCGTAACGCGGTAGAATTTGTAGGAAAAATCGCCTTATGTTCATTGATGTAATGTGTCGTTGTTTATATATCGATTCGGAAGGAAAGGTTTTTTAGAGCCTTAGCTCTTATTATAATTTATTGCCGTCTAAAATTAAACAGATCTTAACAATTTAATTTATTGTATTATAACAGAATTATGACAAACATCGGTAATTGGTTTTATTTTCAGACAGCCTTAGCGGTATAAATCTATTAATTTCAATAAGAAATATTCTGTTAATTCCAATGTTTCGCCGTTCCAATCAAAATAGGAACGGCGCGCGGTAACAGGCCGTCTGAAAGATGGATGGTCGGAATCTTCAAAACGAAGAAACTCAAAATCCGAACGTTTCAACGGCAATGTACCGTCAAACAGGCGCTCGCCCAAAGGCTGCGTTCCGCAATCCAATAATTCTGTCCATAGACGGCTGTCCGGTCGGCACGCGCTTCTGGCTTGTATCACTGTTTCGCCGTCCAGTTTGAGCAAAACATCGCGTACAAAGATTTCGTCTCCGTTTTCCGCACCCTTCGTCAAACCCAAATACACCGGCTCGACTGAAAACTCCTTGCCGGAAGCGCGCAGAGCGGCAGTTAACGAAGAAACGGTCAGCAGATGTTCAGCATCAGACGACAAAAGACTTGAAGCTTCGGCATGTGAACAAAGCGTGCCACGCGGTATATCAAGCTCCATCTGACACCTCTGTTTTGGCCAACTCCTGCCATTTGGCTTCGGGAAACTCATCTTTCAGACGGCCTTTAAGATATTCCAAGGTATCGCCGGCAACGGTTTCATCTTTACTGTCGTGAATATGGTTGAAAATCAGACTATGCAATTGGATGCCGTATTGTTTGAGCGCGGAGAAGCTGAGCAGGGTGTGGTTGATGCTACCGAGCCGTCCGCTGGTAACGAGGATGACGGGATAAGCCTGTTGCTGAATATAATCAATGGTCAACAAATCTTCCGTCAGCGGAACCATCAATCCGCCCGCGCCTTCGACCAAAACGATTTCGTATTGCGTCGCCAACTCTTGAGTGGTGGTACGGATTTTATCCAAATCCAAAGCCCTGCCGTCAAGACGGGCGGCGAGATGGGGCGAGGCTGGATAGCTGAAGATTTCGGGCATGGTCAGCCCTTGTTTGTCGGCTTCCTGCATGGGTATGCCCATGATTTTGCGGTGGACGACGATGTCTTCGGCAATGTCTTGGCAACCGGTTTGCACGGGCTTTTGCGTAATCACGCTTTTACCCTGCTGCAACAATTGTTTTGCCAACACGCCGGTGACGACGGTTTTGCCGATGTCCGTGTCTATGCCACTAACGAAGTAAACGCCTTTCATTTGCTGTGTTCCTTCAAGATTTGTACGGTTTTGTCGGCAAGTTCGGTCAAGAGGTCGTCTGGAATAATGTAAGGCGGCATGAGATACACCAGCCTGCCGAAGGGGCGCACCCAAATTCCTTGCGCCACGCAATCCGCTTGAAAACGCGCCATATCCACGCCTTTTTCCAACTCGATCACCCCGATGGCACCCAAAACGCGTACGTCCTTCACGCCGCGAATGTCCCATGCAGCTTTCAGACGGCCTTTTAAGATGCTTTCGATGCGGCGGATATTTGCCTGCCAGTCTTGAGACAAAAGCAGCTTGACCGAGGCGCAGGCAACGGCACACGCCAGCGGGTTCGCCATAAATGTCGGCCCGTGCATAAATACGCCCGCTTCGCCGCGCGAAATCGTTTCGGTGACTTTTTGCGAAGTGATCGCCGTCGCCAACGTCATATAGCCGCCGCTCAAGCCCTTGCCGATACACATAATATCCGGCACGACATTCGCGTGTTCGCAGGCAAACATCTTGCCCGTGCGTCCGAATCCGGTAGCGATTTCATCAAAAATCAACACGATATCAAATTTGTCGCACAAATCGCGCAATCCGCGAAGATACTGCGGATGATAGAAATACATGCCGCCCGCGCCCTGCACGACCGGCTCTAAAATAAAGGCGGCGATATCCGCATGATGCGCTTCAAACAAGGCGCGGACAGGCTGCAAATCCGCCTCGTCCCATTCATCATCGAAACGGCTTTTCGGATTATCGACAAAATAACGCTGCGGCAACGCGCTGCCGAAAATATGGTGCATCCCCGTTTCCGGATCGCAGACGGACATCGCGTTCCAAGTATCGCCGTGATAACCGCGCCGCACCGTCGCAATATTCTGCTTCGCGGTCAAACCCCGCGCCTGCTGGTATTGCACCGCCATCTTCAGCGCGACTTCCACCGAAACCGAACCTGAATCCGCATAAAAAATACGGTCCAACCCCTGCGGCAAAATCCCGACCAACAACTTGCCCAGCTCTACCGCAGGCTCATGCGTCAAACCGCCAAACATCACATGCGACATTTGCTTAATCTGCGCCTCAACCGCCTGATTCAAAACAGGATGATTGTAGCCGTGTATCGCACACCACCAAGACGACATCCCATCAATCAGCCGCGTACCATCCGCCAATTCGATGTGCACGCCCTCCGCACGGCGCACCGGATAAACAGGCAACGGGTCGGTCATGGACGTATAGGGATGGAGCAGGTGGGTGCGGTCGAAATCGAGCAGGGGGGAATGTTCAGACATGTTGAAAACAATGGTTTGATCAGTTTCATTATTATATAACATATTTTCTATTTCAGACGGCACGTCTTCCGTACTGCATCAACACCAATCCGCCCACCGCTGCCAAACAGCCAGCAACCAAAGAAACATGCAATGCCTCGCCCAAAAACCAAGCGGAACACAAAATACCGAATACCGGCACCAAAGTGATGTACGCCGCCGCGCTGCCTGCGCCCAAAGTCTTCACGCCTTCAAAATACCACGCATAGCTCAAGACCGTTGCGCCGACAGACAGGCCAATTAAAGCAAACCAGCCCCTGCCGTCCATTTCGGCAAGCATGCCAAACGGCAGGCCGTCTGAAATCAACGCAGGCGGCAACAACATCATTGCACCCAGCCAAGCAGTAGCCACGGTGACCGTCAGCGCATCAATCCCCTGCAACACCGCCCTGCCCATCATCGTATAAGTAACCAAGCAGCAAAGGCTGCAAAACACCAGCACTTCGCCCCACCCTATGCCGCCGCCCGACAAAAATGCCGCAATCTCGCCATGCGTGACCGCCCATACCGAGCCTGCCACTGCCAACAACATACCCGACACAATCTTGCCGTTGAGCTTCTCGCCAAATAGCAAAGCCGCAAAAAACATCGTCAATACAGGATTGAACGTGACCAACACCGTCGCCCTTGAAGCAGGAAGCCGCTGCAAACCCAGCATAGACAACACAGTAAAACCAAATACGCCGAATGCCGCCGCCAGTGCCAACCCAAGCCATTGTTTGCGCGACAAAACCGCCAAAGTACGCAACCGATACCGTGCAAACAGCCAGCCCAAAAGCAAGATTGCCGCCGTCAAAAAGCGTAGCATACCGCCCGTTAAAGGCGGCAGCGCCTGTCCCAGCATCCGCCCCATCGGCCAAGATGCGCCCCAAAACGCCGCCATGCCCAATAGTTTTAGATGGATTGCTAAATGTTTCATGGTGATGGATAACTTGAATAATCAGTTTAGAAAGCGTACAAGCGCAGTTTGAAAGGATAAATTTCCTTAACCGCCGAGACTTGATAGAGTTTACGCGGATAAAATACTACGCTGATCATTATGGAAACAAAGGCCGTCTGAAAGACTGAAATCCAGCTTTTTCAGACGGCCTTTGCTGCTCAATCAATAAGACTTACAACTCAATGCCTTTGAGTTTCGCCACGGTATTAATGTCTTTATCGCCACGACCGGAGAGGTTGACCAAAATCACTTGGTCTTTGCTCATTTTCGGCGCGTTTTTCACCGCCCAAGCAACGGCATGGCTGGATTCCAGCGCAGGAATAATACCCTCAAAACGGCAAAGCAAATCAAAGGCTTCGAGTGCTTCGTCGTCTTTGGCAACAGTGTATTCCACGCGGTTGATGTCGTTCAAATGGCTGTGTTCCGGGCCGATGCCTGGGTAGTCCAAGCCTGCGGAAACGGAATGCGTACCCAAAACTTGACCGTTTTCGTCCTGCATCAAATAGCTGCGGAAACCGTGCAATACGCCGATAGGGGCTTTGCTGGTAATCGGTGCGGCGTGGTCGGGGGTATCCACGCCCAAACCGCCTGCTTCTACGCCGACCAAACGTACGTTTTCTTCTTCGATATAGGGATGGAACAAACCGATGGCGTTCGAGCCGCCGCCCACGCAGGCAACGGCAACATCAGGTTGGCGGCCGATGGCTTCCAACATTTGTTCTTTGGCTTCATTGCCGATCACGCATTGGAAATCGCGTACCATTTCCGGATACGGCGTAGGACCTGCGGCAGTACCGATGATGTAGAACGTATCGTCCACGCGCGCCACCCATTCGCGCATGGCTTCGTTCATCGCGTCCTTCAAAGTACGGCTGCCGCTGTCGACGCTGACGACATTCGCGCCAAGCAGCTTCATACGGAACACGTTGGGCATTTGACGTTGGATATCGTCCGCCCCCATGTACACGTCGCAAGTCATGCCGAAACGTGCGGCGACGGTGGCAGAAGCCACACCGTGCTGACCCGCGCCGGTTTCGGCAATCACGCGTTTTTTGCCCATGCGGCGGGCAAGCAATGCCTGACCGATGGTGTTGTTGACTTTGTGCGCGCCGGTGTGGTTCAAATCTTCACGCTTCAGCCAGATTTGTGCGCCGCCCAAATGCTCGGATAATCGCGCGGCATGGTAAACAGGGCTGGGACGGCCGACATAGTGTTTCAAATCATGGCGGAACTCTTCCCAAAATGAAGGATCTTCTTTCGCTGCTTTATAGGCTTCTGCCAATTCTTGCAAAGCAGGAATCAGGGTTTCGGAAACGTACAGGCCGCCGTGTTCGCCGAAAAAGCCGTTCTCGTCGGGAGCGTAATAATTTTTCATGGGATTTTTCCTTATTCGTTTTATGGTTTCAGACGGCCTGATTCAGTACAAGGCCGTATGAAAGTAAAATTGTCAGCAATTATAGCCGTTTTCCATTCATCTTGTCGGCAACTAATTGAATAATAATATCAGCAGACAAAATAGGAACAACAGCGTACAGCTCGATGTTGCAATCAATGCCGTACCCAACGGCGGCGCGATATATTTTTCTTCGTTTTTGTTTCTCAGGCATATTTTTAATGCCAACATCCCCAGCCACAGTGCCAGCAACCAACAACCCAAAAAGTTAAGCACAAGCAAAGCAATAATCAACTCATTGGTATTTATAGTGCTTACGTTCAAAAATATCCAATTAAGGCCGTTAACAGACATAACGACTGCAGATATTTGTATCACATACAAAAGCGTTCCGCCCAACAATACCTTGATATGCCATTGTTTGGCCTTCAGCCACACTGAGACGACATTAAAAAGCCACCACAAAGCCATAAACGTCATTAAAGAGATTTCATAACGGTCCATCGCTCTACTCCTGAAAAACAGTCAATCCAGCCATTTCAAAAAAAGCCCGATACGCCGCTGCTTTTTTCGCCAAACTCAAAGGATAGGCACGCGAAGTCGAAGGCAGGCGCGTCAGGGTCAACTCACGTCCAGCATAGGGGAACGGCACTGTTTCGCCGATCTTCGGCATTTTCATACCGTTGCCTTGAATCTCCAACAAAACTTCGGTTGCCTTGCCGCCGGTGGTACAAAGATGGCGGCACTCGGGCATTTGCGCCAATACTGCCGCCAAATCGACAGTTTCTATTACTTTTAAAAACTTATCCGAAGCATTGCCATGTTCGCGTATGGCCTTCAACACGGTCGGACAGGATGCAATGCCCTTCTCACTTAAAAACGCTTTGATTTTATCGGCATCAAACGCCTTTTCGCCCTGCCTTTGAAAATGCGCCACATCGCCAAAAAACACCAGCCCATACACGCGCCACATATCGTTTTGGAAATTCGGATAATGAAACTGCATCGCGTGTTTTTCTTCTTTAGGCGGAAACGTCCCCATCATCATGATCGTTGCCTGCGGCGGCAACAAGGCTGCGAAGGGGTGGGATTCAACGATTGGCTCTTGCATATATGTATTCCGGTTTCTTTGAATTCAAACAAAATTTCAGACGGCCTTTACTGCTTGAATAAACGCCGCCATTTTCTCCCTGCTCTTAACCCCGCCGGAGATTTCCACGCCACCGGACACATCTACCGCCGCAGCGCCGCTGATTTTTACCGCTTCGGCAACGTTTTCCGCAGTCAATCCGCCGGCAAGTATCCACGGTTTGCCGATATTGCCATGCAACATGGTCCAGTCGAAACTTTGTCCCGTACCGCCGTATTCAGTCGGATGATAGGCATCAAACAGCAAGGCGCGTGCATTCGGAAATTTGGCACAGGCCGTCTGAATATCGGCAGCGGACTGTACGCGCACGGCCTTCAAATACGGGCGGTCAAACCGACGGCAAAAATCATCGTCTTCATCGCCGTGAAACTGAATCACATCTATCGGCACCTGACGCAAAATCTCGCGGATGGTTTGCTCGTTTTCATTCACAAACAAGGCCACCACCGATACAAACGGCGGCAGGTTTTTCACAACCGCCTGCGCCTGCTCAATACTCACTGCCCGTTTACTCTTGGCATAAAACACCAGCCCGATGGCATCCGCGCCCAATTCGGCCGCGGCCAGCGCGTCTTCAGGTCGGGTAATACCACAAATTTTGGTGCGTATGGTGTTCATGGCGATAGCCTTTTTAAACAGTTGGGTCGGATATTATATAAGTTTAAGGCCGTCTGAACATGAAATATCAGGTTCAGACGGCCTTAAACTTTAAAACAACCATCAGCCGATAATATTGGCGGCTGTCAGTTGCGCAGCATCTTCATTATAGAAACGTGCGAACTCTGTGCTGCTTTAGGCTCTGCTTGATATACAGAACATCATACCGATTATTACTAATAACTTTGTAATTATTTTCCTCTTTTCTATTTGCCTATTATTTAATCAAATTTATTTTATCCTTTATTATCAATGAGTAAAATAAACTATCCACAATTGGATTCACACAAAATTTGGATAATGCCCGTCAATAAAAAATATTAAGGCTGTCTGAAAAGTCTTTCAGACGGCCTTTTAGCCTTTTTACTCAAACGGTTTCTTCTGCCAATAAAACTTATCCTTTTTCAGACGGCCTTGAAATATATCGTCCTGTCCCAAAGCAAACACCAACGCGCCAGACAAATCCGTTCTCAATAAAGTAATACCATGCGCGCGGACACGATTTTGTACGGCAACGGTCGGATGTTTGTAGGCATTGGCATAGCCGCTAGATGCCACGGCATATTGTGGCGAAACCGTATGCAAAAAGCTGCCTGACGAAGCCGTGCTGCTGCCGTGATGTCCCAACACCAACACTTGGCTATACAGCGCATTGCCGTATTTCTCAATCAAACCGGCCTCGCCTTTCACGCCCAAATCGCCGGTTATTAACAAGGCTTTTCCGTTTGCCACGACACGCAATACGCAGCTTTGGTCGTTATCTTCCTTGCCTGCATTTTCAGACGGCCTGAGCAACTCGAAATCTACGCCGTCCCATTGCCATTTGTCTTCTTGGCAAAACTCTGCATTCGGATAAAATTCAGGTTGTCCGGCAAGCAATTTATCGGTACCGACAGCCGCCACACTTTGAAAACCGCCGTCATGGTCAATATCATGGTGCGACAAAATCAGGCTGTCCAAACGGCGCACACCCATCGCGTTCAAACTCGGCACTATACCTGTTTGCGCCACTTGCTCCGTTCCCGTATCAAACAAAAGATTGCGGTTACGCGTTTGTATCAACACCGACAAACCTTGTCCTGCATCCATCACCGTAACTCTTGCCACCCCCTCCTCCAGCTTGGCAGGACGGTAAAACACAAAGCCCAATAAAACCAGACATGCCCAAGGTTTTAAGCCCATTCCTTTAGGCAGCAATAACAGTAAAGCCGCCATCATCGCCAACACAAGCAAAGGCACGGGCGCCGCTGCGACGGCAAATTCAGGCGATACCATAGCCAGCCATAGCAAACCGCGTAAAGTATATTCCGCCAAAAATGCCGCTACCAACTGGACAAGTTCAAACGGAAAAACCGAACCCAGCAAAGCCAACGGCGTCAACACCCAAGAAAACCAAGGAATAGCCAGCGCATTAACCAACGGACTGAGCAAAGGTAACGAAGCAAACAAATAGCCCAGCAATACCACCGACAATACAGTCGCTGCCCATTGTCCCCGTACAGCCAACCGCCAGCCCGACTCTTTCAGACGGCCTGATGAAGCCCAAATCAAAGCAGCAACCAAACCGAAAGACAACCAAGTTCCCACGCCCAATACAGCCAACGGATCCAACAACAAAACAACGGCCAAAGCCTGCCACCACGCCGTCCAGCCCGAGCCGCCACTGCCGCGCCACCATGCCCACGCAAACGCAGCCAACATCAACACACTGCGTTGCGTCGGTACGGAAAAACCGGCCAAAAGCGCATAAAACAAAGCACCGGCAACACCGCCTGCCAATATCCACACACGCGGTTTTGCCGGAATCCACGGCAAATAACGGAAAATTCGCTTAATCAGCCAGGCAAACAATACCGCCACCATCGTCACATGCAGGCCCGAAATACTGACCAAGTGTGTCAGCCCCAAAGGGCGGAATGCCTGCCACAAAGGCGGCCTCAACGCCGATTGCTCGCCAATACTCAAAGCACGCATCAGCCCTATGCCGTCTGAAAACTCAGGATATTTGTCCCCTGTTCTCTGCCAACTCCGGCTTACCGCATCACGCATATTAGCCAAACCGAAACCGCCACCTTGCCGCACGAGTTTCCTGTCGCGCCCCAAAGTACCCATGCCATCGATACCATTGGCCAAAGCCCATATTTCACGGTTCAAACCGCGCACATTCACTTCACCGATCACCGGCCTTACCCGCGCCGATACAGACCACCTGCTGCCCACCGCCCAATCGCGCCGCTGATAATCCGACAACATCAAATCAAAAGCCTGCCCCTGTTCATCCCAAGCCCTTGCCGCAAACTGCACGCGCCGACCATCATCACGCGGCATATCCGCCACTTCAACCGTCAAAACTTTAGCCGCCACCTCCCCTGCAGGCCATTGACCGGCCAACACCAGCCCGGTCCGCCACACTCCAAACGCCATACCCACGCAAACAGCCAGCACCAACCAAGCCACAGCAAATTTTCGACACAACGCAAGCGCGCCAATGATTACAGACAACCAAGCCCACCATGGCGGCACAAACGGCAACGCAAACGAAAGCACTACACCCACCACCCAAGCAGGCAACACAAACCGCCACGCCATGAACATTTTCCCTTAAATTATGATTATTAGATATGTAATAATAAATGCTTTTAGTAGATTATGACAAATATTTGATTGCAGTATTTATGACCTGAATCCGTCCGATTTTGTCGTAGATGTAATTGAGTACGCCGCTTCTTTGGTCGGCACTTTGAATCAGGTTGCCGGCTTTGTCATAGGCGTAGGTATGACCCAACGCGTTGGTGCGTTTGAGCGGCAGTCCGTCCACTGCGAGCTCGTAAGCGGTTTTGGCACCAAGTCCGTCGATGTGGGCGGTCAGCCGGTTGAGGCGGTCGTATTCGAAGGTTTCG
>NZ_KV799695.1:0-478 GCF_001810035.1 Neisseria sp. HMSC058F07 | reverse complement strand
TCGCGGATAGCGCAAACCATACAGGGGAAACGGCCAAGCAAAAGCGGCTTATCCGCGCCCGTTGTCCAATAGTCTTTTTCAGGTAGGAAACGGACGTTTTCGGGTAAATGCGCCATCTCCAAACCGCGTGATTTCAAATACTGGATAACAGGGGAATCGGGGCGGATAGGTTCTGTGCTTCTCCACAATGCGGCCAGTTCCTCGATTTGGTCTTTTTCGGGGCGTGGCTGCGCTTGTGGGCGTTTGGGCGGTATAGGCAAGGGGTTTGCATTGTCCATGCCTAAAACGCCTGAAACCTGCTTTAAGGCCGTCTGAAAATCACACCCGAAAAAGTGCATTACCAAGCCGAAACCATCGCCCGCGCCGTTGTTGTAATGGCTACAAATGAATGTGCCGTTTCCGTCTTTGTCGTCATATCTGAAACGGTCTTTCCCTCCACACGCGGGGCAGGGCTGGTGTTTGTTTTTCAGGTATCGCG
>NZ_KV799694.1:0-508 GCF_001810035.1 Neisseria sp. HMSC058F07 | reverse complement strand
ATTGTTTTTATAGCCGAAGCTGCGTTTGACGTTGCCGTCGCGGCCGATGACGCGGATTAAGTCACCGCTGCCGTTGTATTCGTAGCGGACCAGCGGACTGCCGACCCGGACTGTTTCGCCGAAGGATGGCAAACCTTCCAACAGAGACACCGACAGCAGCCGCATTTGGGGTGACTGCTCATCGGCCACATTGCCGAAGTTCAGCGAGAATACCCGGTCGTTGCCGTCAATAATGTATTGCGGCAGACCGGTCAGCGGATGATAGACGAAACGCTGATGGTTGCTGTTAGCGTCTTCCACCGCGACCAAAGGGAAGAGGGTACAGTCTTCGTCCGAACCGTCTTCCGCTACGGTTAAAGGGGCAAAACGCAGCGCTATCGAACCGTCCAGCGAAGCGATGACATAATGGCCGTCCGGATTTTTGCTGAACCAAATCTGTTCGCTCTCGAACAATACCGGCTCTTCATCATCTTCATCTACTTCCGGCAAAGGGAACAAACGGCCCTGA
>NZ_KV799693.1:0-94707 GCF_001810035.1 Neisseria sp. HMSC058F07 | reverse complement strand
CGTCTGAAATGCTCTTTCAGACGGCCTTTTTTTATGGTTTCTATTTATCCAATACGTTGAAGGACAATTTCTAGGACAAATTTACTGCCCACATAGGCAAAAATCAGACTGACAAATCCGACAATAGTCCAAACGGCGGCTTTCTTGCCGCGCCATGCGGTCATGCTGTGTTTCAACAATAATGCGCCATAAATCAGCCACGACATAATACTGAAGATGGTTTTATGCGTGAAGGTCATGGGTTTGCCGAAAATGGCTTCGGCAAAAAACGTCCCGCTGATAACTGAATAGGTCAATAAAACGAATCCTGCCCACATACCTTGGAACATAAGTTTTTCCAAACTCAATAATGGCGGCAAGAAACTAACTAATGCGGAAAAACGGCGTTTGTGCAGATTGCGGTCGAGCAAAAGGATCAGGATGGCAAATAAGGTAACGATGCCAAACAATCCGTATGCGAGCAATGATGATGCAATGTGCGATAGCGGCAATAAGTCTACAATTTGACGACCTGTGAAATCTCCCGGGAAAAGGAAACCCAGCAATAAGGTCAATGCAGCACAGGGATACAATAAGAGTTGCACACCGCGCAGACAATAAAAGAAGCTACCCAAGCAGTACATCATCAGCATCAGCCAGACTATCAGGCTGAGCGAATAGCCAAAACCGGTAATCAATACCCTATCCTGCAATACTGGGAACATCAATGCTGCGCCATGTACCAATAATGCGCCACTCAAAATCAGCAGCTCGGTTTTCAGCGGGTAAGATTTATTATTGTGCTTTTTATGTTGCAACCAGGAAAATGCACCCAATCCGGCATACACCAGCATAAGGCAGATTAAGACAATCGGCATAAATATCTTTCTCAATAGAGGTGTGAACACTAGACGGACAGCCGGCAGGGTTTCAGACGGCCTTGGTGTGCGTATTTGTGTTCTTGAAGCATAACTTCGGACTATCGTGTAAAATAATCCGAATTTTATTTTAACAAAGAATGCCCTATATTGGGCAGCTATTCTCATTATCAAGGATAAGTATGTTAGACAACCTAACCAACCGCTTCAGCAAGGTACTTAAAAATATTCGCGGCCAATCAACGCTGACCGAAGACAATATTAAAGAAGCCTTGCGCGAGGTTCGTCTTGCCCTGCTGGAAGCCGACGTTGCATTGCCCGTCGTTAAAGAATTCGTCAACACAGTCAAAGAACAGGCCCTTGGCCAAGAAGTCGTCGGCAGCCTGACGCCTGACCAAGCCTTTATCGGCGTGGTCAACCAAGCCTTAGTCGAATTGATGGGCAAGGAAAACAAAACGCTGGATTTATCGGTTTCACCGCCTGCCATCGTTTTGATGGCCGGTTTGCAGGGTGTCGGTAAAACAACAACCGTCGGCAAACTCGCCCGCCTGCTGAAAAACGATCAGAAGAAAAAAGTCTTGGTGGTATCCGCCGACGTTTACCGCCCTGCCGCGATTGAACAGCTGCGCCTGTTGGCCGAACAGGTCGGCGTGGACTTTTTCCCATCCAACACCAACCAAAAACCGGTTGAGATTGCAACTACCGCCGTTGATTACGCTAAAAAACATTTTTACGATGTATTGATGGTCGATACCGCTGGCCGTTTGGCAATCGATGAAGAGATGATGAACGAAATCAAAGCGCTTCATGCGGCAGTCAACCCGATTGAAACTTTGTTCGTTATTGATGCCATGTTGGGTCAGGATGCAGTAAACACTGCTCAGGCATTTAATGAAGCCCTACCGCTGACAGGTGTCGTATTGACCAAGATGGACGGCGACTCGCGCGGCGGTGCGGCATTGTCCGTACGCCATGTGACCGGCAAACCAATTAAATTTATTGGTGTCGGCGAGAAAATCAACGGCCTCGAACCTTTCCATCCCGACCGTCTTGCCAGCCGTATCCTCGGCATGGGCGACGTATTGACCCTGATTGAAGACGTTCAAAAAGGTATTGATGAAGAAGCCGCCGCCAAAATGGCGAAAAAGCTGCAAAAAGGCAAAGGCTTCGACCTCAATGACTTTAAAGAACAAATCCAACAGATGCGCAATATGGGCGGCTTGGAAAACCTGATGTCGAAAATGCCGGGCGAACTGGGTCAAATATCGAAACAAATCCCCGAAGGCACGGCTGAAAAAGCGATGGGCAAAGTAGAAGCCATCATCAACTCGATGACTCCAAAAGAACGCGCCAACCCTGCCCTGCTCAAAGCCAGCCGCAAACGCCGTATTGCAATGGGTGCGGGCACGACCGTGCAGGAAGTGAACAAATTGCTCAAACAGTTTGAACAAATGCAACAAATGATGAAGATGTTCAGCGGCAACGGCTTGGGCAAACTGATGCGCTTGGCTAAAGGCATGAAGGGAATGAAAGGCATGTTCCCAGGTTTGTAAGCCGATTTGACAGAAAACGCCGTCTGAAAAGTTTCAGACGGCGTTTTGGTTTTGTATTCAGATTTAAAATCATGAGGCCTTAAGCAACCATTTCTTCTATAACGTCTAATATAAAAGGCCGTCTGAAATCCTATTTTCAGACGGCCTTTACTCATTCAGCCTTTAAATTATTGCGGCTTTTTCTGCTCTTCGCGTACTTTGTCCACCAACTGGTCAATCGTGGTCATGCCGGACTGCCAGTCTTTAAATTCGACTTGGTATTTGCCGCCGACGATCACGGTCGGTGTACCGCTGATTTGGAATTTATTGGTCAACTCTTCCATTTGAGCCGCACGCGCTTGGCTTTCGGGCGCTTCAAATGCAGCCAATACTTTTTTACCGTCAAACGCGGTTTGCTCGGACAACCATTTTTTCAGGGTATCGGTATCGGCCAAGTTGATTTTTTGGTTAACCATCGCATCGAAAATATGGCTGTTGGCTTTATCTGATTCACCGGCCATTTCCACTGCGGCCGCCAAACGTGCCAAAGGTTTCATTTCATCACCCCACACGACATGCTCCCGGCGCATATAGGTATCGTCTTTAAACGTTTTGATGTGCTCGCTCAAGACAGGCTCAAGATGGGCGCAATGCGGGCAGAAGTAGCCGAAGAATTCCAATACTTCGATTTTGCCGGCCTGCTGTTGCGGAATCGGATTGGACAATACGGTGTAATTGACACCTTCGGTCAATGCGGCAGGGGCTGCCGGAGCAGATGTGTTGCTTTGGGCGCTGTCTGCCGGAACGCTGGTTTCCGCCTGTTTGCCGCAAGCGGCCAATGCCAACAGGGTTAATGAGGTCAAGGCTAAGGTTTTCAGTTTCATAGGTATCTCTTTACATTCAAATCAATGGGCGGATTTTATGGCATTTTGTTGGAGGTGTGTTCGATTTGAGTGAAAAAATGTGTTTAGTTTTATTTCAACCTTTATAAAAGGCCGTCTGAAATATGGCTTAGATCATAGCCTTATTTTCAGACGGCCTTTGCCTAATTTCATCAGAAACGGTAATTTACCCGGGCAGTATAGCCGCGCGGATTACCCGGCATGGCATCCGAACGCCAATATTTTTGATTGAGCAGATTGGCCGCGGCAAAGGTAACGTTAACATTTTTATGGTTCCAACCGAGCATGGCATCAACTCGGGCAAAGCCTGGAAGTGTGGTCACTTCTTTGTTTCTTGAGTCGTAACCGTAGCGTTTTCCCGTACCGGTTACGCCGATTTCGCCGTAAAGGTTTTCGGTCGGGGTATAACGGAAAAACAGGTTGCCGGTAACGTTGCTGGTGTTATTCAAATGGATGCCCACTCGGTCGGGATTGTCTTTGTCTTCAACGACTTTCGCCTGCATCACGCCCAACGAACCGCGCAGATAGAGTTTTTTGGGAATGATTTGCCCGATGGCGGACAATTCCACGCCACGCGAACGGTGTTTACCGCCGACTGCCCAAGTATAGGGATCATTTTGCGCGTCGGGGCGGTAGCGGATATTGAAACGTTCGATTTGGTAGGCGGACAATGTGGTGCTGAGACGGTCGTCCAGCCAACTGCTTTTGACGCCGGTTTCGTATTGGCGGGTGTACTCGGGATCGGCGTTGAACACGGCGGAAGACGAAGTGTCGATGCTCAAATAGCCGCGTCCGCCATAAGGCGCGAAGCCTTTGTTATACGAGGCGTAGAGCGTGTGGGCGGGCGTTACGTTCCACACTGCGCCGATGTTGGGGCTGAATGAGTGACCGCTGTATTGGCGGCTGCTGCCGGTGAGTTTGTTTTCTGAATTGAAGGTGTACTTGTCGTAACGGCCGCCGAGGACGAATTTCAAATCAGGCGTGGCGGAGAAGATGTTTTGCACAAAGATGCCGTAGGAGTCGGCTTTGTGGCGGTTTTGGGTGAGGACGGGTTGCAGTCTACCCGAAGCCGGCCAGCTTGCGCGGTCGTAAGGGTCGATGGAGGCAGTAAAAGCGCGGCTGTAACCCAATGTCGGGTTGCGGTGTTCGCGACTGTAATCCATGCCTACGGTCAGGTGGTTTTCAAAACGGCCGATGTTGTAGTCGCCGTTGAGCGTGAAATTGGACGACAGGGTTTTGTTGTCGGTTTGCTGCCAGGCGTAGTTGCGTTTGATTCGGCTGCCGTTTTCGCTGCCTGCATGAAAATGGTCGAAATCCTGCGCCGCCGTGCGGTGGGCAAGCTGCCATTGGGCGCGCCATTTGTCGTTGAAGGCGTATTCGAGGTCGGAACGCCAAACTTGCAGCTTGTCTTTGACAAAATCATTCGGGTGGGCGAAACCCATGCGGTAAGGCAGTCCGAAGCGGTCGTACACGGACTTGGTCGGGCTGCGGTCGGGCGTGCGCTCCACATTGTCGTAGGTGTATTGCCCCGTCCATTTCAAGCCGTTGTCGAGTTTGACGGTAATGCTGGGCGAAACCATGACGTTTTTGCTGTCTATGCCGCTGCGGAACGAATTGGCGCGCCCGACTTCGCCGGTAAGGCGGATGGCGACGTTTTTGTTCAGCACTTCGTTGATGTCCATATTCAGGCTGCGGTTTGCCCACGAACCATAAACCGCACCGATATTACGGCTTTGTTTGAAGTTGGCGTATTTGCTGACCATGTTGATAACGCCACCGCCGTTGGTGCGGCCGTAAAGGACGGAAGACGGGCCTTTCAGGATTTCCACGCGCTCGATGTTGGCGGTGCTGCGGCGGACCTGCCCGCTTTCGCGTACGCCGTCGCGGTAAATATCGGATGCGTCAGCTTGAAAACCGCGCAGGAAAATGCTTTCGCCGCGCATATCGTAGGCAGCGTCGATGCCAGCGTTGCCTTCGAGGATGGAACTCAAATCGTTCGTGCCGTAGTTTTTGTTTTTCTGGATGTTGAGCGTATCGACAGTTTGCGGCGTTTCCTTAATGAGCTGTCCGTTGCGGGTAACGGCGGCTTCGTCGTAGTTGATGTAGCCTTTGAGTACGCTGGTGTCGGACTGTCCAACCACAGAAACAGTGGGCAAAGTAGCGGTGTAATGTTCACCATTGTCCTGCGTATCGGCGGCGGCAACAGGGAAGGAAGCGATAATCAGCGTGGGTAATAAAGCCAAATGAAATGGTATTTGCATTTTTATACTCAATTTAACGGAACAACCGAATTATATTGCCCCATAAAAGAAATGAGAATGATTTCTTTTAATTATATTTAACATGATATTTACAAACAAAGGCCGTCTGAAACTCATATCGGTTTCAGACGGCCTCTCTTCTTGATAGACACTTCTAAACTATTAACTCAACAGCATTTCCTGCATCAGCTTCATGCCCCATTGCCAGCCGCCGAGTGCGCCGTTTAACTGGCCGGAATGCGGCGATTGAAGCAGGCGCGCGTGCCACCGGTTTGCCTGCTCTTGCGCCCAATCGCGTGGCGTGCCGTTTGTTTCGGCAATAACCAGCGCTGTACGACAAGGGCAACGGACACGTTGGAACGTATGGATTTCGTCCTCGGGAAAAGCTTCTGGACGCGGCGAGACCAAAATAATATTGGTCAGGCGTTTTTGCGTCAGGATGTCGGCTTGGTACAGCCATGCCAAAAATGCGGACACACCGGCACCATGAGCCACGACGGCAATATTTTTGCTCACAATATGGTCGAAGGCCGTCTGAATAGCGTGTTGCCATTCGGAAATGGTTTGCCGACTATCGGCTTCGGCGGTTTGAACAATCGGATAGCTGACCGCCCAGCGGTCTATCCACATTTCCGCTTCATCCGCATCGCGTATCAGAAACAGTGCCATTTCTTCGAGTTCGAAGCTCTGCATTTCAGACGGCCTATTTGAGCAAGTCGTTGAGTGTAAATGCAATCAGCAATGCGGCAGGCACGCTGAGGATGGCACAAGTCGCCAGACAAAGTACGATGTTGGCAATCAGCCGCCAGCCCTTCCAAGCAAAGCATTTGGCCGCAATCAGCAGGCAAGGCAGTGAAAACAGCAGCCATACCAACGCCCAAGTCGGATTGGCCTTGGTCGGCGCAACCCAGCCGGACATCCGCGCCAGCATAAACACTGCCCACACCAGCATAGGCAATACAAATGCCGCCACGACCCACGCCGCGCCTATGCCGGTTTTGCCGTTTATATTCCAATCATATTTACCAAAAACCTTATTCGGCAACATAGTCATACTCCACAACTAAAGGGGCGTGATCCGAGAATTTTTCATCTTTATAAACATGTGCGGAAACGGCTTTGGCGGCCAACTCCGGCGTAACCATCTGATAATCTATGCGCCACCCGACATCTTTCGCATACGCCTGTCCGCGGTTGCTCCACCAGGTATAGCCCGGCACATCGGGATAAAGTGTGCGCCACATATCCGTCCAACCGAGCTTGTGGATAACTTTGCCTATCCATTCGCGCTCTTCAGGCAAGAAGCCCGAATTTTTCTGATTGCCCTTCCAGTTTTTCAAGTCGATGTTTTGGTGGGCAATATTCCAGTCACCGCAGACGACGATGTCGCGCCCTTCGTTTTTCATGGCTTCGAGCATGGGATAGAACGCGTCCAAAAAGCGGTATTTCACTTGTTGGCGCTCTTCCGCGCTGCTGCCGCTGGGCAGATACAGCGAAATTACCGACAACTTGCCGAAATCGCAACGGACAAAACGGCCTTCCCTGTCAAATTCTTCAATGCCCATGCCGATTTGCACATTGTCGGGTTTGCGTTTGCTGTACACCGCCACGCCGCTGTAACCGCGCTTTTCGGCGCAATGCCAGTAGCCGTGCATACCGTGCGGATTTTTCATATCGTCTGACAGGTCAGCTTCTTGAGCTTTCAGTTCCTGCACGCAGACGATGTCGGCACCGGAAGCGGCGATGTATTCATAAAAACCTTTTTTATAGGCGGAGCGGATGCCGTTGACGTTGGCAGAGATGATTTTCAACATAAGATTTGAGTAATTTTTAAAAACGGATAATAGATTGAAGTTTTTCAGACGGCCTGCAAGTCATAAACAAATACTTTGGAATTTCGGCCGTTGGCATTATATTCCTGCCGGCGTTCGGCAGGCAGGTCATCGGCTGAGGCCGTCTGAAAGCCCCGTTCGACAAACCATTCGCCCGTGTGTGTGGATAAGGCGAAAAGCGTTTTGATATTTAAGGTGCGTGCTTTTTGAAACAGATGTTCCAACAGCAATTCGCCATAGCCTCCATCGCGCGCTTCGGGCGACACCACCAGGCAGGCCAATTCGCCGCAGTCCGGTTCGGAAAAGGTTTTCAACGCCACGCAGCCGTAAATGTTTTGATCGTGTTCCAATACGGAAAAACTAGAAATATGGTTTTCCAAATACTCGCGGCTGCGGTGTAACAAGATGCCTTGTTCCGCCAACGGACGGATTAAGGCGATGATGTGCGGAATGTCGTCGCTGCGTGCCTGACGGATGGAAACAAACGGCTCACGCGCAATAGATGTACCGCTGCCCTCGCGGGTAAACAGCTCGCGCAACAGGCTGCCGTCTTCACGGCCGTTGAGAATCTGCACTCGCGATACGCCGTTTTCCAACGCGCCTACCGCCGCATGCAGCAAATCGGCCGGCGCATCGGGATTGTCGCGTATCAGCTCCTGCACTTCGCCGACAGACAAAGTATTGGCCAACGAGCCGTCGGCACGACGAATACCGGCTTCTTCAGTCAAGAAAACCAGTTTCTCCGCCTGCAAAGCCATGGCCACTTCCTGCGCGGTTTCGCACATACTCAGGTTGAAGGTTTTGCCGCTGTACGAATGTCCCAAAGGGCTGATAAGCACCACCGCGCCGCTATCCAAGCGCAAACGGATTTCTTCCGCGTCGATTTTGCGGACGGTACCGGTATAGCCCATGTCCACACCGTCGATAACGCCCAACGGACGGGCGGTAATAAAGTTGCCGCACGCAATAACCGGCGGCTTGCTCCGTTGCTGCGCAGATACGCTGCTGAACAAGGCGGCTTCCACATCGCTGCGGATAATCCCCGCCACCTGCTTCACTTCCATCAGGGTCGCTTCATCGGTAATCCGACGGCTGCCGCTGTATTTTGGAACAAAATTCCGACCCGAAGCCAATTTGTCGAGCAAATGCCGCGAACCGTGTACCAAGACCAAACGCAAGCCCAAGCTGGCCAACAGATTCAAATCTGCGGCCAAACGAATCAAGGTTTCGCCTTCCAACAAGCTGTCGGTCACGCCGACCACCATGGTTTTGCCGCGCAAATATTGGATATAGGGCGCGGCCTCGCGAAAGCTGGCGACAAAATGGGCGATGGCACTCATAGCAGGGCAAGATAAAAGAGTTGCATAATCAAAACCGTCAGCGCAATCAACGATGCCAAAGTCCAGTTGAAACCGTCCTTGCGCGTTTTGACCGCCGCCTGCTCTTCCGCCTTGGGCTCTTCCTTAAGCGCGCTATTGAGCAAATCGGAAATTTCTTTGCGCGAGAGTTTGGAATGCTTGAGAATTTGCGCGCCGATGTTATGCACGAGGCGCACATCCGTTACCGCCACAGGCAGATGGGCCGGATCGGCCGGCAGGTTGCCCGACAGATAATCCTTGGCCTTAAACATCCCCGAACAACGCGTGCAGACCACGAAACCCTGCGCCACGTTCAACTGGGCATCTTTCACCCAATGTGGTGTTTTACAATGAGGACAAGAACAAGCAGGCATGAGTATTTTCCGTAAGTGTATTGAATCAAAAATATATATTTTAGCTAATGTTTCAGGCCGTCTGAAACAGTTTTCAGACGACCTGAGCATGATGTTATGGTTTAAACCGCGCCGTAACGTTCGCGATAGGCTTTGACCGGCTCGAAGAAGCCGCCAAATTCGGCATTGTTTTGCAAGAGCGTGAACAAGTCATTCAGGTTGGCAATCGAAACCACCGGCAGGCCGTATTGTTTTTCGACTTCCTGCACCGCCGACAATTCGCCCGTGCCTTTTTCCATGCGGTCGAGCGCAATAGCCACTGCGGCAGGCGTTGCGCCTTCGGCCTCAATCAGTTTGACCGACTCGCGCACGGATGTACCGGCGGAAATCACATCATCGATAATCAGCACGCGGCCTTTCAAAGGCGCACCCACCAACACGCCGCCCTCGCCGTGGTCTTTGGCTTCTTTGCGGTTGTAGGCAAACGGTACGTTTACGCCTTTTTCCGCCAACATCATCGCTGTTGCCGCCGCCAAAATAATGCCTTTATAGGCTGGGCCGAACAGCATATCGAATTTCACGCCGCTGGCAATAATGGCCTCGGCGTAAAACTTCGCCAGCTGCAAAGTCGATGCGCCGTCATTGAACAAACCGGCATTGAAAAAATAAGGCGACTGACGGCCGGCCTTGGTCGTAAATTCGCCGAATTTCAACACATTTTGTGCCAAAGCGAATTTGAGGAAGTCTTGACGGAAATCGGACATTTGGGTTCTCCCGAAAGATGTTGATTTATCAAAGAAACGATTATAAAGGATTCATGCGGAAAAATCAGGCCGTCTGAAAGCAGGTTCAACCCCGCGTTAAACCGACAAGGCGGCATTGCCTTCTTATCCCTGCACTCAAAGCGGATTATTCCCGATGATACGGATGGTTGTGCAAAATCGAAACGGCGCGATAAAGCTGCTCGGTCAGCAAAACGCGCACCATACCGTGCGGCAAGGTCAGGCTGGAAAGGCGCATCATCATATTTGCCTGCTGTTTCAAACGGTCGGTCATGCCGTCTGCGCCGCCGATAATAAAGCAGACGTGTTCGCCGTTTTGCTGCCAGCTTTTCAAATGTTGCGCCAATTCGACCGAAGTCGGCGCTTTGCCGCGCTCGTCCAATACCACCAAAAACGCGCCCTGCGGTATGGCTTCCAGCAGGCGTTTTTCTTCAGCCGCCATGCCCTGAGCCGCATTCACACCCGCGCCGCGTTTCTCTGGCTTGATTTCTTTCAGCGCATAATTAACATCGCGCCCGAAGCGTTTGGCGTACTCGCCGACGGCTTCATCCACCCAACGCGGCATTTTCGTGCCGACAGCCAAGACGGTGATATTCATGGAGTATCCTTTGTTATCGAATTGTCGGTTGGGCATTATGGTCAAGCAAGTTCTTAACCTTTTCAAACCATGAGCCAATACCCATGCAACCGACTGAAAATAAAAGGCCGTCTGAAAGCCGAATGTATCCCGTTCGACTGTTTCAGACGGCCTTTCAATGATTAGCAGTGAACCAGTGTACCTTCGTTTTCGCCGGTTACCACGCGTTTGAGCGAGCCTTCTTTAGCAATACCGAATACCACGATATTGAGCTTGCGTTCGCGGCAGAGGGCAAAAGCAGTGGCATCCATCACTTTGAGGTTTTTCAACAAGGCTTCGTCAAAAGTAATGGTTTCGTAGCGTGTTGCAGATGGGTCTTTTTTCGGGTCTGCGGTGTACACGCCGTCGACGTTGGTGGCTTTGAGCATCACGTCGCAGTTCATTTCCGCGCCGCGTAATGCAGCGGCAGTGTCGGTCGTGAAGAATGGGTTACCGGTACCGGCAGCGAAAATCACGACTTTGCCTTCTTCCAAATATTGAATGGCTTTAGGACGGGCGTATGTTTCAGCAATTTGCTGCATAGACAGTGCGGATTGTACGCGCGCTTTGATGCCCAAAGTTTCAAATGCGTCTTTGAGTGCCAACGCGTTCATCACGGTTGCCATCATGCCCATGTAGTCGGCAGTGGCGCGGTCCATGCTGCCTGCTTGTGCAGATACGCCGCGGAAAATGTTACCGCCGCCGACAACGATACCGACTTGCACGCCCATTCTCACGATTTCGGCAATTTCGCCGACAGTTTGAACGATGGTATCGTGATTGATGCCGAACGGATCGGAACCCATCAGAGATTCGCCGGAGAGTTTCAGTAATACGCGTTTGTATTTGATTTGCTGTGTCATGGGATACCTTGCTTTCTTGAATGTCGTCGGTCGGAGTTTGGGTCGTCTGAATTTCAAACGGTCGGATTACAATGATATGGTGTGTCGTTCTATTATTGTTTTGGTTTTCAGACGGCCTTTATATTCGGTCGTCTTAAAATAGGTACCGTAAACGGTTTTCTCAAAAAAAAGCACCCTGATTCGTTTGGAATCTAGGTGCTTTCTTTTTCATAAGTGCCTTACACTTTAGCAGCGGCAGCAACTTCGGCTGCGTAGTCAACAACAGCTTTCTCGATACCGTCGCCTACTTTGTAGCGTACGAAGCTGATCACTTCAGTGCCGTTTTCTTTAGCGAATTGGGCAACAGTTTGGTCAGGGTTCATCACGAACGCTTGGCCGTTCAGAGTGATTTCAGCCAAGAATTTGCGGATACGGCCTTCAACCATTTTAGCGGCGATGTCGGCAGGTTTGCCGGAAGCGATAGCTTGTTCAGTGTAGATGTGGCGTTCTTTTTCAACGGTTTCAGCATCTACTTCGGCTTCGCTTACGCATTGTGGTTTAGCGGCAACGATGTGCATACCGATTTTGCGTGCTACGTCTTCAGAGCCTTTGTACTCAACCAATACGCCTTCGGTAGCCAAAGCACCGTGGATGTAGGCAACCAGTTGGTTGGCAGTGTCGATCACTTGGAAGCGGCGAACAGACATGTTCTCGCCCAATTTAGCGATGATGGCTTTGCGTTCTGCTTCAACCAGTTCGCTCAGTTCTTCAACAGAAGCCGGTTTTTTCTCGGCAGCAGTTTTAGCAACGAAGTTGGCAAATTCTACGAAGCCGGCGTCTTTAGCAACGAAGTCGGTTTCGCAGTTTACTTCAACCAATGCGCCGACATTGCCGTTGATCGCGTAAGCCAATACGCCTTCGGCAGCAGTACGGCCAGCCAGTTTACCGGCTTTCGCACCAGATTTAATACGCAGGATTTCTTCGGCTTTGTCGAAGTTGCCTTCAGCTTCAACCAAGGCTTTTTTGCATTCCATCATGCCCAGGCCGGTAGCGGCGCGCAGGTCGGCAACCATTTTTGCAGTAATTTCTGCCATTTTGAATCTCCTAGATTTTTGGGAACACGGCCATTGCCGTGTTTGGAAATAGTGGCCGTCTGAAACGGATTTCAGAACGGGATTTGAGAAAAGGGGCATAACGCCCCTCTTCTGTGTACCGAATTACTCGGCAGCAGCTTCTTGGGCAGCGGCTACAGTTTCTTGCAGCGCTTGGTTTTTGCCTTCCAAAACTGCGTCAGCGATGCCGCGGCAGTACAGGCGGATAGCTTTAGCGGAGTCATCGTTACCAGGGATAACGTATTTCACGCCGTCAGGGCTGTTGTTGGTATCGACTACGGCGATAACAGGGATGCCCAGTTTTTCAGCTTCAACCAGAGTACCTTTTTGGTAGCCGGTATCGATAACGAAAATCGCGTCAGGCAGGCCTTTCATGTTTTTGATACCGCCCAAAGAACGTTCCAGTTTTTCAACGTCGCGTTGCATTTCCAGAATTTCTTTTTTGTTGAAACCGCCTTCAGCAGCGTTTTCCAGGGCAGCAGTTTTTTCTTCCAGGCGTTTGATGGATTGCTTAACGGTTTTGTAGTTAGTCAGCATACCACCCAACCAGCGGTAATCAACGAAAGGCATACCGGCACGGGTAGCTTCTTCGCGGATGATGTCGCGGGCTTGGCGTTTAGTACCTACGAACAATACTGTACCTTTGTTGGCAACCAGACGACGTACGGCTTCTTGCGCCTCTTGGAACATCGGCAGGGTTTTTTCCAAGTTTACGATATGGATTTTGTTGCGCGCACCGAAAATGTATTGAGCCATTTTCGGGTTCCAGAAACGGGTTTGGTGACCGAAGTGAACACCGGCTTCAATCATCTGACGCATAGTAATTTGAGACATGTTATTTCCTTGAAAGGGTTAAAGAGCACACATTCAATCGCATAGAACTTGATAGGCGGCGCCTATTGTCAAGCACCCTTCGGCGAAAGTGGGCATAAGTTTTAAAAAATAAAAGAGTGTTTCCGAAATGGAAAACTGACGGATTATAGCGGATAAGAGGCCGTCTGAAAAGGGATTTTATACCTTTCCGTCCTGTTTTTCATCCGTCTGTACCGCCTTTTGGCGAGCCGCTTCAAACTCCGCCTGCTCCTGCCGTTTCATCAGGCGGTTGCGGCGGCGGATGGTCACGACGAAGACCGTGAACACGGTGGGCAACACTGCCCAAAAAACCAAATAAATCAACGCGCGTGCAATACTCGGCTGCGCGGCGGAAAACATCACGGCAACAAAAAGGTAGCCGATGGCGACAATGTGCCACATTGTGTGCGTCCTGTTTGAATGTTAACAAAATCGTTATAATCGCAACATTCTACCGCAATCCCGAAAGGCCGTCTGAAAATGAGGAATCCCGAAAAATCGGCATTACGCAAACAGTTCCGCCGCGCACGCGCCCAAATGAGCGCAGACGAGCGCAACGCCGCCACCGAAACCATCAACCGCCTGCTCAAGCCCTACATCAAAAAAGGACGGAAAATCGGCGTGTATTGGCCGATGGGCAAGGAATTGCGATTGGACGGCTTTGTCCGTGCCGCACAAAAACGCGGCGCAAAACTCTACCTGCCCTATATCGAACCGAACACGCGGCGGATGTGGTTCACCCCCTACCCTGCCGACGGCGCCAAACAAGAACGCAAACGCGGCCGCGCCAAATTGCATGTCCCCCAATTCACCGGCAAAAAAATCCGCGTCCACCAACTCAGCCTACTGATTGTCCCCATCGTCGGCATCGACAAACGCGGCTACCGCCTCGGACAAGCCGGCGGCTATTACGACGCCACTCTCTCCGCCATGAAATACCGCCTGCAAACCCAAACCCTGGGCGTAGGCTTCGGCTGCCAACTGACCGACACACTGCCGACCGAACCGCACGACCTGCCGCTGGACGGGTTTGTATCGGAGTTGGGCGTGCTGGTGTTCAAACATCATTAATCAATAGCTTTCAGACGACCTCAGAGATGCTGTCCGCTAAGACACTATAAAAGGTCGTCTGAAAACTCAAACTATCAAATACAAAGGAAACCTCCATGACTGATTTCTCATCCACTCCCGTTTTATCCTTTGACCGCGTCCGTCTCGAACCTTTAACAACGGCACACGAAGCCGGTTTGCGCGAAGCAGTTTGCGACGGCGAAGTTTGGAAGCTGAACGTAACCACCGTGCCCGAACCCCACCAAGTAGCTGACTATATCCGCACCGCCATACAAACCCGCCTCGCCTTTGCCGTCATCGACGAAGACACGGGAAAAATTGTCGGCTCAACTTCGCTTTACCACATCGACCCCGCCATCCCACGCCTCTACATCGGTTTCACATGGTATGCCCTGTCGGCACAGCGCACGCACATCAATACCGCCTGCAAAATCATGTTGCTCGACTACGTTTTCGACACTTTAAACTGCCGTTGCGTCTGCTGGCAGACCGACAACCTCAATACCGCCTCCCAACGCGCCATCGAACGCTTGGGTGCACACCAAGACGGCATCTTGCGCTGCCACAAGCTGCGGAAAGACGGCAGCGTGCGCGATACGGTTGAATACAGCCTGCTGCGTGAGGAATGGCCGCAGGCAAGGGTAAAACTGCTCGAAAAAGCGGCAGCTTATGACGCGTCCTGAAAAAACGTTTGCTTCTTCATTTTTTCATCAGAACACACCCATCTTGCTGACAATCTGAACTCTTTAAAAAATTAATGAAATAAGGTGCAATACCGTCAATCCCCTGATAAATAAAGGCCGTCTGAAAGTTTCAGACGGCCTTTATTCTGTTTTATATTTCTCTTTTACATCAATCAGCGGCATTCAAAGCTATCTGCTTTATTTTCATTCCCGCCGGTATAAGTGGCGACTTTCGGATAGGCGCAAATCGGCATTTGTTTATTCGGGAAGGATTTCCCTTGTGCAATCATGCGCTCGGGGGCTTGGTTTTTGCCATGCCAATTTTCCAAAAGTGTGAGCGGATCTACATCATTGAAGGCTTGGCCACCGCCGCAGTGGTTCATGCCGGGTATCATAAACAGGCGGCTGAAGCTTTGGGCGCTTGGCGTGTCGGCATTCATTTGGCGGAACCATGCCACTTGGTCTTTGGCGGAAAACACGGGGTCGGACACGCCGGTGATCACAATCAGTTTGCCGCCGCGTGCGCGGAAGCTGCTCAAATCGGTGGACACCGCATCGTTAATTGCGCCGGTTTGGTATGTTTTGGGCGTATCGCGGTCAAAATCGAATTTGCTCAAATCAAAGTTCGGCATGGCGGGAGTCATGAAATACCAAGTAAGCGAACCTGCGCCGAGCGTTACGCCGCGTGAATCAGGCTTGGCGGTTTGCGAGCTGCCGAGCTTCCATTTACGCCAGTCGGGCTGATTCATACCCACATCGTAATACCAGCCGCTGTAAATCTGGTTGCCGCGTGAGTCGCGTGCGCCGTCCATCACGGCTTTAAGGGCTGCGGTTTTGGCGGGGGAGAGACCGGCGTGTTCGGCTTTGAAATCGCAGCTTTCCCATGCGTTAATCACGCCGTCTTTCAGACCGTCGCGTGCGTCGCAGCGGTTTTTCACCGCTTCGCTCACTTTGTCCAAATCAGCTTGGGTCAGGGCATTAGCCAGGATTTTGTTGCCCTGCGCGTCTTTGGGGGCAATTTTCATGAACTGTTGATAATCCCACTGTTGGGCGACGGCAGCACGCGACAGACGGAAGCCGGGATTGGCGGCAATCACACCGTCAAATTCTAAAGGATAGCGTTGTGCGGCCATCATCGCTTCACGTCCGCCGTTGGAGCAGCCCATGAAATAGCTGTGTTTCGGCGCAACGGCATACATCTTTTGAATCAAATGCTTGGCAACGACGGTTACTTTTCCTGTGGACTGGTAAGCGAAGTCTAAACGCGCCTGCTGGTCTGCGCCGAAGTTGGGCGTGGGCGTGGGGTGGCCGCCGTCCATAGAAACTACGGCATAACCGCGCATCAGCGCTGGCGTAGCGGTAGAGGTGCGTACGGGGATACTACCCACGGCGGGCGCAACAAAGCCGTCCACCCCGCCACCGCCTTGAAACAGGAAACCTCCGTTCCAATTTTCAGGTAGCCTGAGTTGGAATTTCGTGCCGTAATGCTTGCCGTCTGCACCGGTGCGCGCGCCAATTTCGCCTTCCACCACGCAATGCGGTTTGGACTGTAAGACATTGGTTGAACCACCAGTGAGGGAAGACATTCTGTCGGCACTGATTTCGCCGTTCGACCATTCGGCTTTAGTGATGACAGTATCGGTGATAGAGATATTTTTCAGGGTAATGCACTGCTTTTGTGCATTTTGAGCGGGTGCTGCATGAACAGCAGAAATTCCGGCCAAAAATAGCACGGCAGCAAATGGGGAAAGTCGGGGTTTCATTGATACAGCTCCAATTTGAAGGTGGGCTTAAGGAATTTAAAAATTCCCGTAACTGAAAAATAAATTGATAAAACTGTCTGGAATGATATTTTTAGACTGCCTTTCAAGGGCGAGTATGGTAATCCATATGTTCGGCATTTTTTACATAAATTTCATAATTCCAGCCGTTATCATAGGGATAAATCAGATGTTTACCGACTAAACCTCTTGAATCTTGTGTATCAAATGTTGCAATTTTACTCCTTTTTACTATTTATCGAGTATTAGTGCCGTAGCAACTGTATTTTTTACCCCGTCGGGCAAAAATACAGTTGCTACAGAATACGGCTTTTCCAAGCTTGAAACTGATGAAATCCGTTTAAAAGCAGCATTTGCAACTCTTCTCCAGAAGATATGACGGTATAGTTATCACTATATTCTTCCGGCAAATGTTGTGCAGTGTCTTGTTCTAATAAGATCAATAAGGGTTCAGTATCGCTAAATTGCGGATTAACAATCACCCAATCCGCAGCATGGCACAACTCATAGATGAAACTACACTCCTCATCCGTTAAATATGCATGGCCAATATTTCCTTCAAACTGGCATTCCCTATCATTGAAATCCGTTATTTCCAAATCTGTGGAACAGTTATCAAACTCTAAATAGTTGCCGTCCTTATCACGAAGGCAGCTATCTAGTCCCCTGCTGTTTAAAAATGATTTTGCACCTTCACGGTTGCCGTCTACCTGTTCGCCATTTTCAAAGCGGTAAAAATATAGGGAAAAGCCCATTGTTACTCCTTATTTAATTTTCAGGTTGGGTTTTACACATCAATTTTAATGTGTAGGCTGCTTTTGTAGACTTTGAAAACCTACCGCAAGTCAGATTCTTGAATCTGACATCTTGTAGTAACAGATGTGTCGAAACACAAGAATTATCCGACCTGCGGCTGCTCCGCGTTCAGGTAACTTACTTCGCATCTTTAAACCCGCGCTTCAAATGCACCATCAGCAAAGCCACTGCTGCGGGGGTTACGCCGGAAATGCGGCTGGCTTGGCCGACGGTTTCGGGTTTGTGCTGGTTGAGCTTTTGCTGCACTTCTGCCGACAAACCTTTAACCTTGCTGTAATCAATATCCTCGGGCAGCTTTAAGGTTTCGATGTCGCGGCGGCTGTCGATTTCTTCGTTTTGGCGGTCGATATAGCCTTGGTATTTGACTTGGATTTCGACTTGTTCGACCACGCTGTCGGCAAGTGCGGTTTCAGGTTGTGCGTCGGGCAGGGTCATCAGCGCGGCGTAGTCGAGGTTCGGACGGCGCAGGAGGTCGTGCAGGTTGGCTTCGCGGCTGAGTTTTTGGCCGAATACGCGCAGCTGCTCTTCTTCGGCGAGTTTTTGCGGCGTGTACCACGTTGTTTTCAAACGTTGGATTTCGCGTTCGATAGCTTCGCGTTTTTCGTTGAACATACGCCATTGTTCTTCACCCACCAAGCCGATTTTGTAGCCGTCCTCGGTCAGGCGCATATCGGCGTTGTCTTCCCTGAGTTGCAGGCGGTATTCGGCGCGGCTGGTGAACATTCGGTAAGGTTCGTTCACGCCTTTGGTGATGAGGTCGTCCACCAATACGCCGAGATAGGCTTGTTCGCGGCGCAACAGGAGCGGGTCTTGTTCGCGGATGTATTGCACGGCGTTTGCGCCTGCGAGCAGGCCTTGCGCGGCGGCTTCTTCGTAGCCGGTCGTGCCGTTGATTTGTCCGGCAAAGAAGAGGCCTTGGATGGTTTTGGTTTCGAGGCTGGCTTTAAGGTTGCGCGGATCGAAATAGTCGTATTCGATGGCGTAGCCGGGGCGCAGGATATGGGCGTTTTCAAGGCCTTTCATGCTGCGCACAAGGGCGATTTGGATGTCGAACGGCAGGCTGGTGGAGATACCGTTGGGGTAGTATTCGTGCGTAGTCAAACCTTCTGGCTCAAGAAAAATCTGGTGGCTGTCTTTATCGGCGAAGCGGTTGATTTTGTCTTCGATAGACGGACAATAACGCGGGCCGACGCCTTCGATTTTGCCGGTAAACATCGGGCTGCGGTCGAAGCCTGAACGGATAATTTCGTGTGTTTTCAAATTGGTATGCGTAATCCAGCAGGACACTTGGCGCGGGTGCATATCGGCGCTGCCGCGTACAGACATTACGGGAACGGGTGTGTCGCCGGGCTGTTCGGTCAGTTGGGAGAAATCAATCGTGCGTCCGTCAATACGCGGCGGCGTGCCGGTTTTCAGACGGCCTTGCGGCAGGTTCAATTCGCGCAAACGGCCGCCTAATGATTTGGCGGCTGGATCGCCCGCGCGGCCGCCTTCGTAGTTTTCCAAACCGATGTGGATTTTGCCGGACAAAAACGTGCCGGCGGTCAACACGACAGCGCGTGCTTTAAACTCCACGCCCATCGCAGTAACCACGCCGCTGATGCGTTCGCCGTCGAGCGTTACGTCTTCGACGGCTTGTTGGAAAAGGTCGAGGTTTTCTTGGTTTTCCAACATTTCGCGGATGGCGGCTTTATATAGGATACGGTCGGCCTGCGCGCGCGTAGCTCGCACCGCCGCGCCTTTGCTGGCATTCAAGCGGCGGAATTGGATACCGGATTTGTCGGTTGCCAATGCCATTGCGCCGCCCAATGCGTCGAGTTCGCGTACGAGGTGGCCTTTGCCGATACCGCCGATGGAGGGGTTGCACGACATTTGGCCGAGGGTTTCGATGTTGTGTGAGAGCAGCAGGGTTTGCGCACCCATGCGTGCGGCGGCAAGCGCGGCTTCGGTACCGGCATGGCCGCCACCGACGACAATCACGTCGTAGGTTTTGGGGTAAATCATGTAAGTCATGTTTATGTGTTCTGTAAAGGTTTCAGACGGCCTTTTGTTGATCAGGCCGTCTGAAAAGTGGAATCAAATCTTAAAAAACCAAGCTTAGAAGGTATAGCCTGTTTCCAATTCGTCATCGCCAACCAATTCGACCAGCAACGCATACAGCGGCGCCAAATCGTTGTAACGGCGGGATACGCGGCGCAAGTAGTTCAAGAAGCGCGGGATTTCAGGACGGTATTTGTCTTTGCCGTCGCGGTAGTACAGACGGGCAAAAATACCGGCCACTTTCAAATGGCGTTGTACGCCCATCCATTCAAACCAGCGGTAGAACTCGTCAAACTCGGCAGGCACAGGCAGCTGGGCAGCGCGTGCTTTTTCCCAGTAACGGATGACCAAGTCCAATACAAATTCTTCTTCCCATTCGATAAATGCATCGCGCAGCAGCGACACCAAATCATAGGAAATTGGGCCGTAAAGCGCGTCTTGGAAGTCCAACACGCCCGGACGGCCTTTTGCCAGCATCAGATTGCGGACAATAAAGTCGCGGTGGACATACACTTTAGGCTGAGCCAACAGGGGCGGCAGCAGCATATCGACAGTTTGCTGCCACAACTGGCGTTGTTTGAAGGTCAACTCGCGGCCCAATTCTTTGGCCACAAACCATTCGGGGAACAGGTTAATCTCGCGCAGCATGACTTCGCGGTCGTATTCCGGCAGTTTGCCGGGTTGGCTGGCTTTTTGTAGTTCGATCAGTTCATCGATGGCTTCGAGCAGCAGAGCTTTGTGGGCGGTTTCACTGTTTTCCTGATTCATGGCGGTCAGGAATGTGGTATTGCCCAAATCGTTCAACACCATAAAGCCCAACGCTTCATCCACATGAAGCACTTGCGGCACATTAACCATATTAAACAGTTTTTGCACTTTCAAATAAGGCGCAACACTCATCTTCTCAGGAGGCGCGTCCATACAGATGACGGTCTGGCCGTCTGAAAACGTCGCACGGAAATAGCGGCGGAAGTCGGCATCGGCTGCCGCAAAGCTCAATTCGAACGGCTGGTTCGGGTAAACAGACTCCAGCCAGTTTTGTAATTCGGTTTGTCGTTGCATAGCGGTATCGCAGAATTTCAGGTTACAATAACCGCTATTCTAACTGGCAAACCGATTTAAGGGGCGATTTTGGCTCGTTTATTTTCACTCAAACCCTTGGTACTCGCCTTAATTATGGGCTTTGGCGCAACAGCCGTGCGCGCGGAAGATGCTTCTGTTCCGCAGGCGGAAGACTATACCCCTGCCCACGCCGCCGAATCCAAACCGGCAAAAACCGGCCAAAGCGAAGCCGACCCGCTTTCTTTGGGCAGCACTTGTCTGTTTTGCGACCATGAAGATGCCAAGCCGGCCGAAACCGCCGAAATCAAACGCAGCGGCGAGCCTGCCCTGCCTGCCGATTACACCCGCGTCAACGCCGATAAAATAGAAGGCCAGACCCAAGTCGGCGTCCGTGCCGAAGGTGACGTCATTGTCGAGCGCAATGCCGATGTTCTCAACGCCGATTGGGCGCAATACGACCAAGCCGCCGATACCGTTACCGCCGGCGACCGCTTCACCCTGTATCAAAACGGTTCGACCGTATCCGGCGACCAATTGGTTTACAACCTCAAAAACCAAACCGGTTCCGGCACCGCCGTGCGCCTCAATACCGAACAAGGCGGCCGCCGCCTTCAAAGTGTCAGCGAAAAAGCCGAACTCAAAGGCAAAGGCCTCTACAAACTCATCAATACCAAATTCAACACCTGTTCGCCCGGCGACGCCAGCTGGTATATCCAAGCCCAAAGCATTGAAGCCGATGAATCGACAGGCATCGGCGTGGCCAAACACGCTTCGCTGGTATTCGGCGGCGTCCCCGTCCTCTACACGCCTTGGGCGGACTTCCCTATCAACGGCAACCGCAAAAGCGGCCTGCTCGTTCCGACCATTGCCACCGGTTCAGACGGCCTTGAGCTGAGCCTGCCCTACTACTTCAACCTTGCCCCAAATTTGGATGCCACCATCCGCCCGGGCATCATCAGCAAACGCGGTGTGCAACTGGGCGGCCAAGTGCGTTATCTGCAGCCGAATTACAGCGGCGAAGTCGATGGCGACTGGATGCCGAACGACCAAAAAAGCGTCCACAACAACCGCTACCAGTTCAAATGGAAACACCAGCAGCAGCTGAACAGCAAAATCAGCGGCGGCATCAACTACAACCAAGTTTCCGACGACGATTACTACCGCGACTTCTACGGCCGCGAAGACATCGCGCGCAACGTCAACCTCGACCGTCAGGCATGGCTCAATTACAGCGACAAACTGTTGGGCGGCAGCTTCGACGGCTCGTTGCGCGTACAAAAATACCAAACGCTGGCCAACCAAGACGGCTATAAAGACGAGCCTTATGCCATCATGCCCCGTCTGACCGGCCGTTGGCAAAGCCATCTCGGCAAAGCGCAACTCAACGTATTCGGCCAATTCACCCGTTTTGACCACGATACTAAGCAAGACGGCAGCCGCGTGGTGCTCTACCCGAGCGTCAAATGGGACTTCCACAACCAATGGGGCTACATCCGGCCTAAAGTCGGCGTACACGCCACTTATTACAGCCTCAACAGCTTCAACGGCCAAAGCAGCCGCAATGTCAGCCGCGTCCTGCCGATCATCAACGTCGACAGCGGCCTGACCTTCGAGCGCAGGGCCCGGCTCTTCGGCGGAGAATACCTGCAAACGCTCGAACCGCGCCTGTTTTACAACTACATTCCGACCAAGTCCCAAAACGACCTGCCCAATTTCGACAGCTCCGAAAACAGCTTTACCTATTCGCAGCTGTTCCGCGAAAACCTTTATTCCGGCAACGACCGCATCAATTCGGCCAACAGCCTGACGCTGGCCACACAAAGCCGCATCCTCAACCCCAACACCGGTGCGGAACTCTTCCGTGCAGGTATCGGCCAGAAGTTTTACTTCAAAAACGACAACGTCCTGCCTGACGGCAGCGTCAGCCGTTATCCGCGCAGCCAGTCCGACTGGGTAGCCTTTGCACACGGCAACATTACCCCGAGCATCCGCATCGACTTGGACATCCACTACAACCAAAACCAAAGCCGTGCCGAAAGCTACGCCGCAGGGATTGCCTACAACCCCGAACCCGGCAAAGTCTTAAGCGCGCGCTACAAATACGGACGCAACGAGCGCATCTATCTGCAAGCCAACGGCGACTATTTCTACGACAGACTCAGCCAAATCGACCTTGCCGCCCAATGGCCGTTGAGTAAAAACCTGTACGCCGTTGCCCGTTACAACTACGAAATCGAAGCCAAAAAACCACTGGAAATGCTCATCGGTGCAGAATACAAAAGCAACTGCGGCTGCTGGAGCGCAAGCTTGGTCGGCCAACGCTATGTTACCGGCGAAAACAGCCACAAAAACGCCGTATTCTTCAACCTCCAACTCAAAGACTTGAGCAATATCGGCAACAACCCATTCGAAAAACTCCGCTTAGCCATCCCCGGTTACAGCAAAACCAACGAGGTAGTCAAACAATGAACTTCAAACCCCTGATTCTCGTCGCCGCACTCACTTTCGCAGTAGGCGCACACGCCGCCCCTAAAGCCAAAGCAGGCAAAGCGCGCGCAGCCAAAGCAGCTGCCGTCAGCGCCACCACCATGCCTGCCGTACAAAGCGGCGTACATCTTTCAGACGGCATTGCCGCGGTTGTCGACAACGAAGTCATTACCCACCGCCAAGTAGCGCAAGCCGTAGCGCAAGCGCGTCAAACCATGCCTAAAGGCACGCAAATGGACGCCAACGAGCTGCGCCAACAGGTTTTGGCACAAATGATCAACCAATCCCTGATCCTCCAAGCAGGCAAACGCCGCAACATCCAAGCGACCGATAGCGAAATCGAAGCCGTTATCGCGCACAACCCCAACATCAAAAACCCGTCTGCCGCCGTCCGTCAAGACATCGCCGACAGCATTATTGTTGAAAAAGTGCGCCAACAAGCCATCATGCAAAACAGCCGCGTGAGCGACTCCGAAGTGGCACGCTACATCGAGCAGGCCAAACAACAAGGCGTCACCCTGCCTGAAGCAGACCCTGTGCGCCAATACCATGCCCAACACATCCTCATTAAAGCCGACAACGACAATGCCGCCGTCGGCGCAGAAAGCACCATCCGCAAAATCTACTCACAAGCCCGCAGCGGCGCAGATTTCGGCGGTTTGGCACGCCAATACTCGCAAGACAGCAGCGCCGGCAACGGCGGCGATTTGGGCTGGTTTGCCGATGGCATGATGGTTGCTCCATTTGAAGAAGCCGTCCACAAACTCAAACCCGGCCAAATCAGCGCCCCTGTCCGCACCCAATTCGGCTGGCACATCATCAAGCTGAACGACGTCCGCGAAGCAGGTACGCCTGAAGAGCGCCAACAAAACGCCGTCCGCCAATACCTGTCCCAACAAAAAGCGCAACAGGCGACCACCAACCTCCTGCGCGAACTGCACAGCAGCTCCTACGTTGACGTACGCTAATCGCGCGTATTGTTAAAAAGGCAGAAATCCGTACAATAAGGCCGTCTGAAAACCATTGTTCAGACGGCCTTTTCCCTTAAGCAACCATTGATTAAAGCACCCCATCATGTCCATCCGTCCCGACTGGCAAGCCGCCACCCTGCTGCAAGCCGAAGAAACCGCCCTTACTTCCACCCACACCGGCCGCACCTACCGCATTCAAGCCGCGACACTCGGCGAGCGTCCGGCAGGCGGCTATCCCGTGCTGTATATTCTTGACGGGGATGCCTTTTTCCCTGCTATCCTCAATATGGCGCAATCCCTGCTCATCAACCCCATCACCAAAAGCCATGCCGCCTGTCTGATTGTCGGCATCGGCTACACCGGCGGCACCATCCGCGACTTAAGCCAACGCGCCCTCGACTACACGCCGCCGCTGCCCGACAACGCGCCCGAATCCGAACGCAAACAATACGGCCAAGCCGAACGCTTCAGCCGCTTTATCGATGACGAACTCTCCGCCCTGCTCAACAGCAAATACCGCATCGACACCCAAAACCAAGCCGTCTTCGGCCATTCGTTCGGCGCACTGTACGGCCTCTATTCCCTGTTCACCCGTCCCGAACGATTCCGCCATTATTTGCTGGTTTCGCCGTCTATCTGGTGGCAAGACCGCCGCGTGCTCGATTGGCTGCCCGACACTTTGCCGCAAGGAATCGGCATCCGCCTCGGCGCAGGCGAGCATGAAGGCAGAAACAACCGTCCCGACCAAACCAGCCGCGGCATGGTCGCACAAGCCAAAATCCTTGCCGGCACTTTGCACCACCTCGGCGCGGATGTCCGCTTCACCCTCTACCCCAACGCCAATCACGGCAACGCCCCGTTTTACGCCCTGACCGACTGCATCGAATATTTGCGCAGCGCATGGCAGCGTTGAAGCAGGTTTGCCAAACATTGAGGCCGTCTGAAACGCAAACTTAGAAGCGTATTGAACCTATTGGATCGATCTAAAATCCAATTATAAAAAGGCCGAGACCTTTGCAATAACATAGGTTGAGACCTTTGCAAAGGTCTCGGGGCATGAAAAAGGGAGAGGCTACCTGAAAAATAGATTTTCAGGTAGCCTCAAACCGGTTTGGCATGCATCCGAAACGGAAAATTTGAGCGGTTACATACCTTGGGTTGGTGGCAGTGTTATTTCAACTTGGCTGCCAATTTGTCGAATTTTTGTTTGATGTCGGCCTTGAAGGCTTCCACTTTCCCTTGGCGTTCGGCTTTGCGTTCGGCTTTGCGCTGTTTTTTCCACGCTTCGTGTGCCTGACGTGCCACTTCTTTCTCCGCTTCTATTGCTGCCAATACCTCCTCTTGGGCAACGGCTGCATCTTGCCGGAGAATAACGGTTTTGAAACGGTGGAAGAAAGCATCCAATATAGCTTCGTTGAGTTCTTGCGCCAAAATAATGATTGCAGTACTGCCGTTATCCAGTTTTTTGGCTGCATTTTCCAGCAACGCCCCCTCTCCCAATGTTTGGGCAGTGCCTACATCACTGCCGATGAGTGCGCCAGTAGCTCCACCCAACAGAACACCGATAGGACCGCCGAGGATGCCGACCAGTGAACCAATGAGGCCGCCCGTCCATGCGCTTTCGGCCGTATTGGCGGTAAAGTCGGTGCTTTCTGCTGGGATAATCAGACCATTTTCCTTTTTAATCAAAACGGCTTGTGCCACCAAAGCATCTGTTGTCTGCGAGTAAGCTTTCAATTCAGAAAAGGCTTGATAAGCTTCGCTGGAGATGTCGAATAAGGCAACGATGATATTTTGTTTCATAAGTCCACTCCCGTAGATTGAAAGATTTAAGAACATACTAGTTGTATGCAGTGTCATTGTAAATTACAAGGGGGGGGGGGGAGCAATGCGGCAAACAGAACTTTACCTATATAAAGCCTGTAGAACCGGCAAACGGATAACGAACAATACCCAGTTTTGCCTGTAGGAAATCGTCGCATCGTTCACACCACAGGTTGAGAAAAATAAGCCTGCAAGACCTCAAGCGTCGTCTGAAATCCGTTTCCACTCCAACGCTAAATCATACAGCGCCTTTTTATTCTCGCCGGTAATCTTGGCGGCAAGCTCGGCAGCTTGTTTGGTCGGCAACTCGGCCGCAAGGATTTTCATGGTATTTTGCGCCGCCTCGGGCAAATCGCTGTGTTTCTCTTTCACCGAAGGGTGCAACACCAGCACCATCTCGCCGCGCGTTTGGTTGCTGTCGTTTTTGAGGGCGGCTTGGATTTCGGCAACCGTGCCGCTGAGGAAGGTTTCAAACGTTTTGGTGATTTCGCGCGCCAAAGTCAAACGGCGTTCGGGAAACTGTGCGGCCATATCCGCAAGGCTTGCCTCGATGCGGTGCGGCGTTTCAAACATCACAATCGGAAAATCGGCTTCCGCCCATTTGGCCAGCAGCTTTTGGCGTTCGCCAGCCTTAGGCGGCAAGAAACCATTGAAGTAAAAATCGGATTCCGTCACACCGGCCACGCTCAACGCCCCCATGACCGCGCTTGCGCCGACCACAGGCACCACTTTAAATCCGGCTTCGCGCACGCGGGCAGCAAGTTTTGCACCCGGATCGCAAACCGCAGGCGTACCCGCATCCGAAACTTGGGCAACGCTCAGGCCGTCTGAAAGATAGGCGATGATTTTGTCGGCCATTTGCTGCTCGTTGTGTTCGCGCACGCTCACGAGTTTTCCCTGAATGCCGTACGCACTCAAAAGCTGGGCGGTAACACGGGTGTCCTCGGCGCAGATCATGTCGGCCTTTTGCAGCACGGCCAGCGCACGCAACGTTATGTCGGCTAAATTGCCGATGGGTGTGGCGACAACGTATAATGTCTGTTTTTCGATGCTGTCGACGGCTTTTTGCAGGTGTTTTGTGTACATAGATTCAAGGCCGTCTGAAACGGCGTCTCTTTAAAAACAATAATTATATAACGGGTAAACTTTTCATGCGCTTAAACCACAAACAGGGGGCGGCGGCCGAAGATGCGGCGCTGGCATTCCTGCTGGGCAAAGGCTACTCGCTGCTGGCGCGGAACTGGCATTGCGCCTACGGCGAAATCGATTTAATCGTCAAAAACGGCAGTACGATTGTGTTTGTTGAAGTAAAATACCGCAAAAACCGAGGTTTCGGTGGTGTCGCATACAGCATCTCGCAGTCCAAATTATTGAAATTGCAACGAAGTGTAGAGTATTATCTGCAAAAGCACGGGTTAAACCATGCGCCCTGCCGCCTGGACGCGGTATTGATTGAGGGCGACGGCCCGCCCGAATGGATTCAAAATATTACAGGTTAACCTCATGACAACATTACAAGAACGCGTTTCCGCACATTTTGCCGAGAGCATCCGCTCCAAGCAAGAAGCCGAAAAAGTACTGGTCGAGCCGACTGCACAGGCTGCCGAGCTGATGCTGCAATGCCTGATGAACGACGGCAAAATCCTGGCCTGCGGCAACGGCGGTTCGGCTGCCGACGCGCAACACTTCGCCGCAGAAATGACCGGTCGTTTTGAAAAAGAACGCATGGAATTGGCCGCTGTCGCACTGACAACAGACACTTCCGCCCTGACCGCCATCGGTAACGACTACGGTTTCGACCACGTATTCAGCAAACAAGTGCGCGCGCTCGGACGTGCCGGCGACGTATTGGTCGGCATCTCCACCTCCGGCAATTCCACCAACATCATCGAAGCCATCAAAGCGGCACACGAGCGCGACATGCACGTCATTGCCATGACCGGCCGCGACGGCGGAAAAATCGCCGCCATGCTCAAAGATACCGACGTTTTGCTCAACGTCCCTTATCCGCGCACTGCCCGCATTCAGGAAAACCATATTTTGCTGATTCACGCCATGTGCGACTGCATCGACTCCGTCCTGCTTGAAGGCATGTAACCCTTTCTTTTCAGACGGCCCATCCCTTAAAGGCCGTCTGAACACCCAACCGTCCATACCCAAGGAAAAGGATATGAAGAATATCAAACGCTACGCCCTCCCCGTTCTGACCGCGACCCTCTTGAGCCTGAGTCTGAGCGGCTGCGTCGGCGCACTGATCGGCGGTGCAGCCGTCGGCACCAAATCCGCCGTCGACCGCCGCACCACCGGCGCGCAAACCGACGACAACGTTATGGCACTGCGCGTCGAAACCACCGCACGCTCCTACCTGCGCCAAAACAACCAAGTTCAAGGCTACAAGCCCAAACTGAACGTTGTCGGCTACAACCGCCACCTGCTCCTGCTCGGCCAAGTGGCTACCGAAGGCGAAAAACAATTTGTTGAACGCATCGCCCGTTCCGAACAAGCCGCAGAAGGCGTGTACAACTACATCACCGTTGCCTCACAAGCGCGTTCGCTCGGCGATGTGACTAACGATACCTGGGGCACATCCAAGGTCCGCGCCACCCTGTTGGGCCTCAGCCCGGCCACCCAAGCACGCGTCAAAATCGTGACTTACGGCAACGTGACCTATGTGATGGGCATCCTCACGCCTGACGAACAAGCCCGCGTGACCCAAAAAGTCAGCACGACCGTCGGCGTACAAAAAGTCGTGACCCTCTATCAAAACTACGTTGCCAACTGATTCACAGGCAACCCGGGGCCGTCTGAATATTCAGACGGCCATTCCTCCAACGATTACCCGACCCATCATGTCCAAGAATAATAAAACCCCTTTCCAACTTAAGCCCAAACACCTAATCCGCGCTTTATTCCTTGTCAGCTTTATTGCCGTCGCAGCCCTCGTCGCCGGCGTATTCAGCACCCTAAACTCCGGTAAAACCGACGTACCCGAAAAAAGCCCTGCCGAACAAACCGACACACGCATTGAAGTTTGGCGCCCCAACGGCACTGTCGAACCTGAAACCGTCCAACCCGCCCAAGAAGGCGACGAAAAAACTGCTTCCGGCAACCCGGTTGTTCCCCAAACCGAAAAAAGCGACAAAGCCGAAGAAGGTGCAAAAAACGACCGTCCTGCCGCACACCGCGGCAAACGCACAGAAAACAAACGCGCCGAAACCGACAAATCAGAAAAAACACAATCCGACAACAACAGCCCTACCGCTCAAAACACACCTCAAGCAGACAGCCAGCCGGTAGCAAACAAAGCCGCAGACAGCAAACCGGCCGCACAAGCAGCAGAAAACAAACCGGCAAAAGCCAAAGCCCCCGAGTCCAAACCGACTCCCAAAGCCGAGCCTGAGGCCAAACCACAAACCAAACCGCGCAATAAAGACAATCTCGACAACCTGTTTTAAACAGACGGCACACCCGTCCCGTTCAGACGGCCCCCATGCCGTCTGAAACAAGAAGGAAACCTCATGGACAAAGTCATCATCAAAACCCCCGAAGAAATCGAAAAAATGCGCGAACTCGGCCGCTTGGTCGCCGAAGCCCTCGACTACATCGGCCAATTCGTCAAACCCGGCGTCACCACCAACGAAATCGACAAACTCGTTTACGACTACCACGTCAACGTCCAAGGCGGTTATCCCGCCCCCCTCAACTACGGCAACCCGCCCTACCCGAAATCCTGCTGCACCTCCGTCAACCACGTCATCTGCCACGGTATTCCCGATGACAAGCCGCTGAAAGAAGGCGACATCGTCAACATCGACCTGACCATCAAAAAAGACGGCTTCCACGGCGACTCCAGCCGTATGTTTACCGTCGGCAAAGTCTCCCCAATTGCCCAACGCCTGATCGACGTGACCCATGCCTCCATGATGGCGGGTATCGAAGCAGTCAAACCCGGCGCCACCCTCGGCGATGTTGGCTATGCCTGCCAACAGGTTGCCGAAAATGCCGGCTACTCCGTAGTTCAAGAATTCTGCGGCCACGGCATCGGCCGCGGTTTCCACGAAGCGCCGCAAGTGGTCCACTACGGCCGCAAAGGTCAGGGCCTCGTCCTCAAACCGGGCATGATTTTTACCATCGAGCCGATGATCAACCAAGGCAAACGCCACCTGCGCATCCTGAACGACGGTTGGACAGTGGTCACCAAAGACCGCTCCCTTTCCGCCCAATGGGAACACGAAGTCTTGGTTACCGAAACCGGCTACGAAATCCTCACTATCAGCCCTGCCACCGGCAAGCCTTAAACTTGAGAAATTTTCAGGCCGTCTAAAAATACAGATTCAGACGGCCTGAAATTTATCCGTTTTCCCGACCCGTCAAACCGAATAAAAGCTCAAAATTAAGTTTTTACCCATAATGAATTGTTTAGTTATGTAAAAATTTGCCCACGCCATATTTAAGATAATCGCATAATTTAATGATTTATATGCCAAAAATTATACGAAATAATGAATTAAGAAATATTTACACAAATTATGGCAAACAGCGGCAAACTTCTTTCGAATATACTGTCTAATTATCTAGATCAGTCATTTGCAATACGCCCACATATCACCCCAAAAGCCTACAGGAAAAGGGATGCCGGCATTCTTGCAGACCCATTTTTATGCCTAGAGGCATGCAACAAATACCACAATAAGGAAGATTCATGAAATCGTTCGAAAAAATTGAAAACATCCGTGATATCCGTAAAAAACTCGGCCTGAACCAAATGGACTTCTGGAGCCGCATCGGTGTGACTCAATCCGGTGGTTCCCGTTACGAATCCGGCCGCAATATGCCTAAACCTGTACGCGAATTGCTGCGTTTGGTACACATCGAGCGCGTCGATTTGGCTAAAGTAAACCGTGACGACTTGGCCGTTGCGTCCTTGCTGAAAAACCGCGACCCTGAGTTGTACGCTTCTCTGAAAAAAGAAGCCAAAGCCGACAACAAAGGAAAATAATCAAGCCATTCAAAAGGCCGTCTGAAACTTGTTTTCAGACGGCCTTTTTACTTTCTACACTCTAAGGGTATGTCGCATACATGTCCTTTTTCATTTACGGCTGATACTGCTTGAAATAGTCCAACACCGTTTGCGGCAGCCATTGCAGATTCAGACGGCCCCGATCGCGGCTAACGAAGCCGACATGACCGCCGTATGCCGGTTGCAGCAGCGTAACGGCCGAGGACACGTCCCGCCCGGTCGGCAGGGCTTCCGGCGGCAGGAAAGGGTCATTGACGGCATTGAGCAGCAGCAGCGGCGTCTCCACGCCTTTCAGAAACGGTTTGCAAGAATTGCGGCGGTAGTAATCGTGGCGGTCGGCAAAACCGTGTAACGGCGCGGTAAAGCGGTCGTCAAAATCGCCAAGCGTTTTGCAGTTTTGCTGGCTTAAGGCCGCCTGAAACCGGGGAATCGCCTGGGCTTTCGGCAACAGCGAATTTAAAAAATAGCGCGTGTAAATCAAGCGCGTCATGCCCTGATCAAAACGCGTACCTGCCGCTACCGCATCAACCGGTGCGGAAACGACGGCAGAAGAGCGCGGAACGGCATTGCTGCCCTGCTCGCCCAAATATTTGGCCAGGGCATTGCCCCCCAAAGAAACGCCGACGGCATAGATGGTTGAATAGCGTTGTGCCAGCGTGTTGAGCATAAAGGCGATTTCGGGCGTATCGCCTAGGTGGTAGAACACGGGCGCGGTGTTTTCTATGCCGCCGCAACTGCGGAAATGGGCAACCACGCCGTTCCAACCGCGCTGCTGTACGGCTTTCATCAACTCGACCGCGTAATGGCTCTCGCTGCTGCCTTCCAGTCCGTGGAACAAAACCACCAACGGCGCATCGGGGTCGGCACTGTCGACAAAATCGTAGGCAACTTGGGTTTTGCCGGTACTGTCGGGCAGAAGCTCGCGGCGGTAGTCGGGCGCCTTGCCTTGCAGCAACTTGGCAAATAGAGTGTCGGCATGGCCGTTTCTGAGCCAATAAGGCGTGTTGGGTGAACGTGTATTCATAATTCGTTTCTTCTATTTTTCAGACGGCCTGAAGATGAGCATATACACCAACAAGGCAGTCAGCGTGCCGTTGGTCCAGCCTGCCCAAACGTCGGTGGGATAATGCACGCCCAAATAAATGCGCGAAAACCCGGTCAACAGGGCAAAGGAAATACCGCCTATCCAAGCGGCGCGGCGGTAGCGCGTGCGGCGGCAAAGCAATATCAGCATGACGGCAATGGCGGCGGAAAACGTACTGTGGCCGCTGGGGAAGGAAAAATTGCTCTCTTCAATCAGGCGCGGCCAAAGCAGCGGACGTTCGCGGGCAAACCAAACCTTCACAATCAGCATGTTCAAAGTCGGCACCAATGCCGCCAACACGCAAAACAGTGCTTCGCGCTTCTTATCGGCAAAATACAGGGCTGCAGCGACTGCACCGATCAGCGGCACGGCAATCGCGGTTTTGCCCAGATAGTGCAACACGGTGGCAATCGGGTCAAACCATGTTCCTGCGTGGGCATGGACGGCGTGCATCAGCGGCGGCTCAAAAGCAAAGCCGCCATATTGCGCCAGCCAAATGCCGATGATGAGGGTCGGCGGCAAAAACAGCAAAGAGACAAAAGTCAGTGCGCGTCTGGATTGGGCTGGGGATAAGTGCATTATTCCACCGTTTCTTTCAAAGTCGCGCCAATCGCCTGCAAACCCTGCAACGCATCTTCCCACGCAGCATCCAACAAGCGGCAGGCCTCGCCTTCCGCTTTGATGCCGAATTCGATATGCGGCGGAGTATAACGGCCGTCTGAATCGGTACGGCCCACGGTGGGCAGACTGTACGAACGAACACCGGCGTAGGTACGCTCAAGATGTTCCATAATCGGCGTAATGCGCGATTCGGGTTGGTCGAACACATACACGCTACGGCTGCCGCGTTCGGTTTGGTTGAAGCGGTCGGCGTAATAAGTTTCCAATACCCACTCCGCCATCGGGTGCGCCATCACGGGGAAACCGGGGAAGAAATAATGCTCGCGGATGGAAAATCCGGCGATGTTGTTAAACGGATTGGGCACCAATTCCGCGCCTTCGGGAAAATCTGCCATTTTCAGGCGTTGGGCGTGTTCCGGCGAATCGAGCGGCTCGCCGCGTTTCCGGGTCACGCCTTCGATAAACTTGGCGGCTTCAGGATGGCGGACGACGGGCAAATCCAAAGCAGCCGCTGCGGCTTGGCGCGTGTGGTCGTCAGGCGTAGAACCAATACCGCCGGTAACGAAAGTCGGCAGGCCGTCTGAAAAACTGCGGCGCAGTTGTTTGACCAACAAATCGGGTTCGTCGGGCAGGTATTGCACCTGATTGAGCTTCAGCCCGTGCGATTCCAATAAAGATTTAAAAAAGGCGAAGTGCTTGTCTTGACGGCTGCCGTGCAAGATTTCATCGCCGATGATAATGAGGTTAAAAGCGTTCATGATGAGGTTTCTTTAATACGGCCCTCCGAACATTCAGACGGCCTAATTGCTGACAATGTATTCCATTTATAAGATAATGGTTTCAACTTTTCAAGTCTGGAGGAATCCCAATGAGCCAAAACCATACCATTTTACAAAATCTCCCCATCGGTCAAAAAGTCGGCATCGCCTTCTCCGGCGGTCTTGATACCTCTGCCGCGCTATTGTGGATGAAACTCAAAGGCGCGCTGCCTTATGCCTACACCGCCAACCTCGGCCAACCTGACGAAGACGATTACAACGCCATTCCTAAAAAAGCGATGGAATACGGCGCAGAAAACGCCCGCCTGATTGATTGCCGCGCACAACTGGCACACGAAGGCATCGCTGCCATCCAATGCGGCGCGTTCCACGTTTCCACCGGCGGCATCGCCTACTTCAACACCACGCCTTTGGGCCGCGCCGTGACCGGCACCATGCTCGTTTCCGCCATGAAAGAAGACGATGTGAATATCTGGGGCGACGGCAGCACCTACAAAGGCAACGACATCGAGCGTTTCTACCGCTACGGCCTCTTGACCAATCCCGCGCTGAAAATCTACAAACCTTGGCTCGACCAACAATTTATCGACGAACTCGGCGGTCGCCACGAAATGAGCGAATTTCTGATTGCCAACGGCTTCAACTACAAAATGTCGGTTGAAAAAGCCTACTCTACCGACTCCAATATGCTCGGCGCGACGCATGAAGCCAAAGATTTGGAATTCCTCAACAGCGGCATCAAAATCGTCAAGCCCATCATGGGCGTTGCCTTCTGGGACGAAAACGTCGAAGTCAAACCCGAAGAAGTCAGCGTGCGCTTTGAAGAAGGCGTGCCGGTTGCATTGAACGGCAAAGAATACGCCGATCCTGTCGAACTCTTCCTCGAAGCCAACCGCATCGGCGGCCGCCACGGCTTGGGCATGAGCGACCAAATCGAAAACCGCATCATCGAGGCCAAATCGCGCGGCATCTACGAAGCCCCGGGCATGGCATTGTTCCACATCGCTTACGAACGTTTGGTGACCGGCATCCACAACGAAGACACCATCGAACAATACCGCATCAACGGCCTGCGCCTCGGCCGCCTGCTCTACCAAGGCCGTTGGTTTGACAGCCAAGCCCTCATGTTGCGCGAAACCGCCCAACGCTGGGTTGCCAAAGCCATCACCGGCGAAGTTACCCTCGAATTGCGCCGCGGCAACGACTATTCGATTCTGAACACCGAATCGCCTAACCTGACCTACCAACCCGAACGCCTGAGCATGGAAAAAGTCGAAGACGCCGCGTTCACCCCGCTCGACCGCATCGGCCAACTGACCATGCGCAACCTCGACATCACCGACACCCGCTCCAAACTGGGTATTTACTCGCAAAGCGGTTTGTTGTCCTTGGGCGAAGGTTCCGTATTGCCGCAGTTGAACAATAAAGAGTAGAATCATGGGGGGCTTTAAGGCCCCCTTATTTTAAAGGAATAAAATGAAAGAATATAAAGCCGTCATTTATCAAGAGAACCTGCTTTCCAGCTTGATTTTCGGCAGTGCCAAAATCAATCCGGTCAAATTCAGCGATTTCCTCAACAGCCACGCCTCACAAGGCTGGAAGGTTGTTACCATGGAAAAAGACCAGCGCCGCATGCTGCTGTTTTTCGTGCGTGAAGCCTACGTCGTCATTTTGGAAAAAGAACGTGTTTAAACTCGGCGTCTATGCCTGTCTCGGATTATTCGGAAGATTGGAGCCATGACAATCAACGATTTTTGGAACATCATTGATCAAGCACGTCCTGAATCTCGCAATATTGGGGAATTCAACCAAAACTTGAATCGGTTATTGGAATCTTTACCAGATGAGGATTTATTATATTTCGATTATTTCTTTAAGATGTACGAATGCACAATCATTGCCAGTCCCAATAGATTAATTTGGTCTGCGCTATCTTTGGTGTACGGTGGTAAGCATAAATACAATACTTATGGCTTTGCAGCTTGGCTGATTTTGCAAGGTAAAAGCCACTATCTTGCTGTTTTACATGATGCCGATCGGCTGGCTGATACTGAAGCTACTCAAAACTATTGCAGTGGTAACTTGAAGGGGCATGAGCATGAGTTTCCTGAACAACGTTACTTGGCAGGCAGAATATACAGCAAGAGAAACCGCATCGGTATTCGCGCATTCGAAAAAACTACCAAAGAATTCGCCCCAAAAGCCAACACAGAGTGGCAAAAAATCGAACAGCAAGAATTAAACTCTCCCACCTTTCAGTCCAATAGAAATTGGACACTGGAAGATCTTGCCGTGATACTACCCAATACCTATCAAAAATATATATGTGTATGAATGTACAATTAAATACATATCCGAAAAGAAAATGAAAGACGACGGATTTATCAACTGATACCGCTTTAAAAACACCCTATTTTGAAAACTTAACGCAACATCCTTGTTTAATAGACAAGGCCGTCTGAAATGTAAGTTTCAGACGGCCTTATTACCCTTCCCAAATTTATCAAATACCATGAAATTCTTTTCTCACTTTTATCTTGAAAATCATATGTATTTCCACGACTACTTGAAATATATCCTGATTTTCGCCGCCCTCGTCATCCTCCTGCTCGCCGTATCGCAATACCTGCGCCACCGCATGGACACCAAATACCGCGACCTGAGCATTATTGCGCTGTTGTTGCTCATCCTCATCTGCGGCACGCAATATCTTTCATACAGCGAGCGTCAAAACTTTGCCGCCGATACTTCGCGCATGGTGGGTTTTCTCAATGCCTTGATTGAAAACCAAAAAGTTGAAAAACAAGACATCATCGTCAACAGCACGCGCCTGTTCAACGGCATGATTATCGGCATCAAAAACCAATACTACGAAGTCCATTTCAATCAAGACTTCTCCGCCTACACGCTGACGCCCATCAATTTGGTCAACAACAATATCGAACTCATCGATAAAGAATAACAGGATACACACACATGGAAGCATACTCCCTGCTCGCCCTCAAACTACTGATGGGTATTTTAGGTTTGATTTTGCAAATCAACCTCTTAGGTAAAGGCAACCTCGCGCCGACCTCCGCCATGGACCAAGTGCAAAACTATGTACTCGGCGGCATCATCGGCGGCGTGATTTACAGCGACAGCGTCGGCCTGTTGCAATTTTTCCTCGTGCTGATTTTGTGGACGCTGTTGGTCTTGAGCCTGAAATTCATCAAAAACCACAACCGCTGGGTCAAATCCATCATTGACGGCAAATCCGTCTGGGTTATCGTCAACGGCAAAATCCAAACCGATGAATGCATGAAAAACGGCATCAGCGCACACGACCTCATGTTCAAACTCCGCGCCGCCGGCATCTACGAAATCTCTGCCGTCAAACGTGCCGTGATGGAACAAAACGGCCAGCTCGCCGTCATTAAGTACGGCGACGAAAGCCTGCGCTATCCGCTGATTACAGACGGCCAAGTTGACCCCGACATCCTCGAAATCATTAAGCGTGATGAAGAATGGCTGCAACAGGAACTCGACCGCCTCCACCTTGAAGCCTCACAAGTCTATATCGGCGAATACATAGACGGAAAATTGGTGGCACACCGTTATCCTTCTTGATTTGAAAATAGCAGGCCGTCTGAAACCTTGATTTCAGACGGCCTTTTTGTATTCAGCCCAAACACTGATTTTTTAATCGCGATATTCAAACGTTGTGCCCAAAAATTGAGCCAGTGCGGAGACGTGGGAATGTCGAGGGTCTTTGACGGCGGTCAGCAATAAAATATTGCCGTGCTGTTTTTCCAAATCCAGCAGCTGCTTGATGGCGGCCTGCTCGGCATCGCCTTGCAGCTCTTCATGATAACGGCTGACAAAACTGTCAAAATTCTCAGCCGGATTTTCGTGATACCAGCGGCGCAGGTTTGCACTGGGCGTAATGTCTTTCAGCCAGAGCGCCGTAGCGAAAACTTCTTTATGGACGCCGCGCGGATAGAGGCGGTCGATAAAGACGGCGGTTTGTTTAGAATCGGGTTGATAGGCGTAAATGCGCTGTACAGTAAACATTTTTTCTCGTCTCCAATGGATTCAGGCCGTCTGAAAATTCAGACGGCCTGATGTTTTTTAGGTTTAGAACAGTTTTTTGACTTCGGCTTCAATATCTTCGGCTCGCATAAAGGTTTCGCCGATCAGGAAAGTATGCACGCCGTGGCTGCGCATGAAATCGACGTCTTCTTTGTTGCGGATGCCGCTTTCAGTTACAACGGTTTTGCCGTTTAATTCAGGCAAGAGGTCGAGGGTTTGTTGCAGGGTCACTTCAAACGTACGCAGGTTGCGGTTGTTGACGCCCCACAGCGCTGTGGTCATGTTGCGGCATTTTTCCAGCTCGGACGCATCGTGCAACTCCAACAAGACAGTCATGCCCAATTCGTGGGCGACGGCTTCAAAACGCTCAAGCTGCTCGGCTTCCAATGCGGCGGCAATCAGAAGAACTGCATCTGCACCCCACGCGCGCGCCTGATAGATTTGGTATTCGTCGATGATAAAGTCTTTACGCAAGACCGGCAGCGCCACGGCCGCACGCGCCTGTTTCAAATACTCGGGCGAGCCTTGGAAGTAAGGTTCGTCCGTCAACACGGACAAGCAGGCCGCTCCGGCTTTTTCATAGGCAGCGGCGATTTCAGCAGGATGAAAATCAGGACGGATCAGGCCTTTGCTCGGGCTGGCTTTTTTGACTTCGGCAATAATGGCTGGCAGATTCTGCGCGTGTTTTTCACGGATCGAGCCGATAAAGCTGCGAACCGGCGCAGCAGCCTGCGCTTGGGCTTTGATGTCTTCCAAGGAAACGGCGGCTTTTTGGGCGGCTACTTCTTCTGCTTTGGTGGCAAGGATTTTGTTGAGAATATCGGTCATGGCGTTTTTCTATTGGGGCTGATTTTCGGGTTTGAATCGTACAACATGCTGTTGCAGATTAGATTTCAGACGGCCTGAATGCCGTTATTTTAATGGTTTGAAAAAAGGCGGGCAAGAATGCCCGCCTTTGTGTCTGCTTCAATTTAGTGATGAATGCCCAAAACGGTCGCGTTGTAGCTAATGATTTCGTCCGCCAAAGTCGGATTGTCGTTCAGCTTGATACCGTAGCCGGGCACCAATTCTTTCAGACGGCCTGACCATGATTCGGCATGACCTGGGAAGCATTGGTTGATCAGCTTAATCATCAAAGGTACGGCGGTTGATGCACCTGGGGACGCGCCCAGCAATGCGGCCAGCGAGCCGTCGGCATGGGCGACGATTTCGGTACCGAATTGGAGTACACCGCCTTTTTTCGGGTCTTTTTTAATGATTTGTACGCGTTGACCGGCGGTAATCAGTTCCCAATCGTCAGGATTGGCTTCCGGATAATACTCTAAGAGCGAAGTGAAGCGTTCTTCTTTGGTTTTACGCAATTCACCCAAGAGGTATTTGGTCAGCGGCATATTAGCCCAACCGGCGCGGAGCATAGGATAGAGGTTGTCCATGTGGATAGACATCGGCAAATCCATGAGCGAGCCTTGTTTGAGGAAGTTGGGACGGAAGCCTGCATACGGGCCGAACATCAAATGGCGTTGGCCGTCCACGTTGCGGGTATCCAAATGCGGAACGGACATAGGGGGCGCGCCGACGGAGGCTTGGCCGTACACTTTGGCGTTGTGTTGCGCGGCCGTTTCGGGATTGCTGTTGCGGAAGAAGAGGCCGGAAACAGGGAAGCCGCCGTAGCCTTTGCCTTCGGGGATACCGGATTTTTGCAGCAGGGTCAGTGCGCCGCCGCCTGCGCCGAGGAAGACGAAACGGGTGCGGAGTGTCAACGGGTCGTCATCGTCTTTGGTGCTGCTGGTTTTCAGCACCCATGCGCCGTCCGATTCGCGGTTGAGGTCGTCGACATGACGGTTGAATTTGATTTTTACGCCTTTGTCGCTCAAGTATTTGACCATCTGGCGGGTCAGGCTGCCGAAATCGACGTCTGTGCCTTCGGCGGAGTAGTTGGCGGCAATGGATTGGTTTTCATCACGGCCGTTGACAACCAGCGGCGCCCATTCGGCAATTTTGGCGCGGTCGGTAGAAAACTCCATTTTTTCAAAGAGTTTTTGGTTTTTGAACACGTCGAAACGTTTTTGCAGATAACTGCAATGGTCGGCGTTCATCACCAGCGACATATGGGGAACGGAATTGATGAAAGTGCGGTCGGTCAGTTTGCCTTCTTCGACCAAAGTCGCCCAAAATTGGCGGCTGATATGGAATTGTTCGGCAATATTGAGGGCACGGGTCGGATCGATCGTGCCGTCGGCAGTCAGGGGCGCATAGTTCAATTCACACAGCGCAGAGTGTCCCGTACCGGCATTATTCCATGCATTTGATGATTCCAACGCTACATCTTCCAAGCGTTCGATCAGGGTGATTTCCCAAGATGGTTCGAGTTCTTTGAGCAATACGCCCAAAGTGGCGCTCATAATGCCGCCGCCTACTAATACGACATCGGTTGCTTCAGCCATGGTTTTACTCCTACTAAAGTCAGGCATGGTTTGCCTTGTGGTTATCTATCATTATAAACAACTGATTTCATAGGAATTATTTTGTATTTTTGTTGTGTGTGAAACTTTTGTTGCCTGCTGAGTTTCCGAGCGTAAATGGCGGGAGGCAGTTTCGGTTTGGGTTCCAGATTTCAGGTCTTTATAATATGTTATTGAGAATTTAGTAGATTTTACGGAGAAATGCAAAGATTTTCTGTTCGGTTCATATAAAAATAAGAGATTAGGCCGTCTGAAAACGTTTTCTTAACCTTTATCCGCCAACGTTTGCTAAGAAAAAAGAATTTTTCATTTCTTTTTTAATTGACCGTTTTTGTCAGCAATTTCAGCGCTAACAAACGTGAATCAACCGCCAATCTGCTATCATTTCGACTTATCCCACAACAAGGCAAACCGCCATGTATCTGACACAAGAAAAACCCTACCGCCCCCTATTGGTCGCACTGATGTTCCTCACCCTGCCGCTGGCGATGATATTGCACAATATCGTGCAAATCGCCTTTTCAGACGGCCAAGGCCTGCTGATAACGGTCAAAGACGGCACATGGGCATGGCAAAGCGGTTGGCAGGACTCCGTTGCATGGTTCGTCTGCGGCATGTTTGCCTTCCTCAACCTGCCGATTGCCGGCGGACTGACCAAGCTGGCGTATAAAAAAATGATGCGCCGGCATTCGCGTTACGCCATCTTCCTTGCCGGGGTCGCAGCGTGTGCCTCGGCGGCGGCAGGATTGATTTTTGAAGCCATCTTAGGCAATGCCGCATTGGCCGGTATGCGCGGGCAAGGCGTGTTCTACTACACACTCTCCGTATGGATCATCGCCATGCTGACCCTGCCCAAACAGCTCACGCGCGCACCGGAGCAGCCCATCGTCTTTCACAAGATGAAACGTTGATTCAACAGGCGCAAACATTTTCAGACGGCATGCTTTCCGTTACCATTACATCCAACGCGTTTTAACCAATAAGGAATAACAAATGAATCAGGCGCAACAGCTCCGCGACGGCATACAGGCACTGGGTTTGGACATCGACGAAGCCAAACAGGCCAAACTTCTAGACTATGCCGCCCTGCTGCAAAAGTGGAACAAAACCTACAACCTGACCGCCCTGCGCGATCCCGCCCAAACCGTCAGCCACCACCTGCTCGACAGCCTGACCCTCCTGCCCTATATCGAACACGCGCAAACCATGCTCGACGTCGGCTCCGGCGGCGGACAGCCCGGCATACCCACCGCCATCTGCCGCCCCGACCTCGACATCACCCTCCTCGATGCCAACACCAAAAAAACCGCCTTTTTACAACAAGCCGTCATCGAACTCGGCCTTAAAAACGTCCGCGTCATCAGCGGCCGCGTAGAAGCCGCCGCCGACTGCCGCGCCGACGTCATCACCAGCCGCGCCTTTGCCGAACTCGCCGACTTCGTCAACTGGACAGAGCACCTCCTCAAAGACGGCGGCTACTGGGCGGCCATGAAAGGCGTATACCCGCAAGAAGAAATCGACAAACTGCCCGAAAGCGTCGCCGTCGAAAAAGTCGAAGCATTGCACGTTCCCCAACTCAATGCCGAACGCCATATCGTCATCATCCGCAAAAAGGCCGTCTGAAAACAACCCAAGCATACCGAATAACGGTACAATCCAGCCATCCACACTTAACACGACAGCAAAGCACATGAGCGCACAAATCCTCGCCGTCGCCAACCAAAAAGGCGGAGTCGGCAAAACCACCACCACCGTCAACCTAGCCGCCTCCCTGGCCTCCAAAGGCCGCCGCGTCCTCGTCGTCGACCTCGACCCACAAGGCAACGCCACCACAGGCAGCGGCATCAACAAAGCCACCATCGAAAACGGCGTTTACCAAGTTGTCCTCGGCGAAACCGACATCCCCAACGCCGTCGTCCGCAGCAAAGAAGGCGGCTACGACGTATTGGGCGCCAACCGCACACTGGCCGGCGCAGAAGTCGAACTCGTCCAAGAAATCGCACGCGAAATCCGCCTTAAAAACGCCCTGCAGCTCGTTGCCGACGACTACGACTACGTCCTCATCGACTGCCCCCCATCCCTTACCCTGCTCACCCTCAACGGCTTAGTTGCCGCCAACGGCGTCATCGTCCCCATGCTTTGCGAATACTACGCCCTTGAAGGCATCTCCGACCTCGTGGCCACCGTCCGCAAAATCCGCCAAGCCATCAACCCCGACCTCGACGTAACCGGCATCGTCCGCACCATGTACGACAGCCGCAGCCGCCTTGTCGTCGAAGTCAGCGAACAGCTCAAACAACACTTCGGCAACCTGCTCTTCGATACCGTCATCCCCCGCAACATCCGCCTTGCCGAAGCCCCCAGCCACGGCCTTCCCGCCCTCGCCTACGATGCCCACGCCAAAGGCACCCAAGCTTATCTCGACTTGGCTGACGAACTGATTGCACGGTTGGAAAAATAAATAGAAATATGAATATAAAAAGGCCGTCTGAAAGTTGGGAAATACTTTCAGACGGCCTTTGGTTTGATTGGGAAGAATATTTTTTCAGAAGACTGCGTGCGTGCCTTTGGGTGCACACGCGGCTTGATGCAAGCTACGGTTTACTATACAGACCACACTAGTTAAAAAATTAATTTTTCTTGATAAACAACAAATTATATGTTATACAAAACAAATTTTTACTAATGCATTTATTTAAATAAAAATGAAGAATGGTACTTTTTTAAAAGCAATTGATTTTTTCTGTGGTGGCGGAGGAATGAGCTATGGAATGCAATCTGCTGGCATCAAAGTTCTAGCTGGAATAGATTACGAACCTAGCTGCAAAGAAACATATGAAGCCAATATAGATGCCAAATTTATACAGGCTGATATTTTTGAATTGCAGCCTGAAACATTGGAAAAAGAACTCGGCTTAAAAAAAGATGATGATGATTTGATTCTTATAGGTTGTAGTCCTTGTCAATATTGGAGCGTTATTCAAACAGACAAACGAAAATCGGAAAAATCCAAGAGTTTGCTTTTGGAGTTTCAACGGTTTGTAGAATATTTTAATCCCGGATATGTTGTTGTGGAGAATGTTCCGGGAATTCTGAGCAGGATGAAAGAAAGCGGGCTTGATAATTTCATAAAATTATTGGAAGAAAAAGGATTTACCGTCCATTTCGGTATTCACAATACGGCTGATTACGGAATTCCCCAAAGTCGTAAGAGGTTTACTTTGATTGCAAACAGAATAACCAAAGAAAAGCTGGAGCCGGTCAAGTATTCGGGCAAACGGCTTACGGTGCGCGATGTTTTGGGAATGGAAAACGGCTTTCCGAAAATTATTGCGGGGCACCAAGATGAAACAGACTTTATGCATAGCTGTGCGGGATTATCCGATATCAATCTGAAACGATTGGCTTTGATACCTAAAAACGGAGGAAATCGTTTGGCTTTTGCACATATTCCCGAATTGCAGCTGAAATGTTTTATCGGGAAAGATGATAGCTTTAAGGATACGTTTGGTAGGCTATGGTGGGATAAACCCGCACCTACCATAACGACCAAATTCTTTAGTATTTCCAACGGACGGTTTGTCCATCCCGAAGAAGACAGGGCGTTATCCCTGCGCGAAGGTGCAACATTGCAATCGTTCCCTCGTAACTATGTCTTTAAAGCTGGTAGCAGGGACAAAATAGCCCGTTTGATTGGTAATGCCGTTCCTCCGATGTATGCGGAAAAAATAGGTAGGGCAATTGTTGATAATATCGAATGTTAGAAAAGGAGAAAACATGTCTGAAGAAAAATTGAAAATGAGTTTCGAGCCAACCGTAATCGAACATTTGGGTGTAAAGATGTATTCGCACACTGTTCCTGCGATTGCCGAGTTGATAGCGAATGCCTACGATGCATGTGCCACGGAAGTGGAAGTTAGGTTATTCGATACACCGGAGCATAAAATCGTTATTAAAGATAATGGTATAGGAATGAGCTTCGATGAAATCAATGATTTTTATTTGAGAATCGGTCGAAACAGAAGGGAAGAAAAACAAGCCTCACCGTGCGGAAGAATTCCAACGGGTAAAAAAGGTCTTGGTAAATTAGCATTATTCGGGCTGGGTAACAAAATTGAAATCTCTACTATTCAAGGAAACGAACGGGTTACTTTTACTTTGGATTATGCAGAGATTCGAAGAAGTAAGGGTATTTATCAACCGGAGTTTCGAAAAGAATCTGTTGAATCCAATATCGAAAGCGGAACAACCATAACTTTAACCGAACTGACGAAAAAACAAGGATATCCGTTAGATAATTATGTAGAGCATCTTGCCCGCTTGTTTGATTTTCCAGCCCGGGATTTCCAAATTAAAATGAGCTTGAACGGCTCGGAATCAAGAACTATTGACGGAAACCTTAAATATGATCTTTTAACTCCTGAGTTTGAATGGGAATACGAGGATTTAATAACAGACATACCTGTTTTATCTACAAAATTCGAACAATATAAATTCGGTGAATTAATAAAAGGCAAATTTATCACGACGGAAAGGCCATTAAAGAATAATATGAAAGGTATTACGTTGTTTGCTAATGGCAGAATGGTAAATACCCCTGAATTCTTTATAGATAGCGCATCCAGCCATTTTTACTCATATCTGACAGGATGGTTAAGTGTTGATTTTATAGATAATGATAGCGAAGATTTAATTGCTACTGACAGGACATCATTGGATTGGAAACATCCTAAAACTTCACAGTTGCGCGTTTCCTTGGAGAAATCGTTCGTGTTCTTGAGCAAGCTTGGAGAAAAAAAAGAAAAGAGAAAAGAAATGAGAATGTTAAACAAAGCACTGGGTTAGATGTTAATAATTGGCAAAGCAAATTGCCTGAAGAAATAAAGGGGTCGGTCAAAGAAATATTGGATCATATTGATGAGGCCGAACTGCCTAAAGTTGAACACACAAAAGTAGTCGGGGTATTGCACAAGTTAGTCCCTGAATATCCCTATTATCATTGGCGAGGTTTACATTCGGAAATACAAAATGCGTCTAAGCATTATTATGAACAGCAAAATTACTATCAAGCATTTTTAGAAAGCGCAAAAAGATATATTTCGAATACTCGAGATAGATCGGGATGTCATCAGTCTAGAGATCAGGGGCTCATGGGTGAAGTATTTGGTATGGAAAAGAGAGAAGGAAAGCAAAAGTTAAAGGTAACAACTAAGTATCAAAGACCTAATGGGCAAAAATTTTCTGATGATACTTTGACATCGATAGAGGAGGGGCAAAAATATCTTTCAATGGGAGTTGTCACGGGATGTCGTAACCCTGTTGCACATGTCGAATTTGTAGATTTAAAAGACTCTGGTCTATTTACTGAAAAAGATTGTTTAGATGCTCTTGGATTACTATCTCATTTACAAAGGCGGTTAGAGGATTCTGAATTGGAATAATGGTTAAATGGTTGATATTTTAACCCCGTCCCAACGTTCTTTCGTGATGTCAAAAATTCACAGTAAAGAAACCAAACCTGAAATATTGGTAAGGAAATTTCTTTTTTCCCAAGGTTTCCGTTATCGAAAAAATGATAAACGCTATGCAGGCAAACCGGATATCGTTTTACCGAAATATAAAACAGTCGTGTTTATACACGGCTGTTTTTGGCATGGGCACTCTTGCAGTAAAGGGCATATCCCGAAAAGCAATACGGATTTTTGGTTGGAAAAAATCACAAAAAATCGCGAACGTGATATTAAAAATGAAATCGAGCTGGAAAAGATTGGTTTCAAAGTGATTGTCGTTTGGGAGTGCGAATTAAAAAATAAAGCTATCTGTAGGGAGCGATTAAATCGGTTGGTCGAGGAAATAAAAGATGCCGTCTGAAAAAATCAGACGGCATCTTCCTTTAATTAAGTCCATCCCATACCTTCATCAACCTCTTCACCGACACCGGATACGGTGTCTTCAACTCTTGCGCAAACAACGATACCCTCAATTCTTCAATCATCCATTTAAACCCAGCAAGGCCGTCTGAAATGGGGAGGCCTTGTTTTATCAAGCTGTCGGTTTTCTCCTGCCATATTTGTTCCAGCTCTTGGATATCGGCTTCGCGGGCTGCGTCGCGGGCGGGGTTGCTGCTGTATTTTTCGAGGCGCAGGGTCATGGCTTTGAGGTAGATGGGCAGGCGCGGCCATTGTGCCCACGGGGTGCGGGTGGCGAAGCCGGCGGCGAGCAGGGTTTGCAGGCGTAGTCTTAGGAGGTGGGTCAATGGATGTTTGCCGAGTTTGCCATTCAGTTCGGCGTAGGCGGCGGCGGTTTCCTGCAAGTAGCGGCCGAGGGCTTCTTTGACGGCGGGCAGGCGGCTGCGAGCGCGTTTGATTTGCTCTTTGAAGGCTTTTTCGTTGCGCGGCAGCTCGTCTTCGCCGATAAAGGCGCGGTCGCAAACGGCTTGGGTGAGGTCGTCGCGCAGGGTGTCAGCGTTGATGTGTTTGAGCAGCATGGCGGCTTGGGTAAAGCCTTGGATGCCTTTGTTCAAATCTTTTACCTGCTCTTTTAATTGCAGCTTCATCAATTCGATTACGCCTTGACGGTGTGCCTGTTCGGCGGCTTCTATGGTGTCGAACAGGCGCAGGGCGATGCGGCCGTCTTTTTCTTTTTGCAGGCCGAGGTAGCCGGTGAGCTGTTGCTTGCCGCGTGCGAATTTGATGGATTCGGGCAGGGTGCCGATGTCCCATGTGGTCACGTTGTCGCGCTCAAATTCTTGGGTGTTGTCGCGGAAAGTGACGGCGGCGGCTTGGCCGAGTTGTTGTTGCAATTCATGCAGTTTGCGGCCGCCGGCAAGCTCTTGTCCGCCGTCGTCGATAATGCGCAGATTCAGATAGCAGTGTTCGGGCAATTCTTGCGCCGCCCATGCGTCTTGGTCGATTTGCTCGAGAATCCGCATATCGCCGGCACTTTTGGCGATAAAGTGCGCCAACTGGGGAATGATGGCCGCTTGGCGGTCGGGATTGCTTTCGAGAAATTTGGTGATGAAATCGGGTACGGGCACGCAAATGCGGCGGATTTGCTTCGGCAGGGCTTTAATCAGCAGCTGGATTTTTTCGCGCAACATACCGGGCACCAGCCATTCGAGCGACGGCGCGTGCAGGCGGTTGAGGACGGTCAGCGGCACGGTCATGGTCACGCCGTCGAGCGGATGGTGCGGCTCGAAGCGGTAGGAAAGTTTGAACTTGCCGTCTGCGGTTTGCCAGAATTTGGGGAATTGCTCTTCGGTAATGTGTGCGGCGGCGTGTTGCATCAGATCGTCGCGGCTGAGGAACAGCAGGCGCGGATTGTCGCGCTCGGCGGTTTTGAGCCAGGCTTCAAAGGTGCGGATATCGGCAAGGGGCAAAGGTTTCAGACGGCCTTTTTGAGATGCAGGCTGCTTTTTGGGTTTGGGGTCGTCTGAAACATTTTGTAGGGTGTGTGAACTCGGTTCACGCTCGCGGCTGGACGCATCTTTGGAATCCGCGTGCGCAGCTTGCACCACACGCCCTGCGTTGCGCTGGTTTGCTTGTCCGTTTTGATCGGCCATTTTGTCCGACTGGGTTTGTCCGCCCTCTTCGCTTCCCCAAACGCCGCCTTTCGCGTCTTTCCACACCAGCTCGGGCAGGCGTTCGTTATAAAACGCAAACAGGGCTTCGTCATCGACCAATACGTCTTGCTTGCGCGATTTGTGTTCGAGTTCGGTAATTTCTTTAATCAGCTTTTTATTGTGTGCAAAAAAGGCCGTCTGAAGATTGCTTTCCTGCGCCACCAATGCGCCGCGGATAAAGATTTCGCGCGCTTCTTCGGGCGCAACTTTGCCGTAAGACACGGGGCGGCGCGGCAATACGGTCAGGCCGTAAAGCGTCACGCGTTCGCTGGCGACGACTTCGCCGCGTTTTTGTTCCCAATGCGGCTCGAAATAATGGTAGCGGACGAGGTGCAGCGCTTCCTGCTCGATCCATTCGGGCTGGATAACGGCGACATCGCGCGCGTAAAGGCGCGTGGTTTCAACCAATTCTGCCGCCATCACCCATTTGGGTTTGGCTTTGAACAGGGCTGATGCAGGGAAAAGGTGGAAACGGCTGCCGCGCGCGCCGGTGTAGTCGTTGCCGTCGGGCGATTTCATGCCGACGTTGGCGATAAGACCGGTCAGCAGGGCGCGGTGGATTTGTTCGTAGCCGGCTTCTTTGGCGGCACGGACTTGGGCGCGATGTTGTTTCTTATCCAGTTGTTTTTGTTTGAGCTTGGCCGCCAAATCTTGGTCGCCTTGGCTTTCAGACGGTCTTAATTGCTCTTGGGAAGGAGGTTGTCGAAACGCGGCTTCTTTGGTGGTCAAACCCATTTCAATCGCGGTTTGGGCAAGCTGGTGGTGCAGCTCGCGCCATTCGCGCATGCGCAGGTGCGACAGGAAATATTGGCGGCACCATTGCACCAGCTGCTTGTTAGACAAACCTTTGTCGCGTTCGCGCTGGAAGCTGTCCCAAATATTCAGATAGGCAAGGAAATCGGATTGCTTGTCGGTAAAGCGTTCATGCGCCTTGGCCGCGGCATCGCGGGCCTCCAGCGGCCGCTCGCGCGGGTCTTGAATCGACAGCGCGGACGCGATCACCAATATTTCCGCCATGCAGTCGTGTTTCTTTGCCGCCAGCAAAATGCGCGCGATTTTCGGGTCAATGGGCAGGCGCGCCATTTGTTCGCCGAGCTTGGTCAGACGGTAGCGCGTATTGCCCGAACTGTTTTGCAGGCCGTCTGAAACATTGGCTGGATTGGACCGTGCATCAATGCCTGATCCACGTACTTGGTTTTTCATATTTTGCATAGTCTTGTCGGTCGGGCATCTTCCCCGACATCATCTAAATTTGTCTTTATTGGTTTTCACGCCGCTTATTGCGGATAAACATATTCCGCCTTACCGTCGCGAATGTTTAAGCTGCCTGCATCGCCCGTAATCAGGTTGCCCGTTACCGAGCCTTCGCTACAACCTGAAACCGGCATATCGTAGCCCAGTGTGTGAATCAGGAACGTTGAAAGTTGCTGATGGAAAGCAATCTCACAAGGTGCAAAAGCCTGGTTGGCAGCCTGTTGCACGGCCTTATCCGGGCTGTACAACACCAGCGGCACGAGATAGCTGTCGGGCTGCACCGTGCCTTGATTGTAGGTATCCTGGCGCACATACTGGCCATGATCGGAGGTATAGGCAAACAGCCAGTTGCCGTCAGGCTGCTTTTGCAGCTGCTCGAATACGGTTTGAATCATTTGGTCGGTTTTGTGGATGGTGTTGTCGTACTTATCCACAATATTGGCTTCGCCGAATACTTTATCTTGAGGCTGCAACAATGCGCCGTATGGGACGTGCGAACCGCGTTGGTGTAACACGATAAAATGCTTGCCCTGCTGCAAATTGATTTTGTCGAACAAGGGCAGCAGCTTCTCATCAGGCATATTGTCGCCGTTGCCGTAGCCCAGCTGCGTCGGCTGAATCAGATGGTCTATCCATTTCTTACCGATTAAGTTCAAAATCGCCATCTCATTTTCCGCCTGCGCGCTATAAAAATACGTTTCATAGCCCTGCTCTTTGGCGAGGCGGAACATATTGGTATCGCCGCTGCTGATTTGCTCGTAGCCGTTGGCATGCGGTATCGCATTGAAAAAGCTGGGCAGAGACACAGCCGTCATCAAAGCGGCGGAATAGCTTTGCTTCACAATCGGCTTAAAGTCGGCTTGCGAAAGCTGGGTTAAAAACGGCGAAGTCTCGCGTCCGTAACCAAACAGTTTCAAATGCGTCGCGCTTTCACTTTCGCCCATAATCAGGACGATATTTTGAACACTGCCCTGCCCGATTTTGCTTGGCGCAGACTGTTTGAACACAGGAATCTTGCTTAAATCAAACAACTGATACGGCAACACGCGCCCGACAAAATAGCCAAAGCTGAAATAATTGGCTTTGATGCGGCTGTATGTTGGTTTGGGCGAAATACCGTGTTCCTGCGTCGTACTGAATGAACGTCCAAAAATCAGCAACATCGCCGCAATAAACAAAATATCGGCAGCAAAATGCGTCTTACGGCGGAACTTGGCAAGGCTGCAAAACAGCACGACTTCCAACACGCCCCACAACACAGGCAGCCACAACTTATCCAACATCGACGCGCCCGCGCTGCCAACTTCGGTAACCTCTTTCAGCATCAGCCAATAATTAATGCCCGTTATCCAACTTTGATAAACCGCGTAATGCACATTGTTGGCAATGATGCTGAGCGCAAAAAACAACGCAATCAGCAACCGTGAAGCCTTATAACGCGCAAACAGATACAGCGCAGCAATCACAAATGTCAGCGCAAACGTTTCTGCAATTTTTGCCGCCGGCAGAGTTTCAATTCCGAATACAAAGCGATAGGCAATTTCGCTGGCAGTAAGTAAAGACGAATACAGAACAAGCGTGAGGAAAGATTTTTTCATCATTAATATTTCACAATAAAAAATTTACCGATTGAGTTTTAAAACCCAATATTCCCTTTTCAATAGTTTTTAGTTTCTCAATGATTTAGGCCGTCTGAAAATGAAACATAATCTACCATTTTCTTTTACTTTTCAGATGGCCTCCACCGCACCCAACTCCAGTAATACCTGAAAACCGTCATTGATATACCGCGAATCGGGCATTTCTAAAAATGGGAATGCTGCTACGTCGCCCAAGTTCAGCGATGCCATGCGTAGGATGACGGCGGCTAGGTTGCTGCGGACGATTTCGGGGGCGGTAAATTCGGGGCGGCTGTTGAAATCTTCTTCTGAAAACAGTCGGATACACACGCCTGCGGAGACGCGTCCGCAGCGGCCGGAGCGTTGGCAGGCGGCAGCTTGGGAGATTTTTTCGACATGAAGCTGCTCCACTTTCGCCCGTGCGGAATAGCGTTTGACGCGCGCGAGGCCGGTGTCGATGACGTATTTAATGCCCGGTACGGTGAGCGAGGTTTCGGCGACGTTGGTTGCCAGCACGATGCGGCGTTTTGCGCCTGATGGGTGGAAGATTTTGTGCTGCTCGGCGTGCGACAGGCGTGCGAATAGGGGCAGGATTTCGTCGTTGCGGCGCAGCGTGGATTTGCGCAGGGCTTCGGCGGCTTCGCGGATTTCGCGCTCGCCCGGCAGGAACACCAAAATATCGCCTTCGCCATAGCGTACCAATTCGTCGGCTGCATCGACAATTGCGTCGGTCAGCTCGACTTCTGCGTCGTCTTCGTCTTTGCTGGTCAGCGGTCGGTAGAGGATTTCGACGGGATACGTCCGTCCGCTCACTTCTAAAACAGGGGCACCGTTGAAGTGTTGGGAGAAGCGTTCTGCATCTATCGTTGCCGAGGTGATGATGACTTTCAAATCAGGGCGGCGCGGCAGCAGCTGTTTCAAATAGCCCAAGAGGAAGTCGATGTTCAGGCTGCGTTCGTGCGCTTCGTCGATGATAATCGTGTCGTATGCGGCGAGATAATGGTCGGTCTGGGTTTCTGCCAGCAGGATGCCGTCGGTCATCAACTTGACGCAGGCATCGCGCGAGGTGTGGTCGGTAAAGCGCACTTTATAGCCGACCGCGTTGCCGATTTCGGATTTCAGCTCTTCGGCAATCCGCTCTGCTACGGAACGCGCAGCCAAACGGCGCGGCTGGGTATGCCCGATCAATCCTGCCGCCCCACGCCCGAGTTCCAAACAAATCTTGGGCAACTGCGTGGTTTTGCCCGAACCGGTTTCGCCGCAAATAATCGTTACCTGATTTTCGGCAATGGCTTTTTTGATTTCGTCGAGCTTTTCGTGAACGGGCAGCGTGTTGTCGAATTCGGGCTTGGGCAGTTTGGACAGGCGTTGCAGATAGAGGTCGTGCGATTTTTTGTATTTTTCCTCAACCTTGGCCAGGCCGCCGTATTTATTGGGGTTCTTAAAGGCAGATCGCAGAAAATGGCGGTCTTTGGAGAGGGTTTGGGCGAAATCGGGTTGCGGCATGATGGTGCAATGAATTAAATAATGTGAAAAGAATGGAATTATAGCAAAAGGCCGTCTGAAACTTGCTTGCTTTCAAGTTTCAGACGGCCTTTGTATGGATAAACCGTTTTAGTCGGCGGCGTGCCAAGGTTTTTGCATACCGGCGTGGAAACTCGGTTTTTCTCCGCCCCACAAGGTGTCGATGTCGTAGAAGTCGCGCACGGCAGGGAGCATGACGTGGACAACGAGGTCGCCTGCGTCGACAAGCGTCCATTCGCCGCTGTCGCCTTCGGTGCTGAGGATTTCAAAACCGGCTTCTTTCAAATCGACGGCAACGTTATTTGCCAGTGCTTTGACTTGGCGTGTGCTGTCGCCGCTGGCAATAATCATGCGGGCGAACAGGGAGGTTTTGTCTTGGGTTTCCAAAACAGAGATGTCTTTGGCTTTAATGTCTTCGAGGGCGTTTACGGCCACTTCGACCATTTTTTGCAGGTCTTGCAATTCTTGTTCGTTCATTATTTTCCTAGTTGAAATGTTTTCAGACGGCATTATAGCTTATCTGCCTGAATAAACGCTATTTTCCATAGAGTTTGTGTTGGCGGATGTATTGGGCGACCGGTTGCGGCAGGCCGTCTGAATGGTGGGTTTTGGCGAGATCGGCACGGATTTGGGTGGAGCTGGTGTTGTGCAGCGGCGCGTTGAGGATGCGGACGCTGCCGTTTTGCAGGGCTTCGCCGAGCCATGCGTGCAATTCGCGCGGGGTTTTGTTGAGGTTGTCGCCTTGGCGCATGGCGATGGCGATATGGGTCTGGCGCACGAGGGTTTGCCATTTTTTCCATGTGTGCAGCTGCATCAGGCTGTCGCTGCCCATCAGCCACCACAGTTGCGCGCCAGGAAACTGCTGGCGGAAGATTTGGACGGTGTCAAACGTATAAGTCGCGCCGTCGCGGACGATGTCGCAGTCACTGGCGGCGAATTTCGGCTCGTCGGCGATGGCGAGTTCGACCATATTGAGGCGCTCTTGTGCCGGCGTGCGCGTGCTGTCTTTGTGGTACGGGTCGCCTGCCGGCAGGAAGACGACAAGGTCCAAACTGATTTCGTCGGCGAAGGCGCGGGCGATGTGGAGGTGGCCGTTGTGGATGGGGTCAAACGTGCCGCCGAATAATCCGATGTTTTTCATTTCGTGGTGGTGTCTGCGTTAGATGTTTTGGCCGTCTGAAGCAGGCAGGCTGCCGTCAACAATCAGGTTGAGCTTGCCTGTGGTCGGGTGGATGACTAGGCCGTGGATGGCGATGTTGTCGGGCATCAGCGGATGTTTGCGAATCAGCTCGACGGTATGGCGCACGCTGTCTTCGACGTTGTCAAAACCGGTCAGCCAGCCGTCCAAATCGATACCAGCATTACGCAGGGTTTCGATGCGGTCGTCGGGGATATTGCTGTCGTGTACGCGTTGGAGGAACTCTTCGGCATGCAATCCGCGCATACCGCAGTCGTGGTGGGCAATGACCATGATTTCTTTGACTTTGAGTTCAAATACGGCGACCAACAAACTGCGCATCACCGAACCCCAAGGGTGGGTCACCAACGCGCCGGCGTTTTTGATGAGCTTGGCGTCACCGTTTTTCAAGCCCAACGCATTGGGCAGCAGCTCGATAATGCGTGCGTCCATGCAGGAAAGAATGGCCAGCTCGCGGCCGGGGTATTTGTTGGTAAAGTATTTTTCGTATTCGCCCGTTTCGACGAAATGTTGGTTATAGGCGAGGATTTCGCTCAATTCGCTCATGATGTGCTCGTTTCGGATGGTTTACTCTATTATAGCGGTTTTCGGGTAGTGCGGTTGTTTTGCAAATTCGCCGTAAACGGCTAAAATCGACGTATCTTTAGTTCTTTTGGAGGATGCGCCATGTCTCAGTCTTTCCGTTTTGAACAAGTATTCACACCCGATGTCCACGACGCATTGTGGGATTGGGCGCAGACAAGCTATGGCGCATCCGACGATTGGTGCATTCTGTATCTCAACGGCCTGCCTTTAGGCCGTCTGAACCCATTATGGCGCGAACGCCTCGGGCAAGATTGGACAGGCAGGCAGTCAACCCTTTCAGACGGCCTGAATTTGGAAACAGACAGCTGGGCTCAGATGGGCGACAGTTTACAAACGCTGGCGCAACAATGGCGCGAGTGCGGTTGGCTCAAAGGTTGGCGCGGTGAAAAGTTCGACATCTGCGACCAGTCGGGCAAGCCTTTATGCGCACTCGAACGCGCAGCCTTCCGTCCGTTCGGCCTGATGAGTCAGGCAGTGCATTTGAACGGATTGGTCGAAACAGAAGACGGTTTGCGCTTTTGGATAGGCCGCCGCAGTCCGCACAAAGCCGTCGATCCAAACAAACTCGACAACCTGACCGGCGGCGGCATCAGCAGCGGCGAGAGGCCGTCTGAAGCTGTCTGCCGCGAGGGCGAAGAAGAAGCAGGCATTCCCGCTTCTCTGACACCCCATATCCGACCGACCGCCCAAATATATAGTTTGCGCCCCGTTAACCGCGGTGTCCACAACGAAATCCTGCATATCTTCGACATCGTCCTGCCCGAAGGCTTCCAACCCGCCAACCAAGACGGCGAAGTCGCCGGTTTTGAACTGATGGACATCCCCACCCTGCTCGATGCCATGTTGGGCGGACACATGATGCACGATGCCCAGCTGGTCACGATCGAAGCCTGCCGGCGATACAGCCTGATTGACCCCAAACATCCGCTGTCCGCATGGCTCGACAGCATCCGTTGCCGACCCTATTTTTAAAGGCCGTCTGAAACCATGTTGCAACTCAAAAACATCAACAAACGCTTCGGCAGCAAAACCGTTGCCCAAGACATCAACCTAAACGTCGAAGCAGGCGAAATCCTTGCCGTACTCGGCCGCTCCGGCTGCGGCAAATCCACCCTGCTCAAAACCATCGTCGGCCTAGTGCGTCCCGACAGCGGCGAAGTCTGGCTCAACGGCGACAACATCACCGACATGCCGTCTGAAAAACGCAATATCTCGCTGATGTTTCAAGACTACGCCCTTTTGCCGCATTTAACCGCCCTCGACAACGTCGGTTTCGGCCTCAAAATGCGCCGTCTGCCCAAAGCCGAAATCGAAGAACAATCCATGCATGCCTTGCGCGACATCGGTTTGGAACACGAAGCGCAACGCAAACCCGAAAGCCTCTCCGGCGGCGAACAGCAACGCCTCGCCCTCGCACGCGCCCTAATCACGCGCCCGTCGCTGTTGCTCTTAGACGAAGCCTTCTCCAGCCTCGACACCCACCTGCGCCGCCACCTGCGCACCCTGACCGCCGAACGCATCCGCAGCCAAAACATCCCCGCCATCCTCGTGACCCACTCCGCCGAGGAAGCCTGCACCATGGCCGACACCATCGCCATCATGCACGAAGGCCGCATCCTCCAACACGGCACGCCGGAAACCCTTATCCGCCGCCCCGTCAACGCCCAAGCCGCCCTGCTGCTCGGTTTGGCCAACACCGGCGACACACGCTACATCCCCCAACACGCCATCCGATTCGACCCGAACGGCACAGCCGTCCGCATCAGCGAAGCCGTCCCCCTAGCCGAAGGCATACGCCTTACCCTCGCCCATCCGCAATACGGCGATTTGATTTGGTATCCCCACGCCGACCACGATACAGACAAACCGCAAACCGGACAGGAAATCCGCATCAGCGTGGATGAAAGTCAGATTGTTTGGTTTGATTGAATTTGATGGATTGAAAAAGAAAAAGGCCGTCTGAAAATTAAGTTTCAGACGGCCTTTTGGTAACTTGGGTTGAAAATCTAACACAAAACAGATGATTTAACGGTTTTGTTGGGTCTTGACCCAACCTATGCTTGCTATTAGAACCCCACTAGACCACTTGATATTGACGTTCAACATAATTTTGTAAACAACTAATGAAACAAAACTTAAAACAGTAAAACAATCCATCACCATAGGCAATCCCTCCATCAACATATTTAAAATGAAAGCCTTAACCTCGCATCAGTCCGTAGACGAGCATTCATCAGTCAATTTTGGAATATCAAGCGTAGTGGAGCCGAGGAATTCCTTTTTATCATTATTCTGTATTTTTTTCAAGATGTTGGTTATGTAACTTAGCGATGAAAAATTGCGAGTTACCATAATATTCAGATTTTTTAGGTTATTAATTAAGAATTCTTCACCAAACTCTTCTACGAGAACTTTTAGTGAAACTGTTTCTATCCGTTGTTTTTTTAAATGCAAAATAGAAGATTTACGAATGAATTCATTTTTCTTTAGTAACTTAACCTCTTCAATTAATTGTTTACTGAAACAATGTTCTTGAGGGTACTGTTCTAGGATTTCATTAGTAATATTTTCTTTATTATGCAAAATAGCATTTGATAATGATGGGGAATTAAGAATTTTGCAATTCTCAAAATAACAACTCTCTAGTTTGCTGTTTTCAAATAAGGAGGATGATATAATACAATTTTTAAAGATACATTCTTTTAAGTTGCATTTTCTGAATAGTGTTCCCCTTAAGTAACAATTATCAAAAGTAGAGCCAAATAGTGAACTAAATTTAAATTTAGCACCTATAAAAGAGGCATTGATAAATTTGGAGTGGGAAAAGTTAGAGTGGTAGCTAGTGGTTTTATTAAAATTTTTATGGATAAATTTTTTATTTCTAGTATCAATATTGTTATAGCTGTATCTTTTTTTATCATTATTCACCAACATAATTTGTTCCTTATTTCTAATTAAAGCAGCCTGAAAATCACCTCACCGTTTTCAGGCTGCCTTTCTCACAACCAAACAATACTACCCTTTCAACTTCGCCAACTGAGTTTGCACTTTCGCCATTTTGTCTTCCAATTCCGTCAAATCGGCTTTATCTTTTTCCACCAAATGCGCCGGGGCTTTTTCGGTGTAGCCGGGTTTGGAGAGTTTGGCATTGAGTTTGTCCAAGGCTTTTTGCAGCTTCTCGGCTTCTTTGCTCAAACGGGCGGTTTCTGCGGCTTTGTCGATTTCGACTTTCAGCATCAGGCGTGCGCCGTTGCAGACGGCGACAGGTGCATCTTCCGCTTCGGGCAGGTTGTCCACCAGCTTGGCTTCGGTCAGTCGGGTCAGCGACGGCAAGTATTTGAGCAGGCCTTCGAGTTCTGCGCTGCCTTCGACGAAGAGCGGCGCTTTGACGTTTGGCGCGATACCCATTTCGCCGCGCAGTTTGCGTACTTCTTCCACCAAGTCTTTCAATGCGGCCATTTTGTCGAAGGCCGTCTGAACGATTTTTTCTTTATCGGCTTGCGGATAGGCGGCCAACATGATGCTGTCGGCAGTTTTGGCATTCGCCAGAGGCGCAACAACCTGCCACAGCTCTTCGGTAATGAACGGCATGATTGGGTGCAGCAGGCGCAGGATGGTTTCGAGTACGCGCACGAGGGTGCGGCGTGTGGTGCGCTGGGTTGTCGGGCAGCCGGTTTGGATTTGCACTTTTGCCAGCTCGATGTACCAGTCGCAATATTCGTTCCACACAAATTCGTACAGCGTTTGTGCGGCAAGGTCGAAGCGGTAGGTTTCAAAGGCTTCGGCAACGGCGGCTTCGGCTTGTTGCAGTTTGCCGATAATCCATTGGTCGGCAAAGGTAAACGCCAACGGCTGCATTTCGTCTTGGCCGCAGTCTTTGTCTTCGGTGTTCATCAACACGAAGTTGGTGGCGTTCCACAATTTATTGCAGAAGTTGCGGTAGCCTTCGGCGCGTTTGAAGTCGAAGTTGACGCTGCGGCCGAGGCTGGCGTAGCTCGCCATGGTGAAGCGCAATGCGTCCGCGCCCATGCTCGGAATGCCTTCGAGGAAAAGTTTTTTCGTGGCTTCTTCCACTTTCGGCGCGGTTTCGGGTTTGCGCAGGCCGGTGGTACGTTTTACCAGCAGCTTGTCCAAGTCGATGCCGTCGATCAAATCCACAGGGTCGATGACGTTGCCTTCGGATTTGGACATTTTTTTGCCTTCGTGGTCGCGTACGATGCCGTGGATGTACACGTCTTTAAACGGCACTTTGCCGGTGAAGTGGGTGGTCATCATAATCATGCGCGCCACCCAGAAGAAGATGATTTCGTAGCCGGTAACCAAGACATTGGACGGCAGGAAGGCTTTGAGTTCGTCGGTTTCAGACGGCCAGCCGAGTGTGGAGAACGGCACAAGCGCGGAGGAGAACCATGTATCCAATACGTCTTCTTCACGGGTCAAACCGGTTTTGCCGGCTTGTTTTTCGGCTTCTTCCTGATTGCGGGCAACGTACACATTGCCTTCGTTGTCATACCACGCAGGGATTTGATGACCCCACCACAGTTGGCGTGAAATACACCAGTCTTGGATGTTGTTCATCCATTGGTTGTAGGTATTGACCCAGTTTTCAGGGATAAAGCGTACCGCGCCGCTGTCGACGGCTTTTTTGGCTTTGTCGGCGAGGCTCAAGCCTTTGAATTCGCTGTCAGGCTCGCCGCCGTTTGGCGTGGCGGACATGGCGACAAACCATTGGCTGGTCAGCATCGGCTCAATGACCGAACCTGTACGGTCGCCTTTCGGCGTCATCAGCGTGTGCGGTTTGATTTCGACCAAGAAGCCTTGTTCCTGCAAATCGGCAACCATTTGTTTGCGCGCGACAAAGCGGTCCAAGCCTGCGTATTTTTCAGGCAGGGCAAAGCCTGGTTGCGCTTCGCCTTTGAAGTTAAACACTTCGGCGTTTGCCAGCACTTTGGCTTCCAAATCGAACACATTAACCAAACGCGTGTCGTGGCGTTTGCCGACTTCGTAGTCGTTGAAGTCGTGCGCAGGCGTAATTTTCACGCAGCCTGTGCCGAAATCTTTTTCAACGTATTCGTCGGCAATCACGGGGATGGTGCGGCCGGTCAGCGGCAGGATTAATTCTTTGCCGATTAAGTGGGTATAACGTTCGTCTTCGGGATTGACGGCAACGGCAACGTCGCCCAGCAGCGTTTCGGGGCGGGTGGTCGCCACGATAACGGCTTCGGCGGGATTGTCCGCCAGCGGATAGCGGATGTGCCACATAGAGCCTTGTTCTTCCACGCTTTCCACTTCCAAATCCGATACCGCCGTGCCAAGCACGGGATCCCAGTTCACCAAGCGTTTGCCGCGGTAAATCAAGCCCTGTTCATACAGGCGCACAAACACTTCGGTCACGGTTTCGGCACGCACGTCGTCCATCGTGAAATATTCGCGCGTCCAGTCGGCAGAGCAGCCCACGCGGCGCATTTGCTGGGTAATCGTACCGCCGGAAACTTCTTTCCATTCCCACACTTTTTCCAAGAATTTTTTGCGACCCAAGTCATGACGGGACACGTTTTGCGCGGCAAGCTGACGCTCGACCACGATTTGCGTGGCGATGCCCGCGTGGTCGGTGCCGGGAATCCAGGCGGTGTTACAGCCTTTCATACGGTAGTAGCGGGTCAGACCGTCCATGATGGTTTGGTTGAAGGCATGGCCCATGTGCAGCGTGCCGGTTACATTGGGCGGCGGCAGTTGGATGGAGAAAGACGGTTTCGTCAAATCCATATCAGGCTGGAAATAGCCTTGCTCTTCCCAGTTTTGATAATGTTTGGATTCGATTTCGGCTGGATTGTATTTGTCTAACATGATGGAACTTTGTGAAATTAAGGTTATTTTTGATGTGCGGATTATAACGCAAAAAGGCCGTCTGAATCATTTCAGACGGCCTTTGGCATACGGGTTTTAAAAATGGAACAATACCAGGCTGACGGCAATCACCGCCATGCCCGTTGTCAGGCCGTAAACGGTTTCGTGGCCGTCTGAATAACGTTTGGCGGCCGGCAGCAGCTCGTCCAACGCCAAAAACACCATCACGCCGGCTATCACGCCGAACACCGAACCAAACACGGCAGGCGACAAAAACGGCTGTAAAATCAAATAGCCCAAAGCCGCACCCAAAGGCTCGGCCAAGCCGGATAGCAGGCACGCCCATACCGTTTTCTTACGGCTTCGGGTGGCAAAATAAACCGGCGCGGCAATGGAAATGCCCTCCGGAATATTATGGATGGCAATCGCCAAGGCCAAAGGCATCCCGACCGCCGGATTTTCCAAGGTGGCAAAAAATGTCGCCAAGCCTTCGGGGAAATTGTGCGCCGTAATCGCAAACGCCGCCATCATGCCGACTCGCGCAATATGGCGGCGTTTGCTTTCTTGAAACGATGGGTCTTGCGCGTCCAAGGTTTCATGCGGGTTCGGCACCAGGCGGTCAATCAGCGCGATGCCGCCCATCCCAGCCAAAAATGCCATGGTCGCCGCCGCAAACGCGTGGTCTTTATCATAAATTTCAGCGAACGCCTCACTGGATTTACTGAAAATTTCCGTCAGGGAAACATACACCATCGCACCGCCGGCAAATGCCAAACCAAACGACAACACACGCGGATTGGGCGTTTTGGAAAACATCACCAAGCCGCTGCCTAATACGGTAAACAAACCGGCAGCCAACGTGATGGAAAAGGCAACGGCCAAATTGGACATCGAAAAATCGGGCATGAGAAAACCTGCGCTAAAAGCTGGGACAGGTTCAGACTAACACTTTTTAATGCGCATGATAATAGTTATTATTTATTTTATTGATTAAATACCCGGATTTTGAAACAAAAGGCCGTCTGAAAAATAATTTTCAGACGGCCTTTAAATTTGAAATGCCGCTAAACCTTATCGCTTTTCAGCTTAAGCCTGATAGCGTGACAGGCTCAAATCGTCGCTTCGGATTTCGGTATCTTTGCCGCTCACGATATCGGCGGTTAATTTTGCCGAACCCAGCGACATGGTCCAGCCTAAAGTGCCGTGGCCGGTATTCAGGAAGAGATTATCAAAGCGGGTGCGCCCGATTAACGGTGTGCTGTCGGGCGTCATCGGTCTGAGGCCGCTCCAGAACAATGCCTGACTCAAATCGCCGCCTTCTGGGAACAAGTCGTTGACGACCAAAGCCAAGGTTTCGCGGCGTTTTTCGGGCAGTTTGATTTCGTAGCCCGACAATTCCGCCATGCCGCCGACGCGGATTCTGTTGTCAAAGCGCGTGATGGCGACTTTGTAGCTCTCATCTAAAACGGTGGACACCGGCGCGCCGTCTGAATTGGTGACCGGCAGGGTCAAGGAATAGCCTTTGACGGGATAAATCGGCAGATTGAGATCCAACTGCGCCAACACAGTCCTGCTAAAGCAGCCGAGCGCGCAGACAACGGCATCTGCTTCAAACCGCCCTGTTTCGGTTTCAACGGCTTTGATGCGCAGCCCATTGTGGTCGATGCGGCTGATGGTTTGGTTGAAGTGGAACTGTATGCCCTTTTCTTGACACAATTTGTATAGGTTTTCAGTGAAGAGGTGGCAGTCGCCGGTCGCGTCCGCAGGTAGGTGCAGGCCGCCGGCAATTTTGGTGGTAACGCGCGCCAGCGCAGGCTCAAACTCTGCGCATTCTTCGGGTTTCAGACGGCGGTACGGTACGCCGTAGCGTTCCAAAACGGCAATGTCTTGTTCTGCCGCTTCGACTTCTTTGGCTTGGCGGAAAATCTGCAACGTCCCTTTTTTGCGCCCTTCAAAATTCATGCCGGTTTGCGCTTCAAAACGGCGGAACATTTCACGGCTGTATTCGGAAATCCTGACCATGCGCTCTTTATTGATTTGATAGCGCGCTGCCGTGCAGTTTTGCAGCATTTGCCACAGCCATTCGATTTGATACAGGCTGCCGTCAGGGCGAAACAGCAAAGGCGGATGGCTTTTAAACAGCCATTTCAGCGCTTTGGTCGGGATACCGGGTGCAGCCCAAGGCGTGGTATAGCCGTAGGAAAGCTGGCCGGCATTGGCAAAACTGGTTTCCATCGCCACGCCCTCGGCGCGGTCGATGACCGTTACTTCATGTCCTGCCTCTGCCAGATACCACGCGGAAGATACGCCGGCAACACCAGCACCTAAAACAAGCACTTTCATTTTTCTCCTCCTCTGACTTTTTTCAAAACAAACTTAATATACATCGGGCCGTCTGAATGTTCATATTCAGACGGCCTTGGATATTAATGCGGCAATTCGCCGTTTTTGATTTTTTGTTTGAAGTCGCGCGTTTCATTGACGATGACTTTCGCCATCAACAGAAGCGCAATCAGGTTGGGCAATGCCATCAAGCCGTTAAATGTGTCCGAAGCCAGCCACACCAAATCAAGGCTCAATACGGTACCCAGCATGACGGAAGAGACGTAACCCACGCGGTACAAACCGGCAAACTTCTCGCCGAAGACGTAAACCGCGCATTTCTCGCCGTAATAACACCAGCCGAGAATGGTTGAGTAGGCAAAGAAAATCAGGCCGATGGTGACAATCCAGCCGCCGATGCCGGGCAGCATTTTTTGGAAAGTAACGGTTGTCAGCGCCGCGCCGCTCAATTCAGGTTTCACAAACTCGCCGCCTGCGCCGAGCAGACCCATGACCAACACGATACCGGTAATCGAGCAGACAACGATGGTGTCCAAAAAAGTACCGGTCATGGAAACCAAAGCCTGACGGACGGGGTGGTCGGTTTTCGCGGCGGCGGCGGCAATCGGCGCAGAACCCATACCCGCCTCATTGGAGAACACTCCGCGTGCCACGCCGTAGCGGATGACCGTACCGATAGCGCCGCCGGCCACGGCTTGCGCACTAAACGCATCGGAGAAAATCAGTTTGACGGCAGGCATCAGCACATCGGAATTAATCGCGATAATGGCAATACCGCCTACTACATAAAACACTGCCATGGCAGGCACGATAAAGGACGCGGCTTTGGCGATGCCCTTAATGCCGCCCAAAAGCACGATGGCCGTTAATACAGTCAATATCACACCGGTGTAGGCAGGTTCGACGCCGAAGCTGGTTTGCACTGCCTGCGCAACCGAGTTGGACTGCACCGAGCTGCCGATACCGAAGGAAGCGAATGTGCCGAACAGCGCAAACGCGACGGCCATCCATTTCCAGTTTTTGCCCAAGCCTTTTTCGATGTAATACATCGGGCCGCCGGACATTTCGCCTTTGGAATTGGTGACGCGGTATTTCACCGCCAACACGCCCTCGCCGTATTTGGTGGCCATACCGAAAATGGCGGTCATCCACATCCAAAATACTGCGCCCGGACCGCCGGTTACCACCGCAGTCGCCACACCGGCAATGTTACCCGTACCGATGGTGGCAGACAGCGCGGTCATCAACGCCGCAAAATGGGAAATATCGCCTTCGTGGTCTTCGCCGTCTTCATGCTTCTTTGACGGCATAAACGCCTGTTTCAGCGCATAACCCAACATGGTGAACTGCAAGCCTTTCAGCAAAACGGTCAGCAAAATGCCCGTACCGACCAGCAGCATCAACATAATAGGTCCCCAGACCCAGCCGCTGATGGTTTCGAAAAAGGCTTTGAGATTGTCTAAAAACAATTGCATGGCTTTCTCCTTTGTCTGTTTTATTTTTTATGCACTACTTTTTGTAGTGTCATGTAATTTCAGCACAGAATATTCAATAAGACAATATCTTTCTTTTTAAAAAGATTTTTGAGGTTTTACCCTAAAAAGATATCTATTTAGACCGATCAGATTGTTTACAATCCGCTAAAAATAAAGGCTGCGGCCGAGATAAAATGCCAAATGAAAGTTAATCAACCATCAATTAAGACTGCAACAATTAAAATGACACAATCGACAAATGGCACATTATTGAAAAATACAAACATGCAAATCTTGTTTTAAAAAGCTTCAGGCCGTCTGAAAGATGGTTTTCAGACGGCCTGAGGTTTGTTAATTATATTGATAAAATCAGGTTGATGAATGTTGCCCAAGCAACTGCGCCAGCACTCGGGCAAAGCGTTCCGTTGCGCCTTCGCTGGTGTGCAAATACAGGGCTGGCTCGATGAGTTCCAACTCATTGAGCAGGAAGGTGTCACCGACCAATGTACCATCCACTCGGGCGTAAACCGGCATTTGCGGCAAAGCGGCCAGTACATCTTGTGCGGCACTGATGGCAAACTCGGGTGGCTCAATACCGAACACCGACACACCATAGGCCGAGTTGGCGCGCCATTCGCCTTGCGGCGGCTGACGGCGCACGGCATGGCTGAATGCGCCGTTGAAAAACACCAGCGATGTTTCGCCTGCTGTTTCGATTTCGCGGATATATGGTTGAACAATCATACCTTGCGGATAATCCGCCATGTTCACGTCCAATGCCTCCGCACAAACTTTAACCACGCCTTTGCCGCTCTGCCCAAATGCCGGCTTGATGACCGCTTCCGTCCAGCCCTGTTGGTTCAGGATGTCGGCCAATTCGGCTTTTTGCGGCGGAACGAACACACTGGGAATCACTTGCGCTCCGCGCGCCGCCAAATCGCATAAATAAGTCTTTTCCATATTCCAAGCCATCAATTCGGGCGGATTGATAAAACGCTGCCCCGCCTGCCCGGCATGTTCCAGCCATTGGCGGAAGGCTTCGGGTTCGGCGGCATAATCCCATGCGCACAAAGGCAGTAAAAACGTCGCAGACGGATGGTTTTGCCACGCATCAAATACGGTTTTCACGCCCATGCTTTCCAAGCATGCCGCCAATGTTTTCAGGTTGTCCGATGGTTCGGGATAAGTTTGGCAGGTAATGAGTGCCAAAACGGTTTGCTCGGTCATGGTTGCCGCCTCATTGCTAAAACCAAAATTATATAGCGAAATCAAACCAAAAGATTTTTCAGACGGCCTGATACATGAGGCCGATTCTGATAAAATGGTTTCCCCTTTTTCGTCGGAACATGCTCATGAAATCTGCTCACGTCCTTGTCTGGTTCCGCCGCAACCTCCGCCTGCATGACAATGCCGCGCTTAATGCCGCCGTTGCAAGCGGTTTGCCCATCACCTGCGTCTGGGTCAGCCAAAGACCGTCTGAAAACCACAATCCGCGTCAAAGCCTGTTCCATTATCAAGCCGCACAAGAACTGCATACCCGTCTGGCGGCACACCATATTCCCTTATATGTCGTCGCTTCCGACGAAGACCTCCTCCCCTTGGCTGCTGCGCTTAATGCCCATACCGTCATCACAGACGAAGCCTACACCGAAGCCGAAATCCGCCAAGACAACCACCTCTGGCACAATTTCGACCAAGCAGGCATTGCCCTGCAACACGCCAACGACCGCGGCATTTTGGCCAAATCCCCCCTCATGGATGCCAACGGCCTGCCCTACACCGATTTTGCCGCCTATAAACAAGCATGGTTGCAGGCTTATTCAGGACAAAGGCCGTCTGAAACCAAATTGCCTGTTCAAATCGGACAAAACGTTCCACTGTTTCCAGCCCATACCGGCGCAGTATTGCCTGCCTATCAGCAGAGCGGCGAAACCGCAGCCTTAACGCAATGGCACGCGTTCAAACAGAATTTGGTTCACTACCCGATTACCCAAAATTTTCCGGCACGAAAAAACACCAGCCTCCTCAATGCCTACCTGTCCGCAGGCTGCATTTCCCCGCGCCTGCTGGCTGCCGAAAGCTTGGCAAACCGACATTTCGAGTGGCTGGACAAGCTCATTTTCCGCGACTACTGCTACCAGCTCGCCTACCACCGCCGCCTGCCCGAAACAACCGATGCCGCCCCGGTACGCGAATACTGGCGACACGGCCAAACCGGCGTGCCCATCATCGACGCCTCCATCCGCGGCCTCGAAGCCACCGGCCACTTACACCCCGTTCTCCAGCAGCTGTGCGCCCACTATTTCTGCCATGCCCTCAACTTCGACCCCAACCAAGGCATCGCGTGGACAGCCTCCGTCCAAACTGGCACCGACCCTGCGCTCAACCAAGCCAACTGGCACCTTGCCGCCCAAGACACGGCCACCGTCCGCTATGCCCACCGTTCGCACCAAATCGACCCCGACGGCAGCTACATCCGCAGTTACCTCCCCGAATTGGCGCACCTGCCGTCCACCCTCATCCACACGCCGTGGGCCGCCGCCGACGACATCGACACACACGGCTATCCCTTTCCCAAGGCCGTCTGAAACCTACGTTCACACCAAAAAACCACACTAAATACAGCTAAAAAACGTTCAAACAAAATATTTTGGTTTCAGACGGCCAAACAGATTGAATAGCCAAGATTTACACGGTAAACTTACGTCATTAAAAAATTTTATTATTTCATTACAATGAAACCCGCATTCGACATAAAAACGTCACGTTTGGACGTCTTATCCATCCATCTGCACACCGCAGATCTAACCGAATTGGAAGAATTCCTGCGCCAACTGGCAGGCCAATCCCAAGACGAATTCGTTCCCTTCATTTTAGACGTACAAGATTTCGACCATCCCGAATCCATCGATTTGGGCGGCATGATTTCCCTGTTTGCCCGTTACGGCATGCAAATTTTAGGGCTGCACCACACCAGCGACACATGGGCAGCGGCGGCGGCGCGTTACCACTTGGTATTCAAACAAGGCAACTCCACCCAAGCAGCCGACACACAGGCAGCGCCTACCCCGCGCCAAGCACCGCAGCCGCAAGACGTACAAGCCACCGTTATCAATAATCCGACCGTATTGGTCAGCACGCCCGTACGTACCGGCCAGCAGGTTTACGCTGAAAACGGCGACCTCATCGTTACCGGCATCGTCAGCCAAGGTGCGGAGCTTATCGCCGACGGCAACATCCATATTTACGCCCCCATGCGCGGCAGAGCGTTGGCCGGTGCAAAAGGCAACACCAACGCGCGCATCTTTATTCATTCCATGCAGGCCGAATTAGTCTCCGTTGCCGGCATCTACCGCAACTTCGAGCAAGACCTGCCCGAGCATCTGCACAAAAAACCCGTACAAGTATCATTGCAAGACAACCGACTGGTTATCAGCGCAATCGACGCCGAATAAACATCAGTACTTAAAAAGGAAATATCGTGTCCAAAATCATCGTAGTAACTTCAGGTAAAGGCGGCGTAGGCAAGACCACTACCAGCGCCAGCATCGCAACCGGCCTGGCCCTGCGCGGCCACAAAACCGCCGTAATCGACTTCGACGTCGGTTTGCGCAACCTCGACCTGATTATGGGTTGCGAACGCCGCGTCGTGTATGACCTCATCAACGTCATCCAAGGCGAAGCCACACTCAACCAAGCCCTGATTAAAGACAAAAACTGCGAAAACCTCTACATCCTGCCCGCTTCGCAAACCCGCGATAAAGACGCACTGACCCGCGAAGGCGTGGACAACGTGATGAAAGAGCTGGCCAGCGAAAAAATGGGCTTCGAATTCATTATCTGCGATTCCCCTGCCGGTATCGAACAAGGTGCACTGATGGCACTCTACTTTGCCGACGAAGCCATCATTACCACCAATCCGGAAGTATCCAGCGTCCGCGACTCCGACCGTATCTTGGGCATTTTGCAAAGCAAATCCCGCAAAGCCGAACAAGGCGGTACTGTTAAAGAGCACTTGCTGATTACCCGCTACTCCCCTGAGCGCGTGGCTAAAGGCGAAATGCTGTCTGTACAAGACATCTGCGATATCTTGCGTATTCCGTTGATCGGTGTGATTCCTGAATCACAAAACGTCCTGCAAGCTTCCAACGCCGGCGAACCTGTCATCCACCAAGACAATGCCGCAGCAGCAGAAGCCTACAAGGACGTTATCGCCCGCCTCTTGGGTGAAAACCGCGAAATGCGTTTCCTCGAAGCTGAGAAGAAAAGCTTCTTAAAACGACTGTTCGGAGGTTAATACATGTCACTGCTCGATATGCTGTTCGGCAGAAAGCCGAAAACCGCCACAGTCGCGCGCGACCGCCTGCAAATCATCATCGCGCAAGAACGCGCACAAGAAGGCCAAGCTCCGGACTATCTGCCGACCCTGCGTAAAGAGTTGTTGGAGGTCCTGTCCAAATACGTCAACGTATCATTGGACGACATCCGCATCTCCCAAGAGAAACAAGACGGCTTGGACGTTCTTGAGCTGAACATCACCCTGCCGGAACAAAAAAAGGCTTAACACATGACCTTGACCGAATTGCGTTACATCGTAGCCGTCGCACAAGAACGTCACTTCGGACGTGCCGCACGACGCTGCTTTGTCAGCCAGCCCACCCTCTCCATCGCCATCAAAAAGCTGGAGGAAGAGCTGTCGGTATCCCTGTTCGACCGTAGCAGCAACGACATCATCACAACCGAAGCGGGCGAGCGCATTGTCGCCCAAGCCCGACGGGTTTTGGAAGAAGCCGAACTCATCAAGCACCTTGCCAATGAAGAGCAAAACGAATTGGAAGGTGCGTTCAAACTCGGCCTGATTTTTACCGTTGCCCCCTACCTTCTGCCCAAGCTCATTACCGCGCTGCGTGAAACCGCACCGAAAATGCCGCTGATGCTGGAAGAGAACTATACCCACATCCTGACCGAGTCGCTCAAACGTGGCGATGTCGATGCAATCGTCGTTGCCGAACCGTTCCAAGAGCCGGGCATCGTAACCGAGCCTCTGTATGACGAACCTTTCTTCGTCATTGTTCCCAAAGGACATCACTTTGAAGAACTCGATGCCGTTACGCCTCAGCTTTTGGGCGAAGAACAAGTGTTGCTGCTGTCCGAAGGCAACTGTATGCGCGACCAAGTGTTGGCGAGCTGTTCCGAATTGGCTTCCAAACAGAAAATCCAAGGTTTGACCAATACCCTGCAAGGCAGCTCCATCAACACCATCCGCCACATGGTTGCCAGCGGTTTGGCTATCAGCGTCATGCCGGCTACCGCATTGACCGAAAACGACCACATGCTTTTCAGCATTATCCCGTTTGAAGGCAATGCACCGCACCGCCGTGTCGTTTTAGCCTATCGCCGCAACTTTGTCCGTCCGAAAGCACTGACTGCTTTGCGCACTGCCATTTTGCAATCGCAACTGACCGGCGTAACCTTCGTCAACGAATAAACCGCAAAATAAAAGGCCGTCTGAATGTTCAGACGGCCTTTTTATTTTTAACCGAATAAAGGATTAGTAGCGGGTATGAACCTGACTGCCGATAACACCACCCAAAGCCGCACCACCCAAGGTAGAGCCGGTATCGCCACCAATCAAGTTACCTGCCACACCACCCAATACCGCACCAGCAGCAGTGTTGCGTTGGGTTTGAGTCATATTGGCACATGCACCCAAAGAAGCGGCCAGCATGATCAAGGTCACAGTTTTTGCAAAAGTTTTCTTCATGGTTTGATTCTCCATCAGGGGTTAAGCTGTATATGGAGCAGTATGGCACAACCTTTCATTAATATATTTTCTGATAAGTAAAGACAGATTAAACTAAGATAACGCTTTTGATGAACGGTTAACTTCAAAAACAAACGGAAATTCCAATAGAATATTTATAAAATTTAATATATTTGGCATAAAATTGCGCATACATCAACCGCATTCGGTAGTGATACAATGACGACTTGTCTGAATTACCGGAAACACCCGTCATGAGTATCTACGCACTGGCACACATCATCCACGTTTATTGCGCGATTGCCTTTGTCGGCGGCGTATTTTTCGAAATGCTGGTTCTCTCCGTTTTGCACACCGGCCGCGTTTCGCGCGAATCGCGCCGCGAAGTCGAACGTGCCATGTCCTATCGTGCCGTCCGCGTAATGCCGCCTGTCGTCATTACCTTGTTCATCAGCGGCATCGTGATGGTGTACAACCGCTACCTACCGATACTGCACCACCCATTCGACAGCTCTTTCGGCATCATGCTGAGCATCAAAATCCTGTTGGCAATAAGCGTTTTGGTACATTTTGCCATCGCCGTCGTCAAAATGGCACGGCACACCCTCACCGTCGGCTGGTCGAAATACATACACGCCGTCGTATTCAGCCATATGCTGTTTATCGTCTTTTTTGCCAAGGCGATGTTCTACCTGTCTTGGTAAACCTTACCCATATCCCACACACAAGGATTGTTTATGACCCAATACCCGTCCGTCGGCTCGCCGATGTTTTACGGCATCTTCTTTATTGCCGTCTTAATCATGATCGCCATCGATATGGTATCGCTGAAAAAAAACGGTGCCCACAAAGTCAGCATCAAAGAAGCCCTCGCCTGGAGCGGCATTTGGGTGGCCGTATCCTGCACGTTTGCAGGCTGGCTCTATTTTGAACTGGCGGGCAACCCAACTTACGGGGCCATTGTCGCCAAAGAAAAAGTCCTCGAATTCTTCACCGGCTATGTGCTTGAAAAATCCCTTGCCGTTGATAACATCTTCGTTTTCCTGATGATTTTCGGCTACTTCAAAGTCGAACCCAAATTCCAACACCGCGTCTTGCTCTATGGCGTATTCGGCGCCATCGTCCTGCGCGCCATCATGATTTTCATCGGCGCGGCACTGGTACAGCAATTCGAATGGATTCTCTACCTTTTCGGCGCATTCCTGCTCTATACCGGCATCCACATGATGAAACCCGAATCGGACGAAGAGGAAGACCTTTCCCAAAACAAAATCCTGACCCTACTCAAAAAAGTCATCCCGACCAGCCAACAGTTTGACGGTGAAAAATTCTTTACCATCGAGAACGGCAAACGCATCGCTACACCGCTTTTGCTGGTATTGATTATGATCGAATTGAGCGACGTCATCTTCGCCGTGGACAGCATCCCCGCTATTTTTGCCGTAACCACCGACCCTTTCATCGTCCTCACTTCCAACATTTTTGCCATCTTGGGCCTGCGTGCCATGTACTTTTTACTGGCAGACTTTGCCGAACGCTTTATTTTCCTCAAATACGGCTTGGCTTTCGTGTTGAGCTTTATCGGTATCAAGATGCTGATTATGCACTGGGTACATATCCCGATCTCAATTTCCCTGTCCGTCGTCTTCGGCGCACTGGGCGCGTCCATCCTGACTTCTTTGGTGTACACGCGTCAGCAAGAGAAGAAATAATCTGCCGATATAAAAAGGCCGTCTGAACATTTCAGACGGCCTTTTCAAATATCAAACACCAGCTTATTTAGCAGCGTCTTTCAATTTGTCGGCAGCTTCTTGAGTCGCATCGGCTGCTTTACCCATAGCGTCTTTAGCTGCGTCTTTGGCAGCATCTTTAGCATCAGAAACTGCATCTTTAGCTTCTTCAACCGCTTTACCGGCAGCATCTTTTGCGTCAGAAACTGCTTTATCTGCAGTTGCTTTAGCATCTGCAGCAGCGTCTTTAACATCAGAAACAGCTTGCTCAGCTGCACCTTTAGCTTCGGAAGAAGCAGCATCGACAGCAGAAGCCGCGTGTTCGGCAGCAGCGTTCACATCAGAAGCAACGGCAGAAGCCGCTTCTTGAGTTTCCTGTTTCGCCTCTTGAGAACAAGCAGCCAAACCAGCCACCATCATCGCAGCAATCAATAATTTTTTCATGTTGTATATCCTTTGGTCTAAAAAATATCCATCAGAACTGACAGATTAGAGAATCATAACATAATTAATACTCGAAAAAGGGAGAATTAACGCCAAATAACAGCTGGTTTACGTTTTTTGAAAAAAATTTCAAAAAAACAGTTGACGAAAAGAAACAATCTCCCTATAATGCACAGCTTATCGGGTCGTTAGCTCAGTCGGTAGAGCAGCGGACTTTTAATCCGTTGGTCGAGCGTTCGAATCGCTCACGACCCACCAAATATGAAAACCTGCTTTGAAAAAAGCAGGTTTTTTTTATATTCTCCATCAAGCCTTTCTTCACTTGATACCTTTCTCATCATCAAAATCAAGCAATATCCGAGCTTTGTCACAATGCTGTTATGGATGCAACTCAAGGCATCACACCAGCACCAACCTCTTGAATCAATCAAACCCAACTCCCCCACCCAACATCTTTTTCTAAAAACTTCCAAATACCTACCATCAACCCATGCCAAATCCTCTTGTATGCCAGACAATTTAGGCATAGACTAAAACTACATCCAACTACAACAACAGGAGAAGGTTTGATGAAACAACTGTCTATGTATATCAACGGCCGCTTTGAAACCGACTTTAACGGTACATGGCGTGATGTATTGAATCCGGCAACCGAAGAAGTCATCGCGCGTGAGCCTAAAGGTGGAAAAGCCGATGTTGATCGTGCCGTTGCCGCGGCCAGAGATGCGCAAACTACATGGGAGCGTTTGCCTGCCGTTGAGCGCGGCGCATACCTGCGCAAAATTGCCCAAGGCATCCGCGAACGTGCCGACGAGCTGACCGACACCATTGTCGCCGAAGGCGGCAAAACCAAAGATTTGGCACGCATAGAAGTTATGTTCACTGCCGATTATCTCGACTACCAAGCCGAATGGGCGCGCCGTTATGAAGGTGAAATCATCCAGAGCGACCGCCCGCGTGAAAATATTTTATTGTTCAAACGTCCTTTAGGTGTGATCGCCGGCATTTTGCCGTGGAACTTCCCATTCTTCCTGATCGCCCGCAAAATGGGCCCGGCTTTGGTAACCGGCAATACCATCGTCGTCAAACCAAGCAGCGTTACCCCGATTAACTGCCACATCTTTGCTGAAATCGTTCATGCTTCAGGCTTACCGGCCGGTGTATTCAACGTCGTCAACGGTCCGGGCGCAGAAATCGGCAATGCCTTGGCATCACATCCGCAAGTCGACATGGTCAGCCTGACCGGTTCTGTCGATGCCGGCCGCCAAGTGATGGAAGCCGCCGCCGCCAACATTACCAAAGTCTCACTGGAACTGGGCGGCAAAGCCCCTGCCATCGTTTTGAAAGATGCCGACCTGGATCTGGCCGTCAAATCCATCTTGGCTTCACGCGTGGGCAATACTGGTCAAATCTGTAACTGCGCCGAACGCGTGTATGTCCACAACAGCCTGAAAGACGCATTTATTGAAAAAATGACCGCCGCCATGAAAGGCGTGCGCTACGGCAATCCAGCTAAGGCCGAACCTGGCGCACTGGAAATGGGCCCATTGATTGAAGAGCGCGCCGTCAAAGCCGTTGCCGAGAAAGTCGAACGTGCAGTTCGACAAGGCGCAACTTTGGTTTGCGGCGGCAAACGTGCCGACGGCAAAGGCTACTTCTTCGAACCTACCCTGCTGACCAATACCGACAACAGCATGGACATCATGAAGGAAGAAACCTTCGGCCCCGTCCTGCCTGTTGCCACTTTCGACACGCTCGATCAAGTCATTGCTTTGGCAAACGACAGCGAATTCGGCCTGACCAGCTCCGTCTATACCACCAATCTGAATGAAGCGTTTTATGTAACCCGCCGTCTGCGTTTCGGCGAAACCTACATCAACCGCGAAAACTTTGAAGCCATGCAGGGCTTCCATGCCGGTTGGAAAAAATCAGGTATCGGCGGCGCCGACGGCAAACACGGCTTGGAAGAATATCTGCAAACCCAAGTTGTTTATTTAGAAACCGATATCTAACTGCCGATACTGCCCTTCATAAAACAAAAGGCCGTCTGAAACCGATTTTTCAGGTTTCAGACGGCCTTTCTGGCTTTATAGAAAAAAATACCGACATCGCGTAAAATAGAGCCAATTTTTCACTTTATTCAGGCCGTCTGAACACTCCGGCAGCCTGACTTATTTTTCCGGAAAACACCATGAGCGAACAAAACAATCCTCAAATCGAGCCGCAGTTGGACGAAAACCAAATCATCGCCCTGCGCCGCGAGAAACTGCACAACATCCGCAAAGAACGCAACGCCTACCCTAACGATTTCAAACGCGACAGCTTCGCCGCCGACCTGCATACCCAATACGGTGAAATCAGCAAAGAAGAACTCGACCCGCAAGGCATTCCCGTCAAAGTAGCCGGCCGCATGATGCTCAAACGTCAAATGGGCAAAGCCAGCTTCGCCACCATTCAAGACGTTACCGGTCAAATCCAGCTTTATCTGAACAACAAAGGTGTGAGCCAAGAAGTTTTGGACGACTTCAACCACTGGGACTTGGGCGACATCGTCGGCGCGGAAGGTACTTTGTTCAAAACCAACCACGGCGAATTGACCGTGCGCGTGTCCAACATCCGCCTGCTATCCAAATCCCTGCGCCCTCTGCCGGACAAACACAAAGGTTTGAGCGATCAGGAAACCAAATACCGTCAACGCTACGTCGATTTGATTGCCAACGAAGAATCACGCAATACCTTCATCAAACGCAGCCAAATCATCCAATCCGTGCGCAATTTCATGGTCAACGAGCATTATTTGGAAGTTGAAACCCCAATGATGCACCCGATTCCGGGCGGTGCGACGGCAAAACCGTTCGTTACCCACCACAATGCCTTGGACATTCCGCTCTATCTGCGCATCGCTCCCGAGCTGTATCTGAAACGCTTGGTTGTCGGCGGCTTGGAACGCGTGTTTGAAATCAACCGCAGCTTCCGTAACGAGGGCATGTCCGTACGCCACAACCCTGAATTCACCATGATCGAATTCTACGAAGCCTTCTCCGACTACGAACGCATGATGCAAATGGCGGAAGACATCATCCGCAACGCTTCCCGCGCGGTAAACGGCACGGCAAAAATCAGCTACAACGGCAAAGAAGTCGATTTGGAAAGCCCGTTTGAACGCCTGACCATTCTCGAAGCCATCAAGAAATACAATCCGCACTACACCGACGAGCAGTTGAACGATGAAGAATGGCTGAAAAAAGAAATCGTCAAACACGGCGAAAGCCTGCCTCCGTCTCCGGGCATCGGCAGCCTGCAACTTGCCCTGTTTGAAGGTTGTGCAGAAAGCAAACTGTGGAACCCGACTTTCATCATCGACTACCCTGTCGAAGTATCGCCATTGGCACGCGCATCCGACAGCAAACCGGGTTTGACCGAACGCTTCGAGCTTTTCGTTGTCGGCCGCGAACTGGCAAACGGCTACTCCGAGTTGAACGATCCGGAAGATCAAGCCGAACGCTTCAAGGCACAAGTGGCGCAAAAAGACGCTGGCGACGACGAAGCCATGCACTACGATGCCGACTACATCCGTGCCATGGAATTCGGCCTGCCGCCGACCGGCGGCTGCGGCATCGGCATCGACCGCTTGGTAATGTTGCTGACCGATTCGCAAACCATCCGCGACGTGATTCTGTTCCCGCAAATGCGTCCCGAATAACACATTGAAATAAAATCAAGGCCGTCTGAAAACAAGATTCTGTTTTCAGACGGCCTTTTTGTTCAAATATGTAAAACGGAAAAATTAAAATCGACAATTCCTTTACATTATAATAATAAAATTCCATGATAATCAAAAGCATAATATAAAAAAGAATATGTAAACGTTTTTCAGTTTGTTGACAGTCTGCTAGAATACATCCAATTACAGGACAGCCCACACACACAGGCTGTCTGAAAATGCAAAAACTCTGAAAGGTTTGTATGGATCAATTTTTCGAACAGCTTCACGGCTGGGTAAACGCCATCAACGACCCAATGTGGTCGGGGTTGGTATATATGCTTTTAGGCGCAGGCCTCTTTTTCACCGTTACCACCGGTTTTGTACAATTCCGCCTCTTCGGCCGCAGTATCAAAGAAATGCTGGGCGGCCGCAAACAAGGTGATGATCCGCACGGAATCACACCGTTCCAAGCATTCGTTACCGGCTTGGCCAGCCGCGTAGGCGTGGGCAACATCGCCGGCGTGGCGATTGCCATCAAACTCGGCGGGCCGGGCGCGGTATTCTGGATGTGGGTAACCGCCTTAATCGGCATGAGTTCGGCGTTTGTCGAATCTTCACTGGCCCAACTCTTTAAAGTCCGGGACTACGACAACCACCACTTCCGCGGCGGTCCTGCCTACTACATAACTCAAGGCCTGGGACAAAAATGGCTGGGCGTTTTGTTCGCCCTGAGCCTGATTTTCTGTTTCGGCTTTGTATTTGAAGCCGTACAGACCAATACCATCGCCGATACCACCAAAGCGGCATGGGGCTGGGATCAACACTATGTCGGTGTCGCCCTGGTCATTCTGACTGCCCCTATTATCTTCGGCGGTATCCGTCGCGTATCTAAAGCCGCGGAAATTATCGTTCCGCTGATGGCGGTTTTATATCTCGTCATAGCACTCTTCATCATTGCTACCAATATTTCCCTGATTCCTGATGTGTTCGATCAGATTTTCTCCAACGCGTTCAACTTCGATTCGGCTGCAGGCGGTTTCCTCGGCGGTCTGATTTCGACCACCATGATGCAGGGTATCAAACGCGGCCTGTATTCCAATGAGGCGGGTATGGGTTCTGCGCCGAACGCCGCAGCCGCAGCCGAAGTGAAACACCCCGTCTCCCAAGGCATGATTCAAATGCTGGGCGTTTTCGTCGATACCATCATCGTCTGCTCATGCACTGCCTTTATCGTCTTGACCTATCAACAGCCTTACGGCGACCTGAGTGGTGCGGCGCTGACCCAAGCGGCAATCGTCAGCCAGGTAGGCGAATGGGGCGCGGGCTTCCTTGCCGCCATCCTGTTTATGTTTGCCTTTTCAACCGTTATCGGCAACTATGCCTATGCTGAGTCCAACGTCCAATTCATCAAGAGCCATTGGCTGGTTACCGCCGTTTTCCGTATGCTGGTTTTGGCATGGGTCTACTTCGGCGCAGTTGCCAACGTACCCTTGGTATGGGATATGGCAGACATGGCCATGGGCATCATGGCATGGATTAACCTCGTTGCCATCCTGCTCCTGTCACCACTTGCCTTCCTGCTGTTGAAAGACTACACAGCCAAGCTGAAAATGGGTAAAGACCCAGAGTTCAAACTCTCTGAACACCCAGGCTTGAAACGCAAAATCAAATCCGATATCTGGTAATACCAAAGGCCGTCTGAAATTTCAGACGGCCTTTTTAATCCCTGCCATCTAGATAAAACGATGCCCCTTAAAGCAGAAGCCTTAAGGGGCAGAGCGTTGCGGCACATCTTTTCAGACGGCCTTATTGTAGCAACGTTTCTCATTTCGCAGTGCAACAATATGGACGGATTCTAATTCCAAATCGGCACCCAGTCAAGCATTTCATTTGCATAGTAATACTTACCTAGGATATATTTATACTTACCAAACATCACATTACGGAGAAACTGATGGCTGCATTCAAACCCAATCCAATCAACTACATCCTCGGTCTCGATATCGGCATTGCATCCGTCGGCTGGGCGATGGTAGAAATTAACGAAGAAGAAAACCCCATCCGCCTGATTGATTTGGGCGTGCGCGTATTTGAGCGTGCAGAAGTACCGAAAACAGGCGACTCTCTCGCAGCGGCAAGACGCTTGGCACGCAGTGTTCGCCGCCTGACCCGCCGTCGCGCCCACCGTCTGCTTCGGGCCCGCCGTCTATTGAAACGCGAAGGCGTATTACAAGCCGCCGATTTTGATGAAAACGGCTTGATTAAATCCTTACCGAATACACCATGGCAACTTCGCGCAGCCGCATTAGATCGCAAACTGACGCCTTTGGAGTGGTCGGCAGTCTTGTTGCATTTAATCAAACATCGCGGCTATTTGTCGCAAAGAAAAAACGAGGGCGAAACTGCCGATAAGGAGCTTGGCGCTTTGCTTAAAGGCGTAGCCGACAATGCCCATGCCTTACAAACAGGCAATTTCCGCACACCAGCCGAATTAGCTTTAAATAAATTTGAGAAAGAAAGCGGCCATATCCGCAACCAACGCGGCGATTATTCGCATACGTTCAACCGCAAAGATTTACAAGCAGAGCTGAATTTACTGTTTGAAAAACAAAAAGAATTCGGCAATCCGCATGTTTCAGACGGCCTTAAAGAAGGTATTGAAACCCTGCTGATGGCGCAACGCCCTGCCCTGTCTGGCGATGCTGTTCAAAAAATGTTGGGGTATTGCACCTTTGAGCCGACAGAGCCGAAAGCCGCTAAAAACACCTACACCGCCGGACGTTTCATCTGGCTGACCAAGCTGAACAACCTGCGTATTTTAGAGCAAGGCAGCGAGCGGCCATTGACCACTACCGAACGCGCCACGCTTATGGACGAGCCATACAGAAAATCCAAACTGACTTACGCACAAGCCCGTAAGCTGCTGGGTTTAGAAGATACCGCCTTTTTCAAAGGCTTGCGCTATGGTAAAGACAATGCCGAAGCCTCAACATTGATGGAAATGAAGGCCTACCATGCCATCAGCCGTGCGCTGGAAAAAGAAGGATTGAAAGACAAAAAATCCCCATTAAACCTTTCTCCCGAATTACAAGACGAAATCGGCACGGCATTCTCCCTGTTCAAAACCGATGAAGACATTACAGGCCGTCTGAAAGACCGTGTTCAGCCCGAAATTTTAGAAGCGCTGTTAAAACACATCAGCTTCGACAAGTTCGTCCAAATTTCCTTGAAAGCATTGCGCCGAATTGTGCCTCTAATGGAGCAAGGCAAACGTTACGATGAAGCCTGCGCCGAAATCTACGGAGACCATTACGGCAAGAAAAATGCGGAAGAAAAGATTTATCTGCCGCCGATTCCCGCCGACGAAATCCGCAACCCCGTCGTCTTGCGCGCCTTATCTCAAGCCAGAAAAGTCATAAATGCCGTTGTACGCCGGTACGGCTCCCCTGCACGTATCCATATTGAAACGGCAAGGGAAGTAGGCAAATCGTTTAAAGACCGCAAAGAAATCGAAAAACGCCAAGAAGAAAACCGTAAAGACCGGGAAAAAGCCGCCGCTAAGTTCCAAGAGTATTTCCCCAATTTTGTCGGCGAACCCAAATCCAAAGATATTCTGAAACTGCGCCTGTACGAGCAACAACACGGCAAATGCCTGTATTCGGGCAAAGAAATCAACCTAGGCCGTCTGAACGAAAAAGGCTATATCGAAATCGACCATGCCCTGCCGTTCTCGCGCACATGGGACGACAGTTTCAACAATAAAGTGCTGGTATTGGGCAGCGAAAACCAAAACAAAGGTAATCAAACCCCTTACGAATACTTCAACGGCAAAGACAACAGCCGCGAATGGCAGGAATTTAAAGCGCGTGTTGAAACCAGCCGTTTTCCTCGCAGTAAAAAACAACGGATTCTGCTGCAAAAATTCGACGAAGACGGCATATATCGAATCGGTGTCAAAACCGCCCTTTCATTCCCAAAATACCAAATCGACGAACTCGGCAAAGAAATCAGACCATGCCGTCTGAAAAAACGCCCACCTGTCCGTTAAATTAATCTATCCCTGTTTCAGACGGCCTGAAGCAGGGATTTTTTATAAAAAATAAGGGGAAAAACATGACTTGGCGCAGCCTGCTCATTCAAAACGGCGGTAAATTATCCTTACAACGCCGGCAACTGCTGATTCAACAAAACGGCGAGTCCCATACCGTACCATTAGAAGACATCGCCGTTATCATCATCGAAAACCGCGAAACCCTAATTACCGCCCCGCTCTTATCAGCCTTAGCCGATCATAGTGCAACCCTGCTGACATGTGATGAGCAATTCCTACCCTACGGACAATGGCTGCCTTATGCCCAATATCACCGCCAACTTAAAATCCTCAAGCTGCAACTGAATATAAGCGAACCCTTAAAAAAGCAACTCTGGCAACATATCGTCCGCCAAAAAATCCTAAATCAAGCATTTGTCGCAGACGAAACAGGCAATGATCTTGCAACCAAACGGCTGCGCACTTTGGCAGTCGAAGTCCGTTCAGGCGATACAGGAAACCGTGAAGCCCAAGCTGCCGCCCTCTACTTCCAAGCCCTCTTTGGGGAAAAGTTTACCCGTACGTCAATGCCGCATTGAACTACACCTACGCCGTACTCCGTGCAGCAGTAGCACGCGCCCTGACCTTATATGGTTGGTTGCCTGCATTAGGCTTGTTTCATAGGAGCGAACTAAATCCATTCAACCTCGCCGATGACTTTCTCGAACCCTTACGCCCATTGGCCGACCTGGTCGTTATACATTTGCATAAACAAGGCCGTCTGAAAACTGAACTGACACCCAACCTCAAACAAAACCTTATCAAGATCCTTCACTATCAAATCTGCATCGAACGGCAACATTTCAGCACCTTGGCTGCCATCGACAAAATGATTTCTTCATTTCAAGCCAGCGTAACTAACAAAAACGCTAAACAGCTGAAACTGCCCGAAATCTTGCCATTGAAAGAATACCAATATGAGTGAGGCTAAATTTATGAGGATTATCGTCTTCTTCGACCTACCTGTTACCACGGCGGCCAAGCGCAAAGCCGCCAATCAATTCCGCCAGTTCCTTTAAAAGATGGATACCAAATGCTCCAACTTTCCGTATACAGCCGTATTGTCAAAGGTCGAGATTCGTTGCAAAAACACCACAATAGGCTATGTGCAAACCTACCGCAAGAAGGCTCAATCCGCTGTTTGGAAGTAACAGAAAAGCAATATACCACCATGAAACTGCTGTTGGGAGAGCTGAAAATCCAAGAAAAAAGGGTAAATTCCGACCAACTATTATTATTTTAAGGCTGCTTTTTTAGACAAAATAAAACGGGAAACCCTTATAGAATAAGGGTTTCCCGTTGAAGTATTGTAGCACTGCGAAATGAGAAAGGGTCTATCCAAATAAAAAAGCACCACCTAAACAGGTAGTGCTTTCATATTAATTTGCTTATTCAGCAGAATCAGCTGCTTTATCAACCAATTCAACCAATGCCAAAGGAGCATTGTCGCCTTTACGGAAACCGTATTTCAGTACACGAATATAGCCGCCGTTACGAGCAGCAAAGCGTGGACCCAATTCGTCAAACAATTTAACTACAACATCACGATCGCGAGTGCGGTCAAAAGCCAAACGACGGTTTGCCAAAGAAGGTTTTTTACCCAAGGTAATCAAGGGCTCAACTACGCGGCGCAATTCTTTTGCTTTAGGCAAAGTTGTCACGATGGTTTCGTGAGTCAACAAGGAATTCGCCATATTGCGCAGCATCGCAGCACGGTGGCTGCTAGTACGGTTTAATTTGCGGTTGCCATTACGATGACGCATGTCATTATCCTTTAATCTTCAAACTTACGGCTTTTCTAAGCCTACAGGCGGCCAAGCTTCTAATTTGGAACCTAATGTCAGACCTTTAGAGGCCAACACTTCTTTGATCTCATTCAAAGATTTACGACCCAAATTAGGGGTCTTGAGAAGCTCGGTTTCAGTACGTTGAATCAAATCGCCAATATAGTAAATATCTTCAGCTTTCAGACAATTAGCTGAACGTACGGTTAATTCCAAATCATCTACAGGACGCAGCAAGATAGGATCGATAGGAGGTGCTTTTTCTTCAACCTCTTCAACCGGAGTACCTTGCAGATCTGCAAAAATAGACATTTGGTCAATTAAGATACGTGCGGCACTACGTACAGCTTCTTCTGGATCAATAGAACCATTGGTTTCAATATCCAAAACCAATTTATCCAAATCCGTGCGTTGCTCTACGCGTGCAGGTTCAACTTCAAAGCTAACACGACTGATGGGCGAAAAGCTCGCATCCAACTGAATCGCACCAATCTGTTTGTTCTCATCACGCAATACGCGACGGCCTGAAACAGACTGATAACCACGACCTTGCTCTACTTTAATTTCCATGTCGATTTGGCCATTGTCAGCCAAGTGGCAAATAACATGTTCAGGATTGATGATTTCCACATCGTGTGGCAAATCAATATCACCGGCTACAACTGCACCGGCACCTGTTTTCTTCAAAGTCAACTGAACTTGGTTACGACCGTGAAGCTTGAATACGATACCTTTAATGTTCAAGAGAACGTCAACAACATCCTCCTGAACACCATCAATAGTAGAGTATTCGTGCAATACGTCAGAAATAACTACTTCAGTTGGGGCAAAGCCATTCATGGATGACAGTAAGATACGACGCAAAGCATTACCTAAAGTATGACCAAAACCACGCTCAAATGGCTGCATAGACACCTTAGCTCGAGTAGAAGACAAGGTATCTACATCGATTTGACGAGGTTTCAAAAATTCGGTTGTGCTATTTTGCATTTAACTGTCCCTCATTGAGCTAGCATTATTTAGAGTAGAACTCTACCACCAGCTGTTCATTAATATCGCCAGACAATTCTGAGCGATCCGGCATATTTTTGAATACACCTTCCAATTTGTCGGCATCAACAGATACCCAGCTTGGCAAGCCAATTTGAGTAGCCAAGCTCAATGCCTCTTGGATACGTACTTGTTTCTTAGCTTTTTCACGAACAGCTACAACATCGCCTGCTTTAACTTGGAAAGAAGGGATATTAACAACCTGACCGTTTACAACGATAGCTTTATGAGAAACCAATTGACGTGCTTCAGCGCGGGTAGAGCCAAAACCCATACGATAAACGACATTATCCAAACGGGACTCCAGCAATTGCAACAGCAATTCACCGGTAGAACCTTTACGACGATCAGCTTCCGCAAAGTAACGACGGAATTGGCGTTCTAACACACCATAAATACGACGGATTTTTTGTTTTTCACGCAATTGCAAACCGTAGTCTGACAAACGTGGTTTTTTCGCACCGTGCTGACCAGGTGCAGAATCCATTTTACATTTTGAATCCAAAGAGCGACGTGCACTCTTCAAAAACAGATCCGTACCTTCGCGACGTGCTAATTTACATTTAGGGCCAATATAACGTGCCATGTTTTAAATCACTCCAATATTAAATACGACGTTTTTTAGGCGGACGGCAACCGTTATGAGGCAACGGGGTAACGTCAGTAATGCTGGTAATCTTGAAACCAAGAGCGTTTAAAGCACGTACAGAAGATTCGCGACCAGGGCCAGGGCCTTTAATGCGGACTTCTAAATTTTTAACGCCATACTCTTGGGCAACTTTACCAGCTGCTTCTGCTGCAACTTGTGCTGCAAATGGTGTACTTTTACGAGAACCTTTAAAACCAGCGCCGCCAGAGGTAGCCCAAGACAATGCATTGCCTTGACGGTCAGTGATTGTAATGATGGTATTGTTGAAAGATGCATGAACGTGCACAATACCTTCGCTTACGGTTTTACGTACTTTTTTACGTACACGCGAAGCTGTGTTTGCTTTAGCCATTAATCAAATTCCTTAAAATTTATTTCTTACCGGCAATCGCTTTGCGCGGACCTTTACGGGTACGAGCATTTGTGCGAGTGCGTTGACCACGACAAGGCAAGCCACGACGATGACGGAAGCCGCGATAGCAACCCATATCCATCAGTCGTTTAATGCTCATCGTTACTTCACGACGCAAATCGCCTTCAACTTCATATTTAGCAACTTGCTCACGCAAAGCGTCTAATTGAGCCTCGTCCAAATCTTTTGCTTTAGTAGTAGGAGCAATATTTGCTGCCTCACAAATCAATTTAGCACGAGTCGCACCAATACCATAAATAGCCTGAAGGCCAATTACGATATGGGCATTATTAGGGATATTTACCCCTGCAATACGAGCCATATTTTTTCCTTTTTAGGGCAAAGTATGTCACTATACCACAAAATCAATAGTTAAGAAAACTAGCTTCTTAACCTTGACGTTGTTTGTGACGTGGGTCAGTACAAATTACGCGAACTACACGATTACGACGAATAATCTTGCAATTGCGACAAATTTTCTTTACAGAAGGTTGTACACGCATTTTATTTCCTTTTATCGTTTATCTTGCTCGGAAAACAATCCGAGCACGGGTTAAATCATAAGGAGTTAATTCAACTGTTACCTTATCACCTGGAGAAATACGGATATAGTGCATTCGCATTTTTCCAGAGATATGACCAAGTACTACATGATCATTTTCCAGTTTTACTTTAAACGTTGCATTGGGCAAAGTCTCAAGGATTTCACCCTGCATCTGTATGGTATCTTCTTTAGCCATAAGCCTACTTACGTGATAAAGATTTCATATCTGGACGACTCATCAAATCTTCATACTGACTGCTCATTACGTAGGAATTGATTTGCGTCCTAAAATCCATTGTAACGACAACCAAGATAAGCAAAGATGTTCCGCCTAAATAGAAAGGTACATTCAATGCTGTCGTTAAAAATTCAGGTATCAGACAGATTGTAGTGATATACAAAGCACCAAATAATGTTAGTCTCAGTACAACTTTTTCCAAATATCTAGAAGTTTGCTCACCTGGGCGAATACCAGGTACAAATGCACCACTTTTCTTCAAATTCTCAGCCATTTCTTTAGGGCTAAATACTAAAGCAGTATAGAAATAGCAGAAGAAGATAATAGTTGTTGCAAACAATCCAATATACAAAGGCTGTCCGTGTTGCAGCATTGCAGCAACCTTATGAAGAACAGAATTCGTACTATTTGAACCAAACCAACCTAAAAGTGTAGATGGAAATAAAATAATACTGGAAGCAAAAATAGGAGGAATAACACCTGCCATATTTAGCTTGAACGGCATATGAATGCTTTGTCCCGGCATTATTCCAGAGCCAAACTGTCTTTTAGCATAATGCACAGGAACTTTACGCTGAGCACTCTCAAAATAAACTACAGCATAGATCAACAGCAAAATACCAATCACAATTGATACCGCCATCAACATACTCATAGAGCCTTGTTCAGTCAAAGTTAATAACCGAACAATACCGGATGGGATACCCGATACAATGCCTGCTGTAATAATTAAAGAAATACCATTACCAATACCACGCTCGGTAATTTGCTCCCCTAACCACATCAGAAACATAGTACCTGTAACCAAACAGACCACTGTAGAAATATGAAACTCAAGCGAACTCGTTACAACAACACCTTGTTGATAAACAAATGTTGCAACACCAAAGCTTTGCAATACAGCCAATAATACCGTCCCATACCTAGTATATTTCGTAATTATTTTCCTACCAGCCTCACCTTCCTTCTTTAAAGCTTTTAAAGAAGGAACAATTTCAGAAGCAAGCTGAACAATAATCGACGATGAAATATAAGGCATGATACCAATTGCAAATATACTAAAGCGCTCCAACGAACCACCCGAGAACATATTTAACATTCCGAATATGCCGTTTGCAGCGCCTTCGTATAACTTAGCTAATGCAACAGCATCTACGCCCGGTACCGGTATATGAGCACCAATACGGAAAACGACTAAAGCACCTAAAAGGAACACCAGACGTTTTTTCAGATCACCAAATTTGGATAATCCTGATAAAGATTGTTGATTAGCCACTGTAGTGCAAGCCTTATTCTTCTACTTTACCACCGGCAGCTTCAATAGCAGCTTTAGCACCTTTAGTAGCTTTTACACCTTTCAAGGTAACTGCTTTTGAGATTTCACCAGAAGCAATAACTTTTACATTAGAAGCAGTTGCAGGAATCAGACCAGCTTGTTTAAGAACCAAGACATCAATCTCGTTCACAGCAATCAGATTCAATTCACTCAAACGAACTTCAGCATTAGCGGCCGCAGTCAAAGATTTGAAACCACGTTTCGGCAGACGACGTTGCAAAGGCATTTGACCGCCTTCAAAACCTACCTTGTGGAAGCCACCAGAACGGCTTTTTTGACCTTTATGACCACGACCACCTGTCTTACCCAAGCCGCTACCAATACCACGGCCTACACGACGACTAGCGTGAGTAGCACCCTCAGCAGGTTGAATAGTATTCAAAAACATATTAAGACTCCACTTTCAACAAGTAGCTGATTTTATTGATCATGCCACGGTTTTCAGGGGTATCCAAAACCTCTACAGTATGTTCACGACGGCGCAAACCTAAACCGCGAGCACATGCACGATGAGATTCAATTGTACCGATCAGGCTCTTAACCAATGTAACTTTAATCTTTTTTTGCTCAGTCATGGTTAGCTCCCAAAATATCTTCTACTGTCAAGCCACGTTTAGCAGCAATATCAGCAGGGGTATACAATTTAGACAAACCGTCTAATGTAGCGCGTACAATATTGTAAGGATTAGTAGAACCATGTACTTTAGCTGAAATGTTATGAATACCCATAGCATCAAATACTAAACGCATTGGACCACCAGCTTTCACACCGCTACCTTCTTTAGCAGGTTGCATAAATACCTTAGTAGCACCATGACGACCAATAACTTCATGATGAATAGTACCGTTTTTCAAAGGTACTTTAATCATAGAGCGTCGAGCTTGATCCATTGCTTTTTGAACAGCAACTGGTACTTCTTTTGATTTACCTTTGCCCATACCGATGCGACCATCACCATCACCAACAACAGTCAGTGCAGAGAAAGCCATGATACGGCCACCTTTAACTACTTTAGTCACGCGATTAACTGCGACCATCTTTTCAATCAGGCCGTCACCGCGTTCTTCAATTTCATGTTTTGCCATCTGAAAGTCTCCAAATATTAGAAGCTTAAACCATTTTCACGTGCAGCTTCAGCCAAAGCTTTCACACGACCGTGATATTGGAAACCTGAACGGTCAAAAGCAACTTTTTCAACACCCACTGCTTTAGCTTTTTCAGCAATACGCTTACCAACTACAGCTGCTGCTTCAACGTTACTACCTGATTTCAGGCTACTACGTACTTCAGCTTCCAATGTAGAGGCTTGAGCCAATACTTTATCACCTTCAGCACTAATTACTTGAGCATAAATATGATTATTGCTGCGGAACACACATAATCTTACCATTTTCAAGTCCGCAATACGCGCACGGGTTTTGCGTGCACGACGGAGTCGGGTTGTATGTTTATCCATTAGTGAACCTCAATTATTTTTTCTTAGCTTCTTTCATCACTACTACTTCACCCACATAACGAACACCTTTACCTTTATAAGGCTCAGGAGAACGGAATGCACGAATTTCAGCAGCGACTTGGCCAACCACTTGTTTATCTGCACCAGTCAAAACGATTTCTGTTTGGCTAGGAGTTTGAACAGAAACACCTTCAGGCATTTCGTATACGATTGGATGAGAGAAACCCAAAGACAAGTTCAAAACTTTGCCCTGAGCTTGGGCACGATAACCCACACCAATCAATTGAAGTTTTTTCTCAAAACCTTCAGAAACACCCTTAACCATGTTATTAACCAATGCACGAGCAGTACCAGACATAGCATTAGCCTGTTTACTGTCATTTTTTGCAGCAAAAGTCAATTTACCATCGTTCAGTTCAATAGCAACATCGGAATGCAAAGGAAAAGACAATTCGCCGTTTTTACCTTTGATAACCAATGCATCTGTTCCGAATTTTACTTCTACACCAGCAGGAACAGTCACTGGGTTTTTTGCGACGCGTGACATTTACTTTTCTCCACTAGGCTACGATGCACAACAACTCACCACCAACACCCTCAGAACGGGCTTTGCGATCAGTCATTACACCTTTAGAAGTACTAACAATAGCGACACCCAGGCCATTCATTACGCTAGGGATCTCACTTGATGCTTTGTAAATACGCAAACCTGGACGTGAAACACGTTTAATTTGCTCAATCACAGGACGACCTGCATAGTATTTCAATTGAATTTCCAATACCGGTTTTGCATCAGCAGAAACCGCAAAATCCTCGATATAACCTTCTTCTTTCAGAACTTTTGCAATTGCACATTTCAGTTTAGAAGAAGGCATGGCAACTGCTGCTTTATTAGCACGTTGCGCATTGCGAATACGAGTCAACATATCGGAAATAGGATCATGCATACTCATTATTTATACTCCTATTACCAGCTAGCTTTAACAACACCAGGGATCTCGCCACGCATAGCGATTTCACGGATTTTAATACGGCCCAAACCAAATTTACGGAAAGTGCCACGAGGACGACCTGTTAAAGCACAACGACGACGTTGACGTACAGGTGCTGCATTACGAGGAATGGATTGAAATTTCAAACGTGCCTCAAAACGTTCTTCTTCAGTCGCATTAGCATCATTAATAACAGCGAAAATTGCCTCACGTTTAGCTGCAAACTTTTTCGCCAATGCTTGACGTTTCAGCTCACGATTAATAAGTGCTTTCTTAGCCATGATTATCCTTTAAACGGAAACTTGAACAGTGACAACAAAGCTTTCGCTTCTTCATCAGTTTTTGCAGTAGTTGTAATAGTAATATTCAAACCACGCAAAGCATCGATTTTATCGTATTCAATTTCCGGGAAAATAATTTGCTCACGAACGCCCATATTGTAATTGCCACGACCATCAAATGATTTACCGCTTACACCGCGGAAGTCACGTACGCGAGGCAATGCAATAGTAATCAAACGATCTAAGAATTCAAACATTTGATCACGACGCAATGTTACTTTGCAACCAACTGGATAGTTATCACGGATTTTAAAACCTGCGATAGATTTACGAGCAACAGTAACAACTGGTTTTTGACCAGCAATTTTCTCTAAATCAGAAACAGCATGCTCCATTACTTTTTTATCAGCAACAGCTTCACCTACACCCATATTTAAGGTGATTTTTTCAATACGTGGAACTTCCATTACTGATTTGTAACCAAATTGTTTAACCAATTCAGGAACAACTGTATCTTTATAAAACTCTCTCAAACGAGCCATGTTATCTCCTTATGCTCCAATGATAGAGCCATTTGATTTGAAGAAACGAACGCGTTTAACTTTGCCTTCATTTTCAATCAGCTTAATACCAACACGGTCTGCTTTATTAGTTTCCGGATTCAGGATTGCAATATTAGAAATATCTAAAGGCATTTCTTTAGCAATAATGCCACCCTCAATACCACGCATTGGATTAGGTTTTTGATGGCGTTTTACAACATTAACACCCTCAACAACAACTTTATCACCCAATACTCGAACTACTTGACCTTGCTTACCTTTATCTTTACCGGTAATCACTACAACCTGATCGCCTTTAATGATTTTATTCATCGCGCTATTCCTTATAATACTTCAGGCGCCAATGAAACGATTTTCATAAATCGCTCAGTACGCAATTCACGGGTTACCGGACCAAAAATACGGGTACCCAGAGGTTCAAGTTTATTATTCAACAACACAGCAGCATTGTTATCGAATTTAATTAACGCACCATCAGGACGACGCACACCTTTAGCAGTACGAACAACTACCGCATTGTATACATCACCTTTTTTGACACGACCACGCGGGGCTGCATCTTTAACTGCAACTTTAATAATGTCGCCAACAGAAGCGTAGCGACGCTTAGATCCGCCTAATACTTTGATGCACATTACGCGACGCGCACCAGAGTTATCAGCCACATCTAAGATGGTCTGCATTTGAATCATATTAGTACCTTTAAATTAACCAACTTAATTTACCACTTTCATATAACTCGCACCTTACTTTAAGCTGCTTATTAAATGAAACCATCACGGTTCTAGTAAACCAGTCTTGGATCCCGAAGGGAGAGAAACTTCCATAAGAAGCTGGAAGATAAGAAACGAAGTTTACACGCAAATTAACTTTGCTGCAAGACTTCGTTTCTTATTAAGCTGCATTACTGTGTTTTAAATCAAACAGTACGGGCTTTCTCAACCAATTCCTTTACAACCCAAGACTTGGTTTTTGACAAAGGACGAGATTCCTCGATTACCACTACATCACCAATGCCATATTGATTGTTTTCATCATGGGCATGGATTTTAGTTGATAAACGAATAATTTTACCGTACAGAGGGTGTTTAACCTTACGTTCAACCAATACTGTAACAGTTTTGTCCATTTTGTCGCTTACCACTTTGCCTTGCAAAGTACGAACATTTTTAGCTTCGCTCATTACTTAGCACCTTTTTCAGTTAAAATGGTTTTAATACGAGCAATATCGCGACGTACACGTTTCAACTCGCTAGATTTACCCAACTGACCGGTTGCATTTTGCATGCGTAAGCCAAACTGAGCTTTCAACAAGTCCAACAAATCAGAGTTTAATTGCTCAATAGATTTGTCTTTCAATTCATTTGCTTTCATTATTGACCCACCTGTCTTACTACAAAGGTTGTAGGAATAGGCAATTTGGCAGCGGCCAATTCAAATGCTTCACGAGCCAAAGACTCAGGAACACCGTCCATTTCGTACAATACTTTGCCTGGTTTAACTTCAGCAATGTAATATTCCACATTACCTTTACCGCCACCCATACGAACTTGGATAGGTTTTTCAGTAATTGGTTTATCAGGGAATACACGAATCCAAATACGACCGCCACGTTTAATATGACGAGTCATAGTACGACGAGCAGCTTCGATTTGGCGGGCAGTCAAACGACCACGACCTACGGCTTTCAAACCGAACTCACCGAAACTTACTTTGTTACCGCGAGTAGCAATACCGGTATTACGACCTTTTTGTTGCTTGCGATATTTCAGTCTAGTTGGCTGCAGCATTACGTCCACCTGCCTTTCTTTGTTTCTTCTCATGCTCAGGTTTAGAAGATTTAATATTACCTTCTGTATAAACCCAAACTTTCAGACCCAGTACACCATAAGTAGTGTGCGCTTCGCTAGTTGCATAATCTACGTTCGCACGCAAAGTATGCAAAGGCACACGACCTTCACGGTACCATTCGCTACGAGCGATATCAGCACCATTCAGACGACCTGAAGTCATGATCTTGATGCCTTTAGCACCAGAACGCATTGCATTTTGCATTGCACGTTTCATAGCGCGACGGAATTGAACACGTTTTTCAAGCTGCTGGGCAATACCATCAGCAATGATTTGTGCATCCAATTCAGGACGACGAATCTCTTCAATATTTACATGAACAGGCACACCCATCAGAGTTTGCAAGTCACGCTTCAAGATTTCAATATCCTCACCTTTTTTACCAATAACCACACCTGGACGAGCAGAGTGAATAGTAATACGTGCAGATTTAGCAGGACGCTCGATCACTACGCGACCAACTGAAGCATTAGCCAGTTTTTTACGCAAGTAGTTACGAACATCAATATCTTGTTTCAAAACAGTAGAAAAGTCGGTGCTTTTAGCAAACCATTTTGAAGACCAGTCTTTAGTTACCGCCAGGCGAAAGCCTGTAGGGTTAATCTTTTGTCCCATAGCTTTTCCTTAGTTGCCCACTGTCACGTTAATATGACAAGTTTGTTTCTCGATGCGGTTACCGCGACCTTTGGCACGAGCTTGAAAACGTTTCAAGCTTGGACCTTTGTCAACAAAGATAGTTACCACTTTCAGTTCGTCAATGTCTGCACCATTGTTGTGTTCGGCATTGGCGATTGCTGATTCCAATACTTTTTTAATCAGCTCAGCACCTTTTTTAGGGCTGAATGCCAAGATATTCAAAGCTTGGGCAACGTCTTTACCACGAATCAAATCAGCTACCAAACGAGCTTTTTGAGCTGAAATACGGGCGTTTTTATGTTGTGCACTTACTCTCATGATTCACCTTATTTCTTTTTAGCCTTTTTATCGGCCAAGTGGCCTTTAAAGGTACGGGTCAATGAGAACTCACCTAATTTATGACCAACCATGTTGTCACTGATAAACACAGGCACGTGAGTGCGACCGTTGTGTACAGCGATAGTCAGACCAATGAAATCAGGCAAAATGGTAGAACGACGTGACCAAGTTTTAATTGGGCGTTTGTCGTTGCTTGCACGAGCAGCATCTACTTTTTTCAGCAAATGCAGGTCTACATATGGGCCTTTTTTTAATGAACGAGCCATACTAATTAACCTTTATTTGAGTAACGACGACGAACAATCATGTTATCCGTGCGTTTGTTATTACGAGTGCGGTAGCCCTTAGCAGGAGTACCCCATGGGCTAACCGGTTCGCGAGCTTCACCAGTACGGCCTTCACCACCACCATGCGGGTGATCAACAGGGTTCATTACAACACCACGAACGGTCGGACGAATACCACGCCAGCGGTTAGCACCAGCTTTACCGATTTTTTTGAGGCTTTGTTCTTCGTTACCAACTTCACCGATAGTTGCACGGCAATTTACGCTAATTTTGCGTACTTCACCAGAACGCAAACGAACTTGAGCGTAAGCACCTTCTTTTGCAAGCAATACCGCAGAAGCACCAGCAGAACGCGCAATTTGCGCACCTTTACCTGGTTTCATTTCGATACAGTGAATAGTTGTACCAACAGGAATATTGCGGATCGGCAAAGTGTTACCTACTTTGATAGCAGCCTCAGCACCGGAAACCAATACTGCACCGGCTTGAATACCACGAGGAGCAATGATGTAGCGACGCTCACCATCTGCATAGCACAACAGTGCGATAAATGCAGTACGGTTAGGGTCATATTCGATACGCTCTACTTTTGCAGGGATACCGTCTTTGTTACGTTTAAAATCTACAACGCGGTAATGATGTTTATGGCCACCACCTTTATGACGGGTAGTGATATGACCATTGTTGTTACGACCGGCAGTAGAATTTTTCTTTTCTAGCAGAGGTGCATAAGGTGCACCTTTGTGCAAACCTTCTGTTACCACGCGAACCATGCCGCGACGGCCTGCAGAGGTCGGCTTCATTTTAACGATTGCCATTTTGTTTATTCCTTATCTGCAGCTGCAGCAGCGGCTTCCAAATCCAACTCTTGACCGGCAGCCAAGCTTACATAAGCCTTTTTAACATCGCTGCGACGACCTAAAGTGCGACCAAAACGTTTAACTTTACCTTTAATGGTAACAGTAGTAACGTCTGCAACTTGAACGCCGAACAGCAGCTCAACAGCCGCTTTAATTTCAGGTTTTGTTGCATTTGCCAAAACTTTAAACGTCATTTGATTACGTTTTTCAGCCAATACGTTGCTTTTTTCAGAAACGATAGGTGCCAAGATTACTTGAGTCAAACGTTGTTGATTCATACCCATTGCTCCTCTAATTGTGCAACTGCATCTTTAGTGATAACGACTTTTTTGTAACGCAGCAAGCTGTAAGGATCAACTTGTTGAGCTTCCAAAACCAATACGTTAGGCAAGTTGCGTGAAGCCAAGTAAACATTCTCGTCGAGCTGTTTAGTTACAAACAGAACTTGCTCCAAACCCAAATTTTTCACTTGTTCAGCAAAAACTTTGGTTTTAGGAGTTTCAGCAGTCAATGCTTCGATTGCAAACAAACGTTCATCACGAGCCAATTGGGACAAAATAGTCGCCATACCGGCACGGTACATTTTACGGTTCACTTTTTGAGTGAAGTTTTCGTCAGGTTTGTTTGGGAATGCACGACCACCTTTACGCCACAGCGGAGAAGAAGTCATACCGGAACGAGCACGACCGGTACCTTTTTGGCGCCATGGTTTTTTAGTAGAGTGGTTTACTTCGGCACGAGTCTTTTGAGCACGATTACCAGAACGGGCATTTGCCAAGTAAGCAGTAACCAGTTGGTGAACCAGAGCTTCATTGTATTCACGAGCAAACAAAGCATCAGAAACAGCCAAGCTGCCAGATACTTGTCCTTTAGCGTCAATTACTTTCAATTCCATTACGCACCTACTTTCACGCTAGGACGAACCACGACGTCGCTGTTAACCGAACCCGGAACAGCACCTTTAACCAACAAGAGTTGGCGTTCAGCATCAACACGCACAACTTCCAATTTTTGAACAGTTGCTTTAGTGTTACCGTATTGACCTGCCATACGTTTACCAGGGAACACGCGACCAGGGTCTTGTGCCATACCGATAGAACCAGGAACACGGTGAGAACGGGAGTTACCGTGGGAAGTACGTTGAGCACCGAAGTTATGACGTTTGATCGTACCAGAGAAACCTTTACCTTTAGAGGTACCGGTTACATCTACCAATTGACCAACTTCAAACATAGAAACGGTAATTTCATCACCGACTTTTAATTCAGCCAGCTTTTCTTCAGTCAAAGCAAACTCAACCAAACCGCGACCAGCTTCAACACTCGCTTTAGCAAAGTGACCGGCTTCAGTTTTGTTGACACGATTAGCTTTTTTCTGACCAAAGGTAACTTGTACAGCAGTGTAGCCGTCAGTATCTTTGGATTTCACTTGTGTAACGCGGTTGGCAGACATATCCAAAACAGTTACCGGAACAGAAACACCCTGTTCGTCGAACACGCGAGTCATACCAACTTTGCGTCCAACCAGACCTAAAGTCATGATTATTTTCCTTTTAAGTAAAGGGGCGGGCTACGATTGGCCTGCCTTTCAGACAAAGTTAAACTTGATACGGATGTACCAAGTCCACCATTATAATTGACAAATCAAAGAAATATCAACAAAAATTTCAATTTAACTTCTTAAAACCATCATTTTTTTCGGATGAAGCGTTGCCAAATGTCTGACAATTTTCAGACGGCCTAAGAATTCTATAAAAAAACCGAACAGCCAAGCTGTTCGGTTTTTCAGTTCTTATTGAACTTTAATTTCTACATCCACACCCGCTGGAAGATCCAGTTTCATCAGTGCATCAGTAGTTTTGTCAGTCCAGTCCACGATGTCCATCAGACGCAAGTGGGTACGGATTTCCAATTGTTCACGAGAAGTTTTATTCACGTGAGGAGAACGCAAGATGTTGAAACGTTCGATTTTAGTTGGCAAAGGAATCGGACCTTTAACAACAGCGCCAGTACGTTTGGCAGTTTCAACGATTTCTTGCGCAGAACGGTCAATCAGACTGTAATCATAAGCTTTCAGGCGGATACGGATTTTTTGGTTTGCCATTTATCAATATCCCTCAATTAAGCAATTACAGAAGAAACCACACCCGCACCTACG
>NZ_KV799692.1:0-1877 GCF_001810035.1 Neisseria sp. HMSC058F07 | reverse complement strand
CGATAGCTACGAACCCTTGGCACAGGTACATAACTGGACCAACGAAGAAGGCGAAAGCCGCCAACAAACCCACTACTTCCACTGCGACCAAATCGGCATTCCGAGAGAGATGACCGATGAAGACGGCAACCTCTTGTGGTTTGGCAACTATACCGGCTGGGGCAAACTGAAGAGTGAAACCAACATATCCGGAACTGCTCACCAACCCTTCCGCCTGCAGAACCAGTATTGCGACCGTGAGACGGGGCTGCATTACAACTTCTTCAGGTATTACGAGCCTGATGCGGGTCGGTTTGTGAATCAGGATCCGATTGGGTTGTTTGGAGGTAGTAATTTTTATATGTTTGCCTTCAATATATCTCGTTGGCTTGATCCATTAGGTCTAAAAGGAAAGTTAAAACGATCATGCGAAGAGATTGGGCAAGATATTGATAGATTAATTAATAGAGATAAACGGAAATGTAACAATGGTGGCACTCATGGTTTGCGCCATAGGTTCAATGAACAAATTAATGGTCGCAATGGTCCTGGTACCCAGTCGTGGAAAACACATGAACAGGAAATCAAGAATCAACAGAAAAGCCTTAGAGACCGTTTGCAGGAGTGGAACGATTCAGGTTGTGGAAGTCCCCCTTCTGGGGCGTGGAAGTGGGCGACAAAACCAGTTCCTCAGCCTAAACAGTGGAAAAATCCTGCTGTTCCGAGGTCTACTGTAGAAACAGGAGCAAAAGTTGTTGCTGGTGCTGGAGCTGCATATATAGTTTATCGAATTGTTCGGTTTTTGCCTTCTTTACTCCCTCCTTTATGGGGAACAATTCCTGCAAATGCTGCCATACCTTAAAATATAGAAAGTAAGACATGAAAAAAAACAATCTAATTTTGTTAATTAAAAATCAAATGTCAGATAAACAAAAAAATGAAAATGCTTTACATTTAAATACACTTTTACTAAACTCAATAGAAAATCCTAGTATAGATAATGATTATTTCATAGAATTATTTAGCTATTATTCTAACATATCCCAAGGAGAAGTAAGTGAACTATTTAATTTACTACAATCTTTAACCAAAAATGAAATTAATATAATTTATGATTTTTTAGAATATATTTCTAAGTTTATCAAAGATTTAGGAGTGAATTATGAATTTGAAAAATTTCTTATGGAGGTAAAATATATACAAGAACGAAATTGTCTAGAAGAAAAAATTAAGCCTACTTTCCCAATTTTTAAAGTTGATAAAAATAACATCATAAGTTTTGATGATAGTGATAACTTTTATATATTTTCTATAATGCAACTATCTACTAAAACTTGGATTGAGATAACATACGATGATTTTCTCTCAATACTTGAATCACTAGAGTGGCAAGCCTTTACTAATAAGGCTATATTATATTTTACTTCTTGCTGTTTAAAATATATTTTTTCTAATTTATCTAAATTCTATTTATATGGTTACGTTGTTGACTTTTTATATATTGCCCTAAGAGACCAAAGTACGATATTTAACACTAATCAAATCAACTTAATTATTGATTTTCTTAAATTAATCCAAAATTTTAACCAGGAAATTAGTGTTGAAACACAAAAAAAATAACAAGTATTATCCAACTTTATTTATAACTTCCGGGCCGCAAGGGCATACTTTCCCGTACCGCCACCAAACCGGCCTGGCCGATGCGCCATTCTTCCTCGGTTAAAATCCGCAAACGCTATATCGTGCGCACCGGCGATATGTTCCATATGAACGGCAAGTTCAGCAAAAGACTCCCCCCTAAAACCTGTCTGTCCTGTAAGGGTGCAGTGGGTGCCGGTCGGCCGGTGAATCCGATACACGGTTTGAAGTTTTGGAGGGTGAAACCGACTTTGCCTTTG
>NZ_KV799691.1:0-210 GCF_001810035.1 Neisseria sp. HMSC058F07 | reverse complement strand
GGCACGGGGCAAGACAATGACGGCGCGTATTATCAGATTATCAAGTTTAAAGACAAAATCACACGCCAACAAAAGACCGCCGCCCTGCCACAGGCAGAAATTGCCGATGGGAAATGCTGGGGGCGTTTGGGGTTTTACGGCTTATCCATTGAGAGCAACCCAACAAAAAGGCGAAAACTGGCAGACTATTTGCAGAAAGAGGGAAGCCAG
>NZ_KV799690.1:0-381 GCF_001810035.1 Neisseria sp. HMSC058F07 | reverse complement strand
ATGGCCGTCAATAAAATCGCCCGTAAAAGCAGCAAATTCCGCGTTGTCTTTACCGTCCCCGATTTCTGCTGGCCGCCTCCACCCGCTCCCCCTTCCGTTCCACCCATCCCCTTCCCACTCTTTGCTGATCTCGGCGGTGCCAAAACCGTCGCCAAAGACGTACGCCTCAACCGCAAGCCTGCTTTTGTCTTTAATGCCAGTAAGACGCACAAAACTTATGGCGATGAAATCGCCCTTCCGGGCCGTAAAGGGGTAAAAAGCCGCACCGCCACCAAACCGGCCTGGCCGATGCGCCATTCTTCCTCGGTTAAAATCCGCAAACGCTATATCGTGCGCACCGGCGATATGTTCCATATGAACGGCAAGTTCAGCAAAAGACTC
>NZ_KV799689.1:0-269 GCF_001810035.1 Neisseria sp. HMSC058F07 | reverse complement strand
ACGCCGGCAACAAAGTGACCAACGTAGCCGCCGGTACCGACGATACCGACGCCGTTAACTACGGTCAGCTGAAAGAAACCAACGCCAACGTGGCCAAAGGTCTGAACATTGCCGCCGACAACGGTAACGACGACAACGTCCAACTGGGCGAAACCGTTGCTTACCGCAGCAGCGACAAAAACATCGTGACCACCGTGTCTGACAACCAGATTGACTTCAAACTGGCCAAAGACATTACCGTTGACAGCGTCACCGCAGGCGACAGCAAA
>NZ_KV799688.1:0-296 GCF_001810035.1 Neisseria sp. HMSC058F07 | reverse complement strand
GTTGACAGCGTCACCGCAGGCGACAGCAAACTGAATACAGACGGCCTCACCATTACCGGTGGCCCGAGTGTGACCAAGTCAGGCATCAATGCCGCCGGCAACAAGATTACCAATGTTGCCGCCGGTACCGATGACACCGACGCCGTCAACTACAGCCAGCTGAAACAGCAAAGCGCCGCTGCCCGTACCGAAGTTGCAGCCGGCACCAACATCAAAGACGTGGTGAAAACGACCGGCGCCAACGGCCAAGACATCTATACCGTCAACGCCAAAGGCACGACTGCGAGCGCAGGTTC
>NZ_KV799687.1:69572-71176 GCF_001810035.1 Neisseria sp. HMSC058F07 | reverse complement strand
CGCCGCAATATTAGTGCTGTCTGCCTTGGCGTCCGCCTTGGTGTGATAAGAGAGCTTCACCGCGTGCAGCTCCTCTTTAAGGTCGTCGATACGCTTGTCCGCCTCTTTCAGACGGCCTGAAATACCGTTGACCCAAAACCAAAACGCCGCCGTTGCAATCGGCCACAGGGTTTTAAACCCAAATTCAAAGTCCATTTAAAACCCCTTTAAACCGGCACGTCGCCGAATACGATACGGACGGAGTAGCCGTCAGGGCGATTACTGAAAATTTCGAGTCCATCTCCATCGTTACAAACGCAGTAATACGCCGAAATCGTCTGCCAAACTGCACGCTTAAAAGTGTCGTAGTTTGTATTTGGATATTCAAGGTTAAAGGTCGTCTGAAAATCCTTATTCATCCGTACCGTATATTCAAACCCTGCCTTATCCAGCAGATTAGAAACATGAATGACAAACGGCTCTTGTTCGCGGGAGCGGCTTAAGCCCAATTCCAAATCGGCATGGCGCACAGCCAACTGACGTTCAACTAATTCACGGTAGGTCATTCTTTGATACCCATTAAATATTTTATCCGTCTGTACAACTTCTTAACCCACGAAATATTTACAAATGTATAAATCTTTGTTACAACTTCGCCGTCATACTGCGCATTTTCCCGTGCAGCCCGAAATTTTGCCCGGGCTTCTTCAGGGCTGTCCGCCCAAATGCTCAATGACCAGGACTTACCGTCAAAGCGGTAAGAAAACGTGTACTCATTCATAGGAGAAACCTTATGTATTTTGAAATCTATAAAGACGCAAAAGGCGAATACCGTTGGCATTTGAAAGCAGCCAACCATGAAATCATCGCTCAGGGCCAAGGCTACACCAGCAAGCAAAACTGCCAGCACGCAGTCGATTTGGTGAAAAACACTACCGCCGCGACCCCTGTAAAAGAGTTATAAAATCCGCTTTTACCCTAAGCCCGCGCCCTACGCGGGCTTTTTTGTCAGTCGCCGACTTTGCGGGAGCGATTGCCCGCCCAGTCGCGCCACGCTGCGTTTTGGTTTTCCAGCTCCGAAACATAGCCGCCAAACTCAGCGGCGTGTTCGAGCAGCGTTGCCGTCTTGCCGTCCTTCGGAGGACTCGGGCGTACCGGCGCGACCATCAACGCAGCAGGCGGTGTCGGCATGATCGCCTTTTCGACAACCTTAATTTCCGTAGCCGAGGGCGCGGTTGTAGAGCTGCAGGCCGTGATGGCCAAAGCCGTCAATACAATTACCGCTTGCATTTTTACGGTCTTGAGTAAGGACATTTTCGATTTCCTTTTTATTTTCCGTTTTCAGACGGCTGACTTCCGCCTGTTTTTTCGCCAAAGCCATACCGACGGCGTGTGCTTTGACTTCATATTTTTTAGCTTCCGCACGCGACTGTTCCAATTCGCGCGCATAGTTTTGAGCCGACAACAGCAGGGCTTGCGCCTTATCGTGCTCCATCTTGTCGATGACGGCCTGCTGCTTTGCAAACGCCGACTTATAGCCTTGATGGTGCGACACCGCCAAACCCGTGCCGACAAGCGCGATAATGGCAATCGGTTGCCAGTTATTCGCCAGCAGTTTCACGAGA
>NZ_KV799687.1:68520-69472 GCF_001810035.1 Neisseria sp. HMSC058F07 | reverse complement strand
GCCCAAATACACCGCCCAAATTTCCGCCGACGGGTCGGGCAACATCACAAACTTAAACGTTCCCGCCGCGCAGGCAACGTTTGCCCACAGTTTCGAGTGCGACACATTGCCTGTCGCCGGGTTTTTAAAAATATCCAAAATACGCATTGCTATTCCACACTTTTGGTTTGCAGGTGCCGTTTCAGCATTTCCTGATAATTGGCCAGTTCGCCCTCCGCAAATTCAAACGCAGCCAAGTCCGCCTGTTCGCTTGCCTCGCGGCTTTTGGCCGACCACAGCTCAATCATCTTTTCGTAAAACTCAACCTGTCCCATGATTAACGACGATTCTTGCGTTTACGCGCCGCGCGTTTCGCAGCCGCCACACCCGACTTACCCAGGCGCATAGACGGATGTTGTTTCAAATAGCCAATACTGGCAGGCTTAATCTCGAATTCAGGCATCTGCGGTTTCAAGACAGACAGAGCCAAAGCAATCAAAGACTTTTTCATACCTTCACCGCTCCCAATTCCATCGCAATCGCGTCCGCAATCGCGCGGCAGATGCCCCATTTAGTAGTCTTAAACAAGGCCAAATCAGTGTCGTTACTGATAAAAAACGGCTCAAACACAATGCCGCCGGCTTGTGCATAAGCCAGGCGCGAATGCTGGCCCGCATTGTCGGGTTTAAAGCCGTCTTCGCCGCGCAGTTTCCAGCCGGTTTTCTTGGCAACAGCCTTGCTCAACACCTGACACCAGCGTTTGTTTTTGACGGTACTCAACGCCTCAATGCCAGTGGCCGTTTTCGCGGTGGCCGCATTGGTATGGAACTCAATCGCCACATCCGAGCCGCGAATCAGCTTGACCGCTTCGCGCAGCGGCATATTGCCTTTGCCTTCGCCGTCGGTGCGTACGGTCAAGCCGTAATCGTTACGCAGGATTGAAGCCACGATGTTGCGCATATCCTGCGCCAAG
>NZ_KV799687.1:66312-68420 GCF_001810035.1 Neisseria sp. HMSC058F07 | reverse complement strand
GCCAAGTCCGCCTCACGGTCGGAGCCGTTGCACGCGCCCGGGTCGGTGTTGCTGTGTCCGGCAGTCAGACAAATAATTTTGCTCATTAAAGCCTCCCTCAAAATCAGATTAAAATGCACTTTCAGAGGCTTACATTTTCAATCGGCATGGCTTTTGCAGCGGTCGAAACAGTGTCAGTAGGCAACAAAAAGGCCGCCTGAAATTTCAGACGGCCTTGGCATGATTCAACCTTATTTGATTTTCATCGGACAAGTAAATGTGTCAAATGGTTCATCTCCGGTCAACACGGCTAAACAATCATTTATAGGCAGATTAATACCTTTACGGGCATAGACAGTTGCCTCAGCTTCAGGAGGATGTTTAATTTGCTCTTTACAAGCGGCCATAGCGTTGTCGTAGTTCTGTTTATAATTGGCAACCATAGCGTTTTGGTTTTGTCTGGCGGTAAAGTAGACATATGCAGCATTGGCGGCATTGGTACACTGATACAATCCAGCCTTATCTTCCAAAAATGGCCCACCGAAAGTTTCATCGGCTGATTTGGCGACAGCGACAAAAGCCTTGTTAAATGTCTTGACCTCCGCCAAATTGCTACCGTTTAACACCATGCCGCGGTTCTCCTTTTCAGCTTGAGTAAGCAATGCCACCAATTTTTCCGCATGGCTTTTCAGTTCGCCGTGCCGGCGGATTTTGTCTAAATTATTCTCCCCTATAAAGTATTCTTCGTTTTTCAGGCGCTCCACGATTTTCACTTTCGGGTCAGGCTGAGTTTCTTGCTGTGCTGGGGCTGTCGGTTTGACTTCCTCTGATACTTGCCCACACGCTGCCAAGCCCAACGCCAGCAGCACAAAATAAAACGTTTTCATATTCTTCTCCAAAATAAAATGCCATACATCTGCATGGCATTCCATTCTAGAACAAATTTTCCTGCTCCGCTTCCTTATCCGCCTGTTTCAGAATCCGCCACACATGGCGGTCGCTTAGGCGGTGTGCCAAGGCCAAATCGTTAACGGCCTCATAAGCAGGGGTACCGCCTGCCGTCTGTCGGTCAAACTGACTGCGGATTTTACGGTTACGCAGCTCATACAAGGCCGTCTCGCAACGGGGTATAAACAGATTGCACGGAGCCATTGCCTCCACCAGCCGACCGGCCGCCTCACTGCCGATAATCTCCTCCAAGTACGCAACACGGGATTGACTGTTTTTCGTATAACCCTGCCGCAACGGATAAGTCGTACCGCCCATCAGGCGCACCAACTCCAGCGTTTCATTAAACCCGATGACCGTAATCAACGCCTGCACACTATCAGGGAGCAGATGCTTGACCGCGCCAAAATCTGCCGTCTCATACATCACACAGCCCCTTTCTTACGGCGGTTCGCCGCAATCTGCAACGCCGCCACCAGCTTGTGCATATTGCCGTCGGACAACCATTCCACGCGGTCAACCTTAAACATCTTTTTCGCCGTACCGTGCGCATAATTCCAAGTCCAGCCGTTATCCAGCAGCAGGGCTTCGATTTTCCGCATCATAGGATCGGCAGAAGAGCGGCGGTTCGGCCGTCGGCCTGCCGTTTTTTTCGGCGCAAACCCATGCTGGCGCAAATCCTCGACCACGCGCTCCAGCTCAGGGATACTGCACTCCGTACACGACCGCTTGCCCGTCACGCGCTCCAACACCGCGCGATAGGTACCGTCGTCTAAGCCCAGCTCCTTTTGAGCAATCTTAATTTTCGCAATCAACGCCCGGCGCATTATTTCTCAAATACAACATATAGTATAAATTAGCGCATATTATACCAATAAAATACAATATATAGTATTAAGTCGATGTTTTTTTTGCGAAACTGACAGACACAAAAAAGGCCGTCTGAAACAGGTTTTAAACCCCATTTCAGACGGCCTTTAATCAAGCTTTAAACGCCAAAGAAAAATAAAATCAACGCAAGAAAAAACCAAACCACCCCGAAGCAGTAATAAATAAAGGCTTTTTTTCGGGCGCGCATAGCCTCTTTTTCTCCTTCTTTCACTTTTCCCCACACGAGAAAAGCGGTTTCCAATTTTCGGTTGGCATTTTCAACTTGAGCGTGGATGTAGAAGGAATCGCGT
>NZ_KV799687.1:65850-66212 GCF_001810035.1 Neisseria sp. HMSC058F07 | reverse complement strand
GCGTGGATGTAGAAGGAATCGCGTGCGGCAATTCTTAAAAATTCCAGCTCATCAGTATTTAAATTTCCGTTTTCCATCACACCAACTCCTGCTCCGTAGGCTCAATCACAAAATCCTCAAGCCCCGACACAATCTTAATTCCCGGCACTTGGCCGTCTGAAAAACGCTCTTTTTGATTCAGGATGGCGTCTTTGTCGATTTCCTTCTTCGTACGGACAAACTCGGCAAAGGCGGATTTCTCCGAGAGCCATGCCAAGACGGCGGCCACGCCCGTTACCTTGACGGATGGTGGACGGATGCGCCATTTAATCAGGCCGGTGGTAAAGTCCACGGTTTTGGTTTTACCGTTTTCCGTCAGCTCG
>NZ_KV799687.1:63734-65750 GCF_001810035.1 Neisseria sp. HMSC058F07 | reverse complement strand
GGTTTCCAGGCGTTTGACTTCGCGCTGCAAGTCGCCGATTTGGCGGATAAATGCGGTAACTTCCGCTTTGTCTTGTGCCGCTTCGATCGCGGGCTGTTTGATTCGGGTTTTAGCCATTTTCTTTTCCTTTCGGGTTGGGTTTAACATTTCGGCTTGCTCAAGCCTTGTTCGCGTTCGCGCTGGGCAAGTGCCTCAACTTTCGCGCGGTGTCTCAAAATCTGCTCGGTGGCGGTTTCAGCCGAAGGCGGTATAAGTGACTTGTCTCTTAACACCTCTTTAATTACGCCCTGTATGCGGCTTAAAGCCGATTTTCCCTTCGCTTTTCCCTCTTCCGTGAGGTGGTAATGGTGTTCCAGCTTCAACGGCTCCGGCGGTGGAGGCAGCTTGTCTAAAAAGTCTTTCGGACTCGGCCAGCGGTTGGTCTCATTCGCCAGCACCATAAAGGCCGTCTGAAAGCGCGATACATCTCGCGCTTCGTCCCACGCCCGGCCGTGCGCCAATACACGGCTCCATGTTTGCGCAGTCGCGGCCACAGTATCGGCAGCCGGCGAACCGCTCAGACGCAGGGTCAAAAGCATGGTCAGGCCGTCGATCATGGCGTTATGCAGTTGGGTAGGTAGTTCTTTCATTTCTTCAGTCCTTGCAGCGATGCGGCTGCGGTCAAGGTTTGGCTGGGGTTGGCCGGTAGTGTGGCGCGGCGGTTGGGTTGGTTTGTCTGATTCCCTGCGCTTGGCTGGCCAACCCAGCCCGCAAGGATTTCATACAGGTAGCCGTGCGACTTCAGCGGCGTTTTCAGACGGCCTTGGTCGCGTGCATTGACCGTCTCGTTAAAGCCATGAATCCAAGCCTCGGCAGGTGCGGGGAAACAAACCCCGTCGCGTGCCGCCTCCTGCGCCTTAATCATCGGCAGCAACTCATTCAGCAGTTTTGCGGTACGCGCCCAAGAGAGCTGGGACTTGGCGGGGCGGAACAAACCGATATACCGTATCGCCGCCTTGCCCAATTCCACATCCATCTCCAACACAGCCTTTAATACCGCTGATGCGTCTGCGTCATTGATTAAGCTGTCCAGGCTATGCACCGCCCCGCAGTTCGGGCATTTGATGTTCATGACTCGCTCTCCCATAATGTTCGACGTTCAACCGTCTTAACGGTCTTGACGGCTTTCCGTTCCCATCTTCCGCAGTGGCGGCATTTGCGTGATTGTTTATTGGCATAAATCCATTTGTGATGCCATTCAGTTAATGCACACCCTCCGATACGTTCGTATTCGTCCCATTTGACTTCGGTAACCACCTCTGTTTCAGGGGTTTTCACAAAACAAAATGTCTCAACTTTTTCGGAGCTGTAATAAATCCTGCTGCCAATAAAGTCTCCAAGACCGTCTTCAATAAACCAGCCGATATACCAGCCGAACCCATCTTTAAACTTAACAATTCGCGGATAAGCTCCCGAAGCTTCAAGCAGTTTGGATTTTTTCTTCAAAAATCGGAAAATATAGCCAATGTATTTAGGGTCTTTTTTAGGGTTGTATTGCTCAATGTCCATCACACTTCCTCCCATAAAGTTATCGCCCGAGCCAAAGTTTCCGCCTCGGCAGTCTTCCACATCCCGTCCGGCGACCGCGCAGCAATCACAAATCCCTCGCCGTCCTTCTTCATCAACATCAGCTCGCCACGGTCTTCGATCCATTCTGCAATTTCTTTTTGATTCATTTCTTAAATCCTTTTAAATCAATACCTTATATTTTCAACAAGGCAAAAAAATATAGAGCAACATCAACGGCTTACCGTTTTAATTGTCGTCATACCCGTCATGGCCTTCACCTATCATGTGCAACACGACGATTCGGGCCAGCATTTCAAGCCAAATCCCCAGCAACACCAACACAGCCAATCCGACAACAAACCAAATCATTTTTTCTCCTCCTTCTTCTCGGCAGGCCGTCTGAAACGCGCCTGATATTCCTCAATTTCGCGCTCTCTGTTTTTTTGCGCCATTCGCGCCGTCGCACGC
>NZ_KV799687.1:28143-63634 GCF_001810035.1 Neisseria sp. HMSC058F07 | reverse complement strand
CGTACTCATCGACTCGTATTGCTCGCCCAAAGCTTGAGCCTCCAAATCCGCCATCCGCTCGCGGCGCGACATTTCCAACTTCGCCGCCGACACCACCGGCTTAGAGCAGCTATGCAGCATCGTTCCCGCCAAGACCGCCCAAAACAACAACCAAAAAGCCAAACCGATCCACTTGGTTTTCCGTTCGCAAAACAAATTAGACATTTTCCTATTTCCTTATAAATCAATTACTTAATATTTTTTCAAGGCAAAAAAATTATTGCGTACCCAATCCGCCTTAACCTGCGCCGCCCATTCCTTGGCTTCCTCTTTGCTCTCGAAGCGTTTCCGTAGTCGGCGGATTTGCAACCATGCAAAGCCTTCTTTGCGCTTGCCGCGTATATCCGCACGCCAAATCTTCCGCCGTTTATGGGTTTCATAATCGTGCCAAGTGTCCTCATAGACTCCGGCGTGTACCGCATATTCGTGTCTCATTTCAGACGGCCTTTCTTATCGGATAATCAGGGAGCTGTATTTCTTAACGATACCGGCCTGCATCTTGATACCGTTCTTGTTCGCCGTGCGTACCGCGCCGCGCATCAATTTGCTCATCCGGCGCGTATTGCCGTTACTATGTTTAACCAGTTCCAGGAGCGTTTCTTCGTCCGCATCAGGCAAAGCCGCTTTCGCAATCTCAAAGAGCTCGTCATCCGGCAAAGATTCGCCCAAATTCAGCGCAACAGACATGCGGCTATAAAGTTGCACCAGCTCGCCATGCTTACCGCGCAAATTCGCAACCAGTCGTGGCATACCGCTCAATACCAAGCCGCAGCCAGTCTCATCGTGCAGACGGCGTACAATTTCAAGGGCGCGTAAAGGCAGGTTTTCCGCTTCATCGACCACAATCAGACGGCCCGAATCGCGCAGGCGGTCAGATACAGACTCAAACAAATCATTCAGGCTGCCCATCGCTGATACCTTCGCCGCAGTCGCCAACTTGCGCATCAAGACCAAAGCCGTAAAGCTCGGATTAGCCTCAATCAAGATGGCCGCGGGGTTTTTCTCGCAGTAGTTTTTGACCGCCTGCGTCTTGCCCAAGCCGGCCTGACCGTAGATCACCACCGTTTCACCACCTTCGTGCGCATCGCGCATCACTTCCGCGATTCGGCGTGTCGTCTTAGTCGATACAAAACCCAACACCAGCTCTTCACGTTGCGCTTTACTGTCCTGCATCTCCAAAAACGCCTCGATTTTCGGCTCGATGGTTTCATAATTGCCGCCTTTTTCCGCATAAGTGCCGTTCAGATACATACTGATGGATGCCGGCGAAGTACCGATACCGCGTGCCAGTTGGGTTTGGTTCATGCCTGATTTGGCTTTAAATTCAGCCAGTTTTTGTTGCAATGTATGATTGATTTGTTTCATTTTTTTAGTCCTTTTAAAAGAGGTTTAAAACCGTTTTAACTTCTATCCGCCTCAAATAGCACAAAATCGTCCGTGCCCGTTTTCGGCAATACCGCATACTCCGCCTCGATGACGTTTCCGCCCAAATGTCCCAGCTCGTCCCAAACCGCAGCCTGTTCCAAAGCCGGATTGACTTCCGCGTTTGCGAGCTTGATTGCATTTTCCGCCCGCTTGATTTTGCCTTTTCGGCGTTTTTCCGCCAGTTGGTCGATACGAGCCGTCGGGAAAGCCTCGCGGGTATTGCCGTTGGCCTGCGCCTTAGTGATAAACTTGCCGTCCATATCAAACACATTGACCGCCGACGCATCGCTCAAATCGTAGCTGACCCGTACCTCGTCCTTGTGATACTCCGCCAGCTCAGTTGAGAAATAAGAGTTGTTGAACAAATCCAGCCAACCGCGCTGTACCTTTCGCACCTCTTGCGGCATAAACATCGTCGCCAGTTCTTCCGCCGACAACATATCCGGCGCGATACCGTCCTGTTCCAGCCTCATTTCCCGATAAGCCTTCGGCGTATAATGCCCGCCGTCAGGATGTCGGGGCAGCTCGCCGTGCGGGCGGTTGTTGTATTCGTCGATACACTTGACCACATCCGCGATAAAGCGCGACCAGCTCGGCAGTTTTTTCAAATATTTCTGTTGTTCCTCCGTCAAATCCTTGCCTTTTTCCCAAGCGTTAAAAGCACTTTCCATCTTGCGGTACATCAGGTTCTTCGTGCTGCTGTCCATCCCCGCGCCCGCAAACGTCTCATACTGCCGCGCCATCTCAATAAGATTGTCTTTCCACCATCGCTCAATGATGCCGCGTCCTTGCGGATTGCCCGCGATACCCGTTTCATGCCGGATACCCAGTCGGGACGTAATACCCGTGATTTCATGGTCTATCGTCTTGCCGGTTTGGCCGCCGCCGTTATCCGAGTAATAGATAATAGGCAAACCAAAATGCTTGACCCCGATACGCAGAGCGTCCGATACCGCCACACAACTTTCAGCCAACGAAACCGAAAACCCAACCACAAACCGCGTACAACCATCAATAATCACCGTCACTTCCGGCTTAAACGGCCTGCCGTGTACCGGATGAGCCACCTTCGCCTTAAAGCTGTGGCCGTCGCCGATCCAAACATCGTTCGGCTTCAAAGCCCCCCAATCACGTTTCACATAAGGCAGCAGCGATTTATAAGCTGCCCCCGTTTTCCTGCCGCGCTCCTGCATAATCAACGGGAGCTTGTCCCAAACGCGCCGCACCATACTCAAGTTAGGCACATCATTGACCGGCATATTTTCCGCTTCCGCCCACTGCACAAACCGGCGGTAGCTGTGTGCCAGTTTCGGCGCTGACGGGATATTGTGAAACTGCATAAACATCGGCAACCAACCGTAGCTCTCAATCGGCTTAACCACCTTCGTCGTCTTCGGAGCCAAAGCAACCAACCGCTCTGTCGCGTTTTCCGCTTTCAAATAAGCAGAAATCCAGCCGTCTAAAGTACGTTCGCCAACCTTTGCCGACCGGCTGCGGTCATTGGCCTTTTCCAAATTCCCTAGCGTGACCGCGTCCAATTTACCTTCTGCCAGCAAGCCCAAAAACTGAGCCACCGCAGCCTTCGCAGAGCAACCGTATTGATATTTAATCCCCAACACCGCCGCCACCACCGCACATCGCGCATCCGCCACCGACCGTTGTTTCTCGTTCAACAGCTTGGCCGCTTCAGCCAGTGCCTGAGCCGACATCGCCGTCCCCGGTCTGACTTGGGGCAGGGTTTTCGGCATCTTCTCCGCCAGCTCGTCCGACTGCCGTTTCATGATGGCTGCTCGGATTTCGGCAGGGAGGGAAGCGATTAAGTATTTTTTCAGACGGCCTCCACGCGCTTTGCCAACTTCTTCGATGTACGGCCAGCCTTGTGTCTTGGCTCGCTTCTCAATCGCCTGTCTTGATACTTGTAGATTTGGCAACCGTAAATTTGCGAGTTCTGATGATGAAAGACTATCTGTTTGCATATAAAACTCCACTTATCCCGCTTTTAGTTCATTTGTAATCATTTGCATGATTTCTTTTAAACATCTGCGTATAATTAGTGCGAAGCACTTAATACTGGCTTGAAATTACGTTCTTCATAGCGTGTCGGCCAAATTACTTCAGGTGGGACGCCTATTGCATCTGCAATGATTTTTTCTCCTTTCAAATAAGGGAATTGCAATGCGCCTTTCAATGTATTTGGTGACAAGCCGGATGCAACACTAAGAGCTCTTACTGACCAACCACGTTTTTTGAGTGCTGCAACAATATCTGCGCGGTGCCAATCTGCGTTTTTTTGTACCATTTCACTTACTCCATACGTTAAACCGTTTTTCTAACCGTTTGTTCTTGGTTGATTGAATAATATATGCAACCAGATAATATGTAAAGCGGTTGCATAGAGAAAAATATAAGCTTTCGCTTAGGTTTTCTGTATGTTTTTGTTTATTAAACGAATTAATTTTATGCAACAAAATACATTTAGTTGCATAGAAAGTTGCATAGATATTTTTATGTATGCAACCACATATAGAGATAACTTATGAATACTTTTAAAGAAAGATTGACCTACTTATGGCGCGATAACCCAAAGCCTGCGGTTATTGCAAGAGATATTGGAATGAGCCCGCCCGGATTTAACCGGATTTGGTATAACGACGGCCTTCCAAACACTGAAACCCTTATAAAGATTCAAGAATCTACCGGGTGTGATTTGAACTGGCTGCTGACCGGCAAAGGCTTACCGTATCTTGATAAAGCCAGACCAGAAAACGCCGGGGCATTCTCTGTAAGCAGAAATTCTGATGGAATTACTGACACTATGGGCAACCCTGTCGACTTGTCAGAGTTTGTATTCGTGCCGCGCTACAACGTAGCCGCAGCAGCAGGGTATGGTGCACCGGTCTTCGGCGAAGAACCTTTGTTCTGCTTGGCTTTCCGGAAATATTGGATTGACAACTATGTGACCAAACAGCCGGAAAAGCTGTCTGTAATTACCGTTAAAGGCGATTCAATGGAGGGTGTGCTCAATCATGGGGATTCCATTCTCATCAATCACGCCGAAACCGACCCGCGTGACGGCCTATATGTCTTGCGTATAGGCAATGACCTCTTTGTCAAACGTGTGCAACGTATACCGGGCAAACTGCTTGTAACGTCTGAAAATCCACGTTACGCACCGTTTGAAATAGATTTGAGTAATGCCCAAGACGACATCGCCATCATAGGCCGTGTTGAGTGGTATGGCCGGAGTATTGATTAAATCCATTTTAAAAACCTCTTAAAACAGTTTTAAAAATTCCCTAATCTCGTCAGCTTTAAACAGAAAACCGCGCATTCCGGCGCGGTTTTGTGAAAAAGCTGGCGTAACTTTTCCGGATACAAAAAAACGCCGAAATCCACATCTTTCGAAGATTTCAGCGTTTTTTTACTCTATTTGTTCCTTGTGCAAAAACTAACAGTCCCCCACACTTTAGTCTATTGAAACAATAGATTAAATATCCAATTCTGCCGTATCGCCTTCTTTTTCCATCCATGCGCGGCGGGCAGCGGCTTCGCCTTTGCCCATCAGTTTGACGAAGATATCGCGTGTTTCGTCATCTGCACCTTCTGGGATTTGCACCTGCAACAGACGGCGGGTGTCGGGGTGCATGGTGGTGTCTTTGAGCTGGTCGGGGTTCATCTCGCCCAAGCCTTTGAAGCGGCTGATGGAATAAGCAGTTTCTTTGACGCCTTCTTTTTGCAGTCGCTCCAAAATGCTGTCGAGTTCGTTTTGGTCGAGGGCGTAGAATTTGCGGGCGGGTTTGCTTTTGCCTTGTGCGTTGACATCGACGCGGAATAGCGGCGGCTGGGCGACGTAGATGTGTCCGTCGGCGACTAGTTTCGGGAAGTGGCGGTAGAACAGGGTCAGCAGCAAAACTTGAATATGCGAGCCGTCCACGTCGGCATCGGACAGGATGGCGATTTTGCCGTAGCGCAGGCCGCTTAAGTCGGGATTGTCATTGATTCCATGCGGATCAACGCCGATGGCGACGGAAATATCATGGATTTCGGCGTTACCGAAGAGTTGGTCGGGGTGGACTTCAAAGCTGTTGAGCACTTTGCCGCGCAGGGGCAGGATGGCCTGTGTAGCTTTGTCGCGGGCAAGTTTGGCAGAGCCGCCGGCAGAATCGCCTTCGACGAGGAAGAGTTCGTTTTCGCGAATGTCTTCGCTTTCGCAGTCGGTCAGCTTACCGGGCAAGACAGCGACGCCGCTGCCTTTTTTCTTTTCAATCTTTTTAACCGAACGCATCCGCGCTTGTGCCTGACGGATGGCGAGTTCGGCGATTTTTTTGCCGTAGTCCACGTTTTGGTTCAGCCACAATTCCAAAGGATCGCCCGATACAGTGGCAACGAGTTTCAGCGCATCGCGGTTGGTCAGCTTGTCTTTGGTCTGACCTTGGAACTGCGGGTCGAGGACGCGGGCGGAGAGGACGAAGGCGGTTTTGCTGAACACGTCGTCGCTTTGCACTTTCACGCCGCGCGGCAAGAGGTTGTGCAGATTGATGAAGTTGTTGACGGCGTTAAACACGGCTTGTTTCAAGCCTGCTTCGTGCGTACCGCCCAGAGGGGTGGGGATGAGGTTGACGTAGCTTTCGTTGGCACACGAGCCTTCTTCCAGCCAAGTCAGGGCAAACGCGGCGCCTTCTCCGATACTGAAATCGCCGTTGTGGCCGTCTGAAATGTAGTTTTCACAAGAGAAGATAGGCACGGCTTCTTGCGCGTCGGCAATGAGGTCGGTCAGATAGCTTTTCAAGCCGTCTGGATAGTGCCAAGTTTGGGTGTATGTTTCGTTTTCGCCTTTAACCGGACGGGTCAGGGAAACGCGTACGCCCGGCAACAAGACGGCTTTGGCGCGCAATAGGCGCTCGAGTTCGGGAATGCTGTAATTCGGGCTTTCAAAATATTTGCCGTCCGGCCAGACGCGCACTTCGGTGCCGCTGTCTTTGACGGCGCATTTGCCCACTTCAGTCAATGACTCAATGACGTTGCCACCGGAAAAGACGATGCGGTGGACTTTGCCTTCGCGTTTGACCGTTACTTCAAGGCGGGTGGAAAGGGCGTTGGTCACAGATACGCCGACGCCGTGTAGGCCGCCTGAAAAGGCATAGGCGCTGCCGCCGTCTTTTTTGTTGAACTTGCCACCTGCGTGCAGACGGGTGAAGACGAGTTCGACTACGGGTACGCCTTCTTCAGGGTGCAGGCCGACGGGAATGCCGCGGCCGTTATCACGGACGGAAAGCGAACCGTCTTCATGAATTTGCACGTCGATTGCAGTTGCAAAACCACCTAACGCCTCGTCCGCCGCATTATCAATTACTTCCTGACAGATATGGGTCGGGCTGTCGGTACGGGTGTACATGCCGGGACGTTCTTTGACCGGCTCCAAGCCTTTGAGGACGGTAATGCTGGATTCGCTGTATTGATTGTTTTTAGCCATAGGAATAATGTAAAGGCCGTCTGAAAAGATGAAAAACAACGCTTTCAGACGGCCTGAAAGCGTTTGGGTTATAGGTTTTCTATTGGATTGCGACGGATAAAGTCTTCATAGCTTTCTATGCCGCGCAAGAAACGGGAGAGTTCGGTCAATGCGTCCAAATACACGCCGCGCTTGAAGTCGATGACTTCGTCAACTGGCGCCCAGTATTGGTGCCAACGCCAGCCGTCGAATTCAGGATGGTGGCAGGCGCGGAGGTTGACGTCGCTGTCGCGGCCGACCAAACGCAAAAGATACCAAATCTGTTTTTGTCCGCGATACGAACCGCGCCATTCGCGCCGCACCCAGTGGCTGGGCACGTCATAACGCAACCAGTCGCGCGTACGGCCAACGATTTTGATGTGTTGCGGCAACAGGCCGACTTCTTCGTACAATTCGCGGTACATGGCGGTCTCAGGGCTTTCACCCGGCTTGATGCCGCCTTGCGGAAACTGCCATGAATGTTCGCGTACGCGTTTGCCCCAAAAGACTTCGTTACGTTCGTTAATCAGGATAATACCGACATTGGGGCGATAGCCTTCTCTGTCTAACACGGGGTCGCCCTTCATTAAATTCAATCGTGCAATTTTCCCACAAATTGGGCGGTTTTGACAAATCTTGAGGCCGTCTGAATAAGCCCACAGTTTTTTCCAGACGGCATGAAACCGTTTCTGAAAAAATGTTGTTTATGAATAAAACCATAGCTTCAGGCCGTCTGAAAAATGAAATTTTTTTCTGCTTTAAGGTCTTGCATTCAAAAGCTTTTTGCCGTTTAATGCAAACCTTGCTGAATCAAGGGCAAAGGACACATGCCGGCCGCCCCCACAGTTTCCCTTTTGTAAGTGGCATCTGCCACCGCTGCAATATTTTTACCTCCCGAACAAAAGGTCTGAAACCATGAAAAAATCTTTGATGGCGGCGGCAATCGTGAGCCTCGTCTTGACTGCGTGTAGCGGCGGACAAGGAACCGCCGCAGAATCTTCCGCATCTCAAACTTCCTCTTCCCAAACCGATAAACTCAATATCTACAACTGGTCGGATTATGTCGATCCTGCCACGCTGTCTGCGTTTGAAAACAAAACGCATATCAACGTCCGCTACGATTACTACGACAGCAACGAAGCGCTGGAAGCCAAGCTGCTGACCGGCAAGTCGGGTTATGACTTGGTTGCACCTTCTATTGCTAATGTCGGCCGTCAGATCAAAGCCGGCGCGTATCAAAAAATCGACAAATCGCAAATTCCTGATTACGCCAATATCGATCCCGATTTGTTGAAAATGATGGAAACCGTCGATCCGGGCAACGAATATGCCGTCCCTTATTTCTGGGGCATCAATACGCTGGCGATTAACAAACAGCAGGTTCAAAAGGCTTTGGGTACGGACAAGCTGCCTGAAAACGAATGGGATTTGGTGTTTAACCCTGAATATACCCAAAAACTGAAATCCTGCGGCATCAGCTATTTCGACAGCGCCATCGAGCAGATTCCTTTGGCTTTGCATTATTTGGGCAAAGATCCGAACAGCGAAAACCCTGACGACATCAAAGCCGCAGTCGATATGATGAAAAAAGTGCGTCCCGACATCAAACGCTTTACCTCATCCGGCTATATCGATGATATGGCTGCCGGTAATCTTTGCGTATCGGTAGGCTACGGCGGTGACCTTAATATTGCCAAAACCCGTGCCAAAGAAGCCGGAAACGGCGTCGAAGTCGAAGTATTGGCGCCGAAAAGCGGCGTCGGTATTTGGGTGGATTCGCTGATGATTCCGCGTGATGCGCAAAATGTGGCCAATGCACACAAATACATCAATCACACGCTCAATCCGGAAACAGCGGCTAAAAACGGCAACTATGTGACTTATGCTCCGGCCAGCCGTCCAGCGCGTGATTTGATGGATGAAAAATACACCTCTGACGAATCGATTTTCCCAAGTAAAGAATTGATGGAAAAAAGCTTCATCGTCTCTCCCAAGTCAACCGATGCGAGCAAACTCAGCGTTCGCCTATGGCAGGCTTTGAAAGCAGGGCGATAATTAAAATTGAAATTTGAATACTCAGGCCGTCTGAAACAGTTTTTCAGACGGCCTGAGTGTTATAATTGTCAACACTTTTCAAATATCCTATCAGGAGAAACAGCGTTATGAACAATTCAGTCATCACCGTCATCGGTAAAGACCGTGTGGGCATTGTGTACGACGTTTCCAAAATTTTAGCGGAAAACCAAATCAATATTCTCAACATCAGCCAACAGTTGATGGACGATTTTTTTACCATGATTATTTTGGTGGACACTTCAAAATGCGCTAAATCGCGTCAAGAGGTTTTGGATTTGTTTGCGGAAGAGAGCAAAAAACTCGTGCTTGACATCCGTATGCAAAACGAAGAAATTTTCCAAGCCATGCACCGTATTTAAGTCGGAGGGAGAGTCATGAGTATTCAATCCGGCGAGATTTTAGAAACCGTCAAAATGGTGGCCGACCAGAACTTTGACGTGCGCACCATTACCATCGGCATTGATCTGCACGACTGTATCAGCAGCGATATCAATGTGTTGAACCAAAATATTTACAATAAAATTACCACAGTCGGCAAAGACTTGGTGGCGACGGCAAAATATCTGTCTGCCAAATACGGCGTACCGATTGTGAATCAGCGCATTTCCGTCACGCCGATTGCCCAAATCGCCGCAGCTACCCATGCCGATTCCTATGTCAGCGTGGCGCAAACTTTGGATAAGGCTGCCAAAGCCATCGGCGTGTCTTTTATTGGCGGCTTTTCCGCGCTGGTGCAAAAAGGCATGTCACCTTCAGACGAGGTGTTAATCCGCTCCATTCCCGAAGCGATGAAGACTACCGATATCGTGTGCAGCTCCATCAATATCGGCAGCACGCGCGCCGGTATCAATATGGATGCGGTCAAGTTGGCAGGCGAAACCATCAAACGCACGGCTGAAATTACGCCCGAAGGTTTCGGCTGCGCCAAAATCGTCGTGTTCTGCAACGCGGTGGAAGACAACCCATTTATGGCGGGCGCGTTTCACGGTTCGGGCGAAGCGGATGCCGTTATCAATGTCGGCGTATCCGGCCCGGGTGTTGTAAAAGCCGCGTTGGAAAATTCGGATGCAACGACACTGACCGAAGTTGCAGAAGTCGTGAAGAAAACTGCTTTCAAAATTACCCGCGTGGGCGAACTCATCGGCCGCGAAGCCTCAAAAATGCTGAATATTCCGTTTGGTATTCTCGACTTGTCGTTAGCACCAACCCCTGCCGTCGGCGACTCGGTGGCACGCATTCTTGAAGAAATGGGTTTGAGCGTCTGCGGTACGCACGGCACGACAGCGGCTTTGGCCTTGCTGAATGATGCCGTAAAAAAAGGCGGCATGATGGCTTCCAGTGCGGTCGGCGGTTTGAGCGGCGCATTTATCCCCGTTTCAGAAGACGAGGGCATGATTGCCGCTGCCGAAGCCGGTGTGCTGACGTTAGATAAACTCGAAGCAATGACCGCTGTCTGCTCCGTTGGTTTAGACATGATTGCTGTACCCGGCGATACGCCTGCTCATACCATTTCCGGCATCATCGCCGACGAAGCCGCCATCGGCATGATCAACAGTAAAACAACTGCCGTGCGCATTATTCCGGTAACCGGCAAAACCGTCGGCGACAGCGTCGAGTTCGGTGGCCTGTTGGGCTACGCGCCTGTGATGCCGGTTAAAGAAGGTTCGTGCGAAGTGTTTGTCAACCGAGGCGGCAGAATCCCGGCTCCGGTTCAATCAATGAAAAACTGATTGGATTGATAAATAAAAAAAGGCCGTCTGAAATTGATTTTCAGACGGCCTTTTATTTATAGCTATTTGGTAAAACGTTTTTAGAAAATAATATCTTGATTATTTCCCTTTTTTCAAAATACCGGATTCTGCAATTTTTTTGGCAATGTCTTTAGCTGATCTTTTCAGAACATCTTTGCTATTTCCTCCAAATACTCCCATTGCCAACATACCGTCAGTTTGAATATTACCGACAATTTTTCCGCTTTCTTTATCAACCAGTGTTGTAACGATTTTTGACGTTGCTTTGCCTGCGCCAAAGCCCACCCAATAACGCAGAGCACGGTTTCCTTCATTAAAGTTTTCGATATTGATATTAATATCTAAGTCATCGCCTACGGTATAACCGAGAGTGGTTAATTCATTGTTCAAGTATTGGGTAAAAAGTGCGCGTGTATCAGATGGAATATGATCTTGGGAAAGATCACGAATAGTGTAGCTATGGTAGCTTTTTTCTTTTTGTCCGAAATCAACAGTACTGGTTGTTGAACAAGCAGATAAAGCAAAGGCTAATGCCGTTAGTGTGAGTAGTTTTTTCATGGTAAAAGTTCTCTTTTTTAATTGATAAAATGCTTAAGTTTAAGCAAATCGAATTATCAATCATTTTTTCTTTTCTTTCAATTTATTATGCTTATATATTAAGGTAATTCAAAGTTTAGCTTTATATAAACAAAAAAAGGCCGTCTGAAATTTCAGACGGCCTTTTATATTTGCAGGCTGATTATTTAAATATATTTTTAATAATGCCCATTACGCTGCGGGAAATGGCGTTGGTTACTTGGCGGTTGATTTGGCTGCCGATGGCGTCGGCAACGTTGTAGCCCAAACCTTGGCCGGATTTTTTGCGTCCGCCGCTCAAACCGCCGATCAGTCCGCCGAGAATGCCGGGATCGGCATTGGCAGCCTCTTTTTCTGCGGTTTTTTGCGCTTTTTCCTGCTCTTTGGCGGCATTTGTGGCTTCTTTTTCAGCGGCAGCCTGGCTGTCTGCTTCGGCCAATGCTTCAAAGGCGGAGTAGTTGTCCACCATGTCTTTGTAGGTTGGATACAAATCGTCGTTTTGGAACAGGCGGTTGCGTTCCTCTGCGGTAAGCGGGGTTAAGGAAGATTGCGGCGGCAGTATGAGGGCGCGTTCTACCGGCTCGGGCATACCTTTTTCATCAAGGAAGGAAACGAGGGCTTCGGCGACGCCGAGTTCGGCAATCGCTTCGGCAACTTTGATGTTTGGGTTGCTGCGGAAGGTTTCGGCAGCGGCTTTGACTGCTTTTTGGTCGCGCGGTGTGAAGGCACGCAGGGCGTGTTGTACGCGGTTACCCAGTTGGCCGAGAATAGTATCGGGCAAGTCGAGCGGGTTTTGGGTGACGAAATATACGCCCACGCCTTTGGAACGGATCAGGCGCACGACTTGTTCGATTTGTTCGACCAACGCATTGGCGGCATTGTCGAACATCAAATGCGCTTCGTCGAAGAACATCACAAATTTTGGTTTGTCCAAATCGCCGACTTCGGGCAGGGTTTCAAACAACTCCGCCAGCATCCACAGCAAAAACGCGCTGTACATACGCGGAGAGCACATTAGTTTTTCGGAATTAAGGATGTTGATGATGCCTTTGCCGTTGTCGGTTTGCATCCAGTCTTGCAGGTTGAGGGAAGGTTCGCCGAAGAATTTTTCTGCACCTTCGTTTTCCAAAGTCAGCAGTTGGCGTTGAATTGCGCCGATACTGGCGGCAGAAACGTTGCCGTATTGCGTGCGGTATTCCGAAGCATGGTCGGAAACGTGTTTCAACATGCTGCGCAGGTCTTTCAAGTCCAGAATGTGCCAGCCTCTGTCATCGGCAACTTTGAACACGAGGTTGAGCAGGCCTTCTTGCGTATCGTTCAGATTCATCAGGCGGGCCAAAAGCATAGGGCCCATTTCTGAAACGGTTACGCGTATGGGAATACCGGTTTCGCCGTAAACATCCCAAAAGCGCACGGGGAAATTTTGCAGCCAATGTTCGCCCAAATCAAACTCGGCGATGCGTTCGCCTACTTTGCCGCTGTTGGCACCGGCTTGCGCGATGCCTGACAAATCGCCTTTGACATCGACCAAGAATACAGGGACGCCTTCGCTGCTGAAGGCTTCCGCCATACGGCGTAGGGTAACGGTTTTACCCGTACCGGTCGCACCGGCGATCAAGCCGTGGCGGTTGGCCATTTTGCCTTGGATTTCGAGCGTTTTCCCGTCGGCACGCGCAATTTGAAATGTAGTCATGATTATTCCTTAGAATCCGTGATGTGAAACAATTTGTTGTCTTAAAAAACAAGCATTTTAACGTTTGCGGCGAGGGGATTCAACCAAGCAAAGTTTCAGACGGCCTTAAGTTTTGCAAAGGTTTTTTTGCAGTGATTGGACAAGGTTGAAATCTGCTATAATTCCATCCAATCCGCAACCGTCTGACAAGGCGGTTGTTTTCTTTGTTTTTTGAATATTTTTTACGAAAGCGAAAGTCGGAATGACTGCACAACAAGCCCCTTTGGGCGAAAAAACCATGGCCGTGCTGATGGCGATGTTGGTCGCGCTGATGCCGTTTTCTGTCGATGCCTATCTGCCTGCGATTCCCGAAATGGCAAAGTCGCTGGGTTCGGACATCCACCGTATTGAGCAAAGTCTGAGCTTTTTTATGTTTGGCGTGGCGTTTGGTCAGGTGGTCGGCGGTTCGATTTCGGATATTAAAGGCCGCAAACCTGTCGCCTTGGTGGGATTGAGCATTTATTTTGCCGCCGTTATCGGTTTGACGATGGTGAATAATGTCGAGCAGCTGTTGAACTTGCGTGCTTTGCAGGCGTTTGGCGCGGGGATGACCGTGGTGATTTCCGGTGCGATGGTGCGCGATTATTATTCCGGACGCAAAGCCGCGCAGATGTTTGCCTTAATCGGCATTATTCTGATGATTGTGCCATTGATGGCACCGATGATTGGTGCAGGCTTGCAGAATTTGGGCGGCTGGCGCATGATTTTCGGCTTTCTGGCCTGTTATTCGCTGCTGCTTTGGGGTTTGATGTGGTATTTCCTGCCCAAGCCACACCAAAAAGGCAAAATCAGCATGGACGTGTTCGGCGTGGTGGCCGGCAGGTTTAAACGCGTTTTGAGAACGCGCGCTGCAATGGGCTATTTGTTTTTCCAAGCTTTCAGTTTCGGTTCGATGTTTGCCTTTTTGACCGAATCATCGTTCGTGTACCAACACCTGTATCATGTTTCACCAAACCAATATGCTTGGATATTTGCGCTCAATATCATTACCATGATGTCGTTTAACCGCGTTACCGCATGGCGTTTGAAAACCGGTGCGCATCCGCAAAACATCCTCAAATGGGGCATTATCGTCCAATTCGCCGCCAATCTGCTGATGACGGTTTTGGTGTTGTCGCTGTCTTTGCCGCCTTTGTGGGCTTTGGTACCTTGCGTGATGTTTTCAGTTGGTACGCAAGGCTTAGTCGGTGCGAATACTCAAGCCTGCTTTATGAGCTATTTCAGCGCAGAGGGCGGCAGCGCAAATGCCGTTTTAGGCGTGTTCCAATCCCTTATCGGCGCATCGGTCGGCATGGCAACGACTTGGCTGCACAATGGTTCCGCCTTGGTGATGACCGGTATGATGTTGAGTTCGACCGTGTGTGGTATCGTGCTGTTGTGGATTTGCTCGCATCAGGCTTGGATGGAAAACGATAAAAAAGAATATGTTTAACCTTCAGGCCGTCTGAAAAACGGTTTCAGACGGCCTCGACTTTATATTGAAGAAATTAACCATGAGTACCAGCAAACAACGCCCCATCGGCGTATTCGATTCCGGTGTCGGCGGCTTGACCAACGTCCGCGCCCTGATGGAACGCCTGCCGATGGAAAACATCATCTATTTCGGCGATACCGCACGCGTTCCCTATGGCACCAAATCCCGCGCCACCATCGAAACCTTCGCCATGCAGATTGTCGATTTCCTGCTGGAAAACGATGTCAAAGCACTCGTCATCGCGTGCAACACCATCGCTGCCGTTGCCGGACAAAAAATCCGCCAAAAAGCAGGCAATATGCCCGTATTGGACGTCATTTCCGCCGGTGCGGAAGCTGCTTTGCAAACCACTAAAAACAACCGAATCGGCATTATCGCGACCAACACCACCGTCAACAGCAATGCCTACGCGCGTGCCATCCATTCAAAAAACAACGACACGCTGGTGCGCACACAAGCCGCGCCCCTGCTTGTGCCATTGGTAGAAGAAGGCTGGCTCGATCACGAAGTCACCCGCCTGACCGTGCGCGAATACTTGAAGCCGCTTTTGGCCGACGACATTGATACGCTGGTGTTGGGTTGTACCCACTTCCCACTGCTCAAACCGCTTATCGGCTGCGAAGCACAAAACGTTACCTTGGTCGACTCCGCCATCACCACCGCCGAAGCCACCGCCAAAGCCTTAGCGCAAGCAGGTTTGCTGAATACAGAAAACGACAACCCGGATTACCGCTTCTATGTCAGCGACATCCCACTGCGTTTCCGTACCATCGGCGAACGCTTCTTAGGCAGAAGTATGGAGCAGATTGAAATGGTAACGTTGGGTTGATGGGAAATATTAAAGGCCGTCTGAAATTTCAGACGGCCTTTGCTTTATAGCAAACTCGAAATTTAAGCCACGAAATCCAAACCTATATCCAACGAGCGGCTGCTGTGGGTCAGATAGCCGAGGGCGATGCCGTCCACGCCGGTTTGTGCCACGCGCTTCAGGCGGTCGAAGCCGATGCCACCCGATGCTTCGCAATAGATGGTGTGTGTGTGGACGGTTTGTGTGTGGCAGCGGTTTGCCGCTTCTTTCAAGGTTTCGTCGTCCATGTTGTCCAGCAAAATCCGTTCCGCGCCAGCCGCGATGGCTTCGTCCAGTTGTGCCAACGTGTCCACTTCGATTTCCACGCAAGTCAACGGTCCGACCGCCTGCTTCGCTTGCCGAACGGCTTGGGCGATGCTGCCGCAATAGGCGAGGTGGTTGTCTTTGATGAGTACGGCGTCGTCCAAGCCCATGCGGTGGTTTACGCCGCCGCCTGCCCTGACGGCGTATTTTTGCAGGACGCGAAGCAGTGGGATGGTTTTGCGGCTGCACACGATGTCCACATTGTAACCAGCAACTTCGGCTACTGCATGTGCGGTGGCGGTGGCGATGCCGCTCAAGTGCGTAAGATAGTTGAGCGCAGTACGTTCGACGGCGAGCAGCGCGCGGGCGTTTCCTGCGATGGTGGCAAGTGTCTGACCTACGCAAACGGCTTGCCCATCTTGGATTTCGGCTTGGAAACGGACGGACGGATCCATCGTCTGAAAGGCAAGACGCGCCAAATCCATGCCGGCGATAACGCCGTCTTTGCGGCTGACGAGGAAAAGTTTGGCGGTTTTGTCGGGAGTGATAACGGCGGCGGACGTAACATCGCCTCGCCTGCCTAAATCTTCGCTCAAGGCTTGTTCTACCATGGGGCGCAACAGGGTATCGGGTAGAGGAAGAAGATTGTTTTCAGACGACATGAAGGTTCCTTTGTTGAAAAATATTGATATTTGCCTGATGGGACAAAATTTAATTTGAGGCCGTCTGAAAATCAGTTAGTGGCTACCCAGCGGCAGTCCAATATCAGAAATCAGCTGATCGGGTAGGACGTCGTCGCGGAATCGGTAAAGCTGTGCAGGACGGCCTTTACTGCCTGATACGCCGGTATCCGACGGCTCGATGAGGTTTTGCTGCTGAATCTGGCGGCGGAAGTTTTGCTTGTGCAGCAATCTGCCGCTGATGGCTTCGACGCTGTTTTGCAGTTGCAGCAGTGTGAATTCGGGCGGCATCAGTTCAAAAATCACGGGGCGGTATTTGATTTTGGCTCGTAGGCGGGATAAGGCTGTCGCCAGTACGCGGCGGTGGTCGTGGCGCATAGGCTGCCCCGTGAGTGAGAAATTGAAGTTTTCCTGAGACTCGGCTGCTTCCGCTATCAGGCCGCTTTCGTATAGCATTTCATAGCGTTGCAAAACGTATTCTTCCGACCAATTTTCAGGTTCTACCCCCCAGCACAATTGAATGCGCTTGAGCCGCTTCTGGCGCACTTCCTCCGTATCCGCCGAGTTTGCCCAAATGCGCAGGCGGCTGACGATGGTATCGCGCAGCCCGCCGTCAGTGCGCAAATCTTCCCACGGAAAATAGCAGTAGCAGTCCTGCCATTTCGCGTCAGGATGCAGGATGCTGTCGGCTGCCTCGCGCACCAGCCCCAAATAGCTAACGTACAAGACAGGTAGGCCTTGCTCGTTTTGACGGCGCGTATCTACAAACGTATAAAGCTGTTCCACATAGCCCATAGGCTGTGATGTCTGTTTGGCAACCCACATTCTGACCCCTGCCTGCAAGGAGTGGCGAAGCGGTGCAAGCAGGCCATTGGGTAATAGCTCTCCTTTGGCAACTGTCAAAACCCTCAAGCTGCCGTTTGTAATGGCGATCAGTACAGGAACCAGCTCGACGATACTTTGCGTATTGGCTGCTGTTTCAGGATAGGCATCCATGCGTGGCTTTCATTCAAGAGAAAACCTTATTGTAAACCAAAGCGGTTTTCAGACGATCTTGCACATTATACTCAAGTTGAGCATAATATAAAAACTATTTCCAAACATAGACGGCAAACCTTTATGCCGTCTGAAAAACCAGCCATAAGGAAGCCTCATGCAAACCGCCGCCCGCCGCTCGTTCGATTACGATATGCCCCTCATCCAAACGCCGACTTCCGCCTGCCAAATCCGTCAGGCGTGGGCAAAGGTTGCCGACACGCCCGACCGCGAGACGGCAGGCCGTCTGAAAGATGAAATCAAGGCTTTGCTGAAGGAGAAAAACGCGGTCTTGGTGGCGCATTATTATGTTGATCCGCTGATTCAGGATTTGGCTTTGGAGACGGGCGGATGCGTGGGCGATTCGCTGGAAATGGCACGCTTCGGCGCGGAACATGAAGCTGACACATTGGTGGTGGCGGGCGTGCGCTTCATGGGAGAAAGCGCGAAAATCCTCTGCCCTGAAAAAACAGTGCTGATGCCTGATTTGGAAGCGGAATGTTCTTTAGATTTGGGTTGTCCCGAAGAAGCGTTTTCAGCGTTTTGCGACCAACACCCCGACCGTACGGTGGTGGTGTACGCCAACACTTCCGCTGCCGTGAAAGCGCGTGCCGATTGGGTGGTAACGTCTTCGGTGGCGTTGGAAATCGTGTCGTATTTGAAATCGCGCGGCGAGAAGCTGATTTGGGGACCCGACCGCCACCTCGGCGACTACATCCGCCGCGAAACGGGCGCGGATATGCTGTTGTGGCAGGGTTCGTGCATCGTCCATAACGAATTCAAAGGGCAGGAACTGGCGGCGTTGAAGGTGGAGCATCCCGACGCGGTGGTGCTGGTTCATCCTGAATCGCCGCAAAGCGTCATCGAACTGGGCGATGTGGTCGGCTCGACCAGCAAACTGCTCAAAGCCGCCGTATCTCGTCCCGAAAAAAAATTCATCGTGGCGACCGACTTGGGCATCCTGCACGAAATGCAAAAACAGGCGCCCGACAAAGAATTCATCGCCGCGCCGACGGCGGGCAACGGCGGAAGCTGCAAAAGCTGCGCGTTCTGCCCGTGGATGGCGATGAATTCGCTGGGCGGCATCAAATACGCCCTAACAAGCGGACGCAACGAAATCCTGTTGGACAGAAAGCTGGGCGAAGCCGCCAAACTGCCTTTGCAGCGTATGCTCGACTTCGCGGCAGGGTTGAAGAAAAAAGATGTGTTCAACGGCATGGGCCCCGCCTGATTTGCCATCCATATTGCCGTTTCAGACGACCCCTCAAACAAGGACAACACCATGCAAACCGATTGCGACGTATTGATTGCCGGAAACGGGCTGGCGGCACTGACGCTCGCCCTGTCGCTGCCTGAGTCGTTCCGCATCGTCATTTTGTGCAAAAACCGGCTGAACGACACCGCAAGCCGTCATGCGCAAGGAGGGATTGCGGCGGCGTGGTCGGGAGAGGACGACATCGAAAAACACGTTGCCGATACTTTGGAAGCGGGCGCGGGTTTGTGCGACGAAGCCGCCGTCCGCACTATCCTGTCGCAGGGCAAACCGGCAATCGAATGGTTGCTGGCGCAGGGCGTGGCGTTCGACCGGAATCATAATGACTTGCACCTGACGCGCGAAGGCGGGCACACCTGTCGCCGAATCGCCCACGTCGCCGACTACACGGGCGAAGCCGTCATGCAGAGCCTGATTGCCCAAATACGCCGCCGCCCGAACATCCGCGTTTGCGAGCGGCAGATGGCGTTGGACGTTCAAACCGAATCAGGCGCAGCGTGCGGACTGACCGTCCTCGACTGCCGAACGCAAGAAACCTACCGCATCCGTGCCCGCCACACCGTACTCGCAGGCGGCGGCTTGGGGCAGATTTACGCCGCCACCACCACGCCGCCCGAATGCACGGGCGACGCCATCGCCATGGCGATACGCGCAGGCTGCGCAGTCGAAAACCTCGAATTTATCCAATTCCACCCCACAGGCTTGGCAAGGTCGTCTGAAAACGGACGCACCTTCCTGATTTCCGAAGCCGTGCGCGGCGAAGGCGGCATCCTGACCAACCAAGCGGGCGAACGGTTTATGCCGCATTACGACCGCCGCGCCGAACTTGCGCCGCGCGACATCGTTGCCCGCGCCATCGCCGCCGAAATCGCCAAACAAACGCAAGATTTCGTCTCACTCGACATCAGCCGCCAACCCGCAGCGTTCGTCCGCCGGCATTTCCCGTCCATCCATCGGCACTGCCTGTCCCAATGCGGTTTGGACATCACGCACCAAGCCATCCCCGTCCGCCCCGTGCAACACTACACCTGCGGCGGCATCCAAACCGACCCCTGTGGCAGAACCTCCCTGCCGCAGCTCTACGCCTTAGGCGAAACCGCCTGCACCGGCTTGCACGGAGCCAACCGCCTTGCCAGCAACTCCCTGCTCGAATGTGTCGTTACCGCCAGACTTGCCGCCCAAACCATCGCGGACGGACAAGCATTCCAAGCCGAAACGTCTCCAAGGCCGTCTGAAAGCCCCTCCTCCGAAGCAGGCATCTTTTCAGACGACCTCCAAAACACATTCAGCCGCCCCGTCCTGCAAGCCTTCAACCAACGCCATCTCGGCATCCTCCGCAACGATGCCTGCCTGCGCCGCGCCATCGCCCAACTGCGGCTTTGGAAGCAAAACCAAGCCGAGCCGCACACCGCGTCCGAATACGAAAACCGCAATCTACTCGAATGCAGCCTCGCCGTCGCCCAAGCCGCATACAGGCGGAGACAGAACATAGGCGCGCATTTTAATAGTGATTGTTAAGGTTGGCAGGTCATAGAAAGTCGTTCAAATAAATTTGAATAGCATGGTTGAAAAGTTGGTATTCAGTCTTTATGGTTGCGTAAGTTGGGTTATCATTCTGTTCTAAAATCAGAAAGGCCGTCTGAAATATTTTTTAGACGGCCTTTTACTTCCTTAATATTTTATCTGTCTGATTGTTCCCATACGTTTTGCAGGTAGGCGTAGGTCAGGTCGGCAGTGTCGGATACCAGCGCGATGTCGCTGCCCAAATCTTCGGCTTTGCCCACGCCGATGGGCAATGCGCCGGCGGCTTTGATGGCGGCGACGCCGGCGGCGGCGTCTTCAATGCCAATGCATTGGCGGATGTCCGCGCCTACGCCCTCGGCTGCTGCGAGGAAGATGTCGGGGGCGGGTTTGGAATGCGCGACGGCGGCAGGGTCGGCAATGGCGTCGAAGAAGTGGGTCAGCCCCATGCGTTCCAGCAGAAACGGACCGTTTTTACTGGCGGACGCGAGGGCGATTTTTTTGCCGTTTACTTTCAATGCTTCCAGCAGGGGCAAAATGCCGGGATACACGTCTTCGGGTTTGACTGCCTGAATCATCTCGACGTAGTTGTTGTTTTTACGGCGGGTCAGTTCGGCGAACTCGGCTTCGCTGACGGTTTTGCCGCCGTGTGCGAGGATGCGTTTGAGCGAATCGTCGCGCGACACGCCTTTGAGCTGCTCGTTAAACTTGCGGTCAATACTGATGCCCAGTTCTTCGGCGAGCTTTTTCCATGCGCGGTAGTGGTATTCGGCGGTGTCGGTGATGACGCCGTCGAGGTCAAAGAGCACTGCGGTAAAAGTCATTTTGCGCCCTCCTTATTTTTCCAATGCAACGGTGTGGCTGCCGTTGAGCGTGATGTCTTTGCCGTACACCTGCAAATCGAGCGGCTCGCCTTTGAGCAGGGTGAAGACGACGTTTTCTTTGCCGACGGCGACTTTAATCAGACGGCCTCGGTAGTTGATATGGAAGGCGTAGCCTGTCCATGCGCTCGGCAGGAACGGTGCGAAGCTGAGTTTGCCGCCCCAAGTTTTCATTTGGGCGAAACCTTGGACGATGGCGAGCCACGAGCCGGTCATAGAAGTAATGTGCAGGCCGTCTTCGGTGTCGTTGTTGTAGTTGTCCAAGTCCAGGCGGGCAGTGCGCTGGTACATTTCCACGGCTTTTTCTTCTTTGCCCAGTTCGGCGGCGAGGATGGAGTGGATACATGGAGACAACGAGCTTTCATGAACGGTCATCGGTTCGTAGAAGTCGAAGTTGCGGCGTTTTTCGTCGATATTGAAACGGTCGCCGAAGAAGTAGATGCCTTGCAATACGTCCGCCTGTTTGATGAAGGGCGAACGCAGGATTTTGTCCCACGACCATTTCTGGTTGAGCGGCAAATCGTCGGGCGAAAGCGCGGACACGGGGCGGATGTCTTTGTCGAGGAAGCCGTCGTGTTGGACGAATACGCCGAGTTCTTCGTCATGCGGACGGTACATATTCGCGCTGATGTCCGCCCATTTTTCCAGCTCGGCGGCACTCACGTTCAAATCCGGACGCGGGTATTTCGCCAAGGCTTCGTGGGTGTAATCCAATACCCATGCAGCGAGGGTGTTGGTGTACCAGTTGTTGTTGATGTTGTTTTCGTATTCGTTCGGGCCGGTTACGCCGTGAATCATGTATTTGCCGTTGCGTTTGGAAAAGTGGACGCGGTCCGCCCAGAAGCGGGACACTTCGACCAAGACTTCCAAGCCTTCTTTGGCAAGATAGCTTTCGTCGCCGGTGTAGTTGGTGTAGTTGTAGATGGCGTAAGGAATCGCGCCGTTGCGGTGGATTTCCTCGAAGGTGATTTCCCATTCGTTGTGGCACTCGATGCCCGTAAACGTCACCATCGGATAGAGTGCGCCTGCCAAGCCTTGTTCGCGCGCGTTGTGTTGCGCCTGCGGCAGTTGGTTGCGGCGGTATTGCAGCAGGTTGCGGGTAACTTCGGGTTCCGCTAGTGCGAGGTAGAGCGGCACGGCGTAGGCTTCGGTGTCCCAATAGGTCGCGCCGCCGTATTTTTCGCCGGTAAAACCTTTGGGGCCGATATTCAGGCGCGCGTCTTCGCCGTAGTAGGTGGAGAACAGTTGGAACAGGTTGAAGCGGATGCCTTGTTGCGCTTCGTCGCTGCCTTCGATGACCACGTCGGCGATTTCCCAACGGTGCAGCCAGCCTGCTTTGTGTGCGTCCAGCAAGGTTTCAAATGCAACGCCTGCGATTTTTTCCGACAAGGCGCGACCTGCGGCTTTCACTGCTTCCAAGCCCTGATAATCGCGGCTGGTAGTAACAATCACGCGTTTTTCAAAGGTTTCGGGCGTGCTGCCGACTTTAGCTTCAAAAGAATTGGAGACCTGCCAGTCGGTTTGGCTGCCGCCAAGGGCTTTGAAGCTGCCGGCGAAGGTTTGCTCGGCGTTGACGATGAATTGTTCCACGCCGAAGGGATTGGCAACGGTTTGGGTGGCAATGTAGGAGTGGTCGTCTGAAACGCCTTTGTCTAATACCTGCCAGAATTTTTCTTCGTAGTTGGAGTCTTCGTTTTTCACGTCGGCATCGATGATGGAATCGATGCGGACTTGGTGGGTTTTGCCGTCAACGGATACGGCTTCCCAGCGGATAACCGCCAGCTCTTTTTGCGCGACGGACAGGAATTTGCACACATCGAAACGCACGCCGAATACGGTGAACGAGCGGCGCAACACGCCGTGCTGCATATCGAGTTCGATGGAGAAGTCGGCAACGTCGTTTTTCGCCAAGTCCACTTCCTGATTGTCGACAAAGATTTTAACTTTGCTGAAATTGAGCGCATTGATGGCTTTGCCAAAATATTTAGGATAGCCGTTTTTCCACCAACCGACGCGGGTTTTGTCGGGGAACCAAACACCGGCGATGTAGGTGCCCAAGTGGCTGTCGGCGGAGTAGGTTTCTTCAAAGTTGCCGCGCATACCCATATAGCCGTTGCCCAAACTGGTCAGGCTCTCTTGCAGCCGTTTGTATTCTTTTTCCAGTTTTGCCGAACGCAATGTCCAAGGGCTGATTTCCATGATTCTTGTGTACATTTATGAAGCTCCTGTTATTAAAATCGTAAGTTCGGCAAAGGTTTCAGACGGCCTTTGCCGATGGTATGGATGGATTATTCGCCGTGGGTCTCTTTAATCAGACATACTGAGAAGGCTCCCAGCAGCAAGACTGCGCCTGCAACCAAGAACATGGTTGCCTGATGGCTGCCCAGCATAGGGAAGAGGATAAAGCTCAGCAGCGAAGCGACGATTTGAGGCATACAGATAGAGCCGTTAAACAGGCCTAAATAAGTACCCATGTGTTTGCCTGAGAGGGCATTGGTCACAATCGTCAAAGGATAGGTAATGATACCGGCCCACGCAATACCGATTAAGGTATAAGACAACACTAGCGCGTATTGATTGCTGATGAAGAAAACGGAGAAGAAACCAAGTGCACCCAAAGCCAAGCAACCGAAATAACCGGCTTTATGGTATTTATTCGGTACTTTTGCCAGAATAAACGAGCAGATAACGGCAGCAATGGATTGTACCGCCGCCAAAACGCCGTACCAGTTGCCTGCTTCTTGGTAGCCTACGGAGGAGGCATCGGTTGTCTGCCAAACGTTTTCTGCAATCGCGCCTGCCGAGTAAGTCCACATATATTGGAAAGCGAACCAACAGAAGAATTGCACCAAAGTCACTGTCCAAAACGCTTTAGGTGCGGTTTTTAAGAGTTCGAACCAGTTGGCTTTTTCCTGATTTGCGGCTACGTCGATGCCGTGGTAGCGGGCGTAGGTTTCCGGATCATACTCTTTGACTTTGAAGATGGTGAACGCACTGGTAATAATCAGTAAGGCTGCGCCCACATAGAATGCTACGACCACGGTCTGCGGCACGACGCCTTTTTCGGCCGTGTTCGCCAAACCGATATACGCAAACACAAACGGCAGAATCGCCGCCACAACCGCGCCCGTATTCGCTAAGAAACTTTGAATCCCGTAGGCGTAGCTTTTCTGCTCCTCGTTGACCATGTCGCCGACCATCATTTTAAACGGCTGCATTGCCATATTGGAGGATACGTCCAACAGCGCAATCATCAGCGCGCCAAACGACAAAGCCGCCAAAGAAGCGTAGCCAAAACCGAAGCTGCCCGAGTTCGGCATCAGAATCATGACGATAACCGCAATCAGCGTACCGTAAAGCAGATAGGGAAGACGGCGGCCGCCCAAGCGCGGCATCCAAGTGCGGTCTGAGTAGTAGCCCACAATCGGTTGAACCAACATACCGGCCAATGGCGGCAGAATGAAAAACCAGCCCAAATTATGCGGGTCGGCGCCTAAAGTTTGAAAAATTCGGCTCATTTGTGAGCTTTGCAGGGTAAAGGCCGTCTGAACGCCGAGATAGCCGAAGCTCAGCATCCAAATCGTACTTTTTGCCAGTGACGGCAAACCTTGTTTTGCTGTTTTTTGCGTATTTTCCGACATGAGGTAAATCCTTTTTTTAAAAAGTATTTTTATTGAGAAATCTGAAAGGTTCCTTGGTGTGGTGTTCTCTGTCGTTATTGTTTGTGTGCGTACTTTCAAGGATATTAGGTGCATTTTATGAAGCGCGCCGGATATTGGCAATGCCAGTTCAAGGATAAACTGGCTTAAATCAAATTTTTTGTGGTTTGGCATTGATACCGTCGGGCAATAAGGGTATCGGTTCGGTGCGGTGTATATTTTGATGCTTATTTCTATTTTCAGACGGCATTTGAACAAGCAAGTATTGGGGCAATAGGTTAAAATGGGCCGTCTGAAATTTGTTTGACGGAAACGAGAAAACTATGTCCCAACAATACGTCTATTCTATGCTGCGCGTGAGCAAGGTTGTACCGCCGCAAAAAACCATTATTAAAGACATTTCCCTTTCATTTTTCCCCGGTGCAAAAATCGGTTTGCTCGGTTTGAACGGTGCGGGTAAATCTACTGTACTGCGGATTATGGCGGGTGTGGATAAGGAATTTGAGGGCGAAGCCGTGCCAATGGGCGGCATTAAAATCGGCTACCTGCCGCAAGAGCCCGAGCTTGATCCTGAGAAAACTGTGCGCGAGGAAGTGGAAAGCGGTTTGGGCGAAGTGGCTGCCGCGCAGAAACGCTTGGAAGAAGTGTATGCCGAGTACGCCAATCCCGATGCGGATTTTGATGCGTTGGCGGAAGAACAAGGCCGCTTGGAAGCGATTATTGCGGCGGGTTCGTCTACCGGCGGCGGTGCAGAGCATGAATTGGAAATTGCTGCCGACGCGTTGCGCCTGCCTGATTGGGATGCCAAAATCGGCAATCTGTCCGGTGGTGAAAAACGCCGCGTCGCTTTGTGCAAACTCTTGTTGAGCAAGCCCGATATGCTACTGCTTGACGAGCCGACCAACCACTTGGACGCAGAATCTGTCGAATGGCTGGAGCAATTCTTGGTACGCTTCCCAGGTACCGTGGTTGCGGTAACGCACGACCGCTACTTCTTGGACAATGCCGCCGAATGGATTTTGGAACTCGACCGCGGACACGGTATCCCGTGGAAAGGCAATTACTCGTCTTGGCTGGAGCAGAAAGAAAAACGCTTGGAAAACGAGGCGAAATCCGAAGCTGCGCGCGTGAAAGCGATGAAGCAGGAATTGGAATGGGTGCGCCAAAATGCCAAAGGCCGCCAAGCCAAGTCCAAAGCGCGTTTGGCGCGTTTTGAAGAAATGAGCAACTACGAATACCAAAAACGCAATGAAACGCAGGAAATCTTCATTCCTGTCGCCGAGCGTTTGGGTAACGAAGTGATTGAATTTGTGAATGTTTCCAAATCGTTTGGCGACAAAGTGCTGATTGACGATTTGAGCTTCAAAGTGCCTGCGGGCGCGATTGTCGGCATCATCGGCCCGAACGGCGCGGGTAAATCGACGCTGTTCAAAATGATTGCGGGCAAAGAGCAGCCCGATTCCGGCGAAGTGAAAATCGGGCAAACCGTGAAAATGAGCCTGATTGACCAAAGCCGCGAAGGTTTGCAAAACGACAAAACCGTGTTCGACAACATTGCCGAAGGCCGCGACATTTTGCAGGTTGGGCAGTTTGAAATCCCCGCCCGCCAATATTTGGGTCGTTTCAACTTCAAAGGCAGCGACCAAAGCAAAATCGCGGGGCAGCTTTCCGGCGGTGAACGCGGACGTTTGCACTTGGCAAAAACCTTGTTGAGCGGCGGCAATGTGTTACTGTTGGACGAACCGTCTAACGACCTTGACGTAGAAACCCTACGCGCGCTGGAAGATGCATTGCTGGAATTTGCCGGCAGCGTGATGGTGATTTCGCACGACCGCTGGTTCCTCGACCGCATCGCTACGCACATTCTCGCTTGTGAAGGCGACTCTAAATGGGTGTTCTTTGACGGCAACTATCAGGAATACGAAGCCGACAAGAAACGCCGTTTGGGCGAAGAGGGCGCGAAACCGAAACGTATCCGTTATAAACCGGTAACACGTTAAGCAGGTTTGAACCAAAAGGCCGTCTGAAACTTTTAATGTTTCAGACGGCCTTTTATTTTTGATGTTTATGATTGTTTTCTTAATTGCGGATGGTTTTCCAATGTATCAATGATGATTTCAATCATGCGTGGGGCAGTTTGCGCTAAATCGAAGCCTTGACCTGAAGAAAGCCAGCGCCAAATCAAGCCGTCTAATGAAGACTTGATGAAGATGACTGCCATATCGATATCCAAATTATCCGCCAACGCTTTTTGTTGTACCGCGTCAGTCAGGACAGCAACGATTTTTTCACGCCATAGTGATTGGTGTTTTTTAGCGATGGCAATGACCGCCTCGTTTTGCTCGGTGTGTTCGCATTTTAAAAACAAAATGCTGTGGAATTTATAGCGAAGCTCGTTGTGTTGCAGGCGCTCGAAAAAACGGGTCAGGGTCAGTCGGAAGCTTGACCAAGCCTGTTCGTTATTGTTGTTCGAGTCTTCTTTTATGCAGCTTTCGATGTCGTCGCAAATCCGTTGGAACAAGGCGTCAAACAAATCTTCTTTGTTTTTGAAATGCCAATACAGCGCGCCGCGCGTTACGCCTGCAGCTTGGGCGATTTCGTTAAGCGAAGTGCGGGCAATGCCTTTCTGATAAAACGTATCCAATGCGGCAAGCATGAGATATTCTTTGGTTTTTAAGGCTTCGGTTTTGGTTCTTCTCATAGTTGTTTTGTAGGAAATGTAAATTTATGGTTCGGATTATAAAAAATTACTTCTGAACATGCAAGAATGTATGTATAATTTAATTCAATACTTGATAGTGTTTCTCAACACTATATAATCAGCCTGTTTTTCATAAAAGCAGGCAATTTCTGTTTGTGAAATATGAGATTAAAGTAATCAATTTTCAATTAGTCAAACCCTTATTTATCATAGAGATAGGAAAATTATGGCTCTTTATGCTTCTAAAATGATGCGTGTCGCGGCAATTGCAGCAGCTACTGCGTTGGCGCTTTCCGCTTGCGGCAAAGGCGATGAAAAAGCAGCCGGCCAACAGGCGCAAGGCAGTCAGCAACAGCAAAAACAACCTGCGCCTGAAGTCCGCGTGGTTACCGTGCATCCGGAAACCGTTGCATTGACAACCGAGTTGCCGGGCCGTCTGGAATCATTGCGTACTGCCGAAGTTCGCGCCCAAGTCGGCGGTATTCTGCAAAAACGCCTCTTCCAAGAGGGCAGCTATGTGCAAGCCGGTCAGCCTTTATATCAAATCGACAGCTCATCTTATGAAGCAAATTTAGAAAGCGCACGCGCCCAGTTGGCAAGTGCGCAAGCTACTTTGGCTAAAGCGAATGCCGACTTAGCCCGCTATAAACCGCTGGTTGCCGCCGATGCCATCAGCCAACAAGAATATGATGCGGCCGTAACGGCCAAGCGTTCAGCAGAGGCAGGCGTCAAATCCGCTCAAGCAGCCATCAAATCTGCCGGTATCAGCCTGAACCGCTCCCGCATTACTGCGCCGATTTCCGGCTTTATCGGTCAATCTAAAGTTTCTGAAGGTACGCTGCTGAATTCCGGCGATACCACTGTTTTGGCCACCATCCAACAAACCAATCCGATGTATGTCAATGTTACCCAGTCTGCGAGTGAGGTCATGAAACTACGTCAACAGGTTGCCGAAGGCAAATTGTTGGCGGCAAACGGCGCGATTGCAGTGGATATCAAATTTGACGACGGTACGGTTTACCCTGAAAAAGGCCGTCTGCTGTTTGCAGATCCGACTGTCAACGAAACAACCGGTCAAATTACCTTGCGCGCCGCCATTCCTAACGACAGAAATATCTTGATGCCGGGCTTGTATGTGCGCGTGTTGATGGAACAAGTTGCAGTGGATAATGCATTTGTAGTGCCACAACAAGCAGTTACCCGCGGTTCGCAAGATACTGTGATGGTAGTGAATGACAAGAGCGAAATGGAAGCGCGTGTCGTGACCATTGCCCAACAGCAAGGTAGCAATTGGGTGATTACAGATGGCCTGAAAGACGGCGACAAAGTGATTGTTGAAGGCATCAGCATTGCCGCTATGTCGGGTGCTAAACAGGTAACGCCGAAAGAATGGACGCCGCCTGCAAACGCTGCGGCAGCAACACCAGCAGTTTCAGACGGCCAGGCTGCATCCGAGGCCAAGCCTGAAGCTAAAGCTGCATCTGAAGCTAAATAAGGAACGCATGAATGTCTAAGTTTTTTATTGACCGCCCCATTTTTGCATGGGTTATTGCGATTTTTATCATCGCAGCGGGTATTTTCGGCATTCAAAAACTGCCGATTTCCCAATATCCGTCCGTTGCAGCGCCGACCATTACTTTGCGCGCTACTTATCCGGGCGCTTCTGCTCAGGTAATGGAAGACAGCGTACTGGCCGTTATCGAACGTAATATGTACGGTGTGGAAGGTTTGGACTATATGACGACTTCTGCCAATTCCAGCGGCAGCGGCAGCGTCAGTCTGACGTTTACACCGGAAACCAATGAAGATTTGGCGCAGGTAGACGTGCAGAACAAATTGTCGGAAGTGTTGTCCACATTGCCGTCTACCGTACAGCAATATGGTGTAACCGTATCTAAAGCGCGTTCCAACTTCTTGCAAGTGGTCATGCTTTCTTCTGAAAAGCAATCCATTGAGGAAATGAACGATTACGCCCAGCGCAATATCATTCCTGAACTGCAGCGTATCGACGGGGTAGGGCAGGTACAATTGTTTGGTGCGCAACGCGCCATGCGTATTTGGGTTGATCCGAAAAAACTGCAAAACTACAACCTGTCTTTTGCAACGGTAACCAACGCACTTGCGACACAAAATATCCAAATTTCTGCAGGCTCTATCGGCTCTTTGCCGGCGGCTGCAGGTCAGACTATTTCAGCAACTGTGACGGCGCAAGGTCAGCTGAGCACTGCTGAAGAGTTTGGCAACATCATTTTGGTATCCAATACCGATGGTTCTAATGTCTATCTGAAAGACGTTGCCAAAGTCAGCTTGGGTATGCAGGACTATTCTTCTTCCACCCGTTTGAACGGCGTGAATACCACCGGTATGGCAGTGATGCTGTCTAACAGCGGTAACGCATTGGCAACGGCGACTGCCGTGAAAGAAAAAATGGCGGTTTTGCAGAAGTATTTTCCAGACGGCATGAGCTGGAAAGTTCCTTACGATACTTCCAAATTTGTGGAAATTTCGATTGAGAAAGTGATCCATACACTTTTGGAAGCCATTGTTTTGGTATTCTTGGTGATGTATCTCTTCCTGCAAAATATCCGCTATACGCTGATTCCGACCATTGTTGTACCGATTTCCCTGTTGGGCGGTTTTGCCTTCATCTCATACATGGGTATGTCGATTAACGTATTGACCATGTTTGCGATGGTATTGGTGATTGGTATTGTGGTCGATGACGCGATTGTGGTCGTTGAAAACGTTGAGCGTATCATGGCGAGCGAAGGTTTATCGCCTAAGGCTGCCACCAAAAAAGCGATGGGTCAGATTTCCGGCGCGGTTATCGGTATTACTGCGGTGTTGATGTCCGTATTTGTGCCGCTGGCAATGTTTAGCGGTGCAACCGGTAACATTTACAAACAGTTTGCCTTGACCATGGCGGCATCTATCGGCTTCTCCGCATTCCTTGCTTTGACGCTGACTCCGGCATTGTGTGCCACCATGCTCAAACCGATTCAGAAGGGTCATCACGAAGAGAAAAAAGGTTTCTTTGGTTGGTTTAACAAGAAATTCGACAGCTGGACACACGGCTACGAAGGCTGGGTTGCCAAAGTCTTGCGCAAGACTTTGCGCATGATGGTTGTCTATATTGGCTTGACTGTTGTGGGCGTATTCTTGTTTATGCGTCTGCCGACTTCCTTCTTGCCGTCTGAAGACCAAGGTAACTTGATGTTGAGCGTGCAGCTGCCTGCCGGCGCAACCAAAGAGCGTACCGATGCAACTTTGGCTCAAATCACTCAACTGGCGAAATCTGTACCTGAGATCGAGAACATTATTACCGTTTCCGGCTTTAGTTTTAGCGGTTCCGGCCAAAACATGGCTTTGGGCTTTGTCATTCTGAAAGACTGGAGCGAACGTACTACTCCGGGCAGCGATGCGACTTCTATTTCCGGTAAGTTGACCGGCATGATGATGGCTACGCTGAAAGACGGTTTCGGTTTGGCGATTGTGCCTCCTGCCATTATGGAATTGGGTACAGGCTCCGGCTTGACGATTTACCTGCAAGACCGTAACAACAGCGGCCATGCTGCATTGTTGGCCAAGCGCAATGAGTTGATTGACAAAATGCGCAAAAGCGGTTTGTTTAACCCAAGTACCGTTCGTGCGAGCGGTTTGGAAGATGCGCCGCAGTTGAAAATCGACATCAACCGTTCCGCAGCAGCCGCACAAGGTATTTCGTTCTCTGATATCCGTACTGCTTTGGCTTCTTCTTTGGGTTCGTCTTATGTAAACGACTTTCCGAATCAAGGCCGTCTGCAACGCGTGATGGTACAAGCTGATGCGAGTGCCCGTATGCAGCCTGCCGATATTCTGAACCTGACCGTGCCGAACAAATCCGGCGTTGCCGTACCGCTTTCTACCATTGCTACTGTTTCTTGGGAAAACGGTATGGAACAAAGCGTCCGCTTCAATGGTTATCCGGCAATGGAGCTTTCCGGCTCGCCTGTTAATGGCGTATCTTCCGGTCAAGCCATGGCTGCGGTACAGCAAATGGTTGATGACATGGGCGGCGGTTACAGTCTGGAATGGGGCGGCCAGTCTCGTGAAGAGGCCAAAGGCGGCTCACAAACTGTCGTATTGTACGCATTGGCCGCTGCCGCTGTATTCTTGGTATTGGCTGCTTTGTACGAAAGCTGGTCTATCCCGTTGGCGGTTATCCTTGTGATTCCGTTGGGCTTGATTGGTGCGGCATTGGGCGTGACCGGCCGTAACATGTTTGAAGCACTGCTGGGCAGTATTCCGGCATATGCCAACGATATCTACTTCCAAGTCGGTTTCGTTACGGTGATGGGTTTGAGTGCGAAAAACGCGATTTTGATTATCGAGTTTGCCAAAGACCTGCAAGCGCAAGGCAGGAGCGCGCTTGAAGCTGCGCTTGCCGCCGCACACCTGCGTTTCCGTCCGATTATCATGACTTCGTTCGCCTTCATCTTGGGCGTGGTACCGCTTTATGTTGCCAGCGGTGCCAGCTCCGCCAGCCAACGTGCAATTGGTACGACCGTGTTCTGGGGTATGTTGATCGGTACGATTCTGTCCGTGTTCCTTGTGCCTTTGTTCTATGTGGTTGTGCGCAAATTCTTTAAAGAAACCGCACACGAGCATGAGATAGCCGCCAAACACGCCGCTGAAGCCGGCATGATTGAAGACGGTAAACACGATTCAGACAAGCACTAAAGCAAAGGCCGTCTGAAAATTTTCAGACGGCCTCAAAATGCTAAAGGATTCTAAAATGAAGAAGATTACATTCAAACCTGTACTGACCGCCGTTGCCGCAGCCGTGGCTTTGTCGGCCTGTACCATGATACCGAAATATGAGCAGCCTCAAGTTGCCGTGGACGATACGTTTAAATACGACACTGTTGACGACGGTATCCGTGCCGCTGAATTGGGTTGGCAAGATTACTTTGCCGATCCGCGCCTTCACCGCCTGATCGACATCGCATTAGAACGCAATACCGATTTGCGTACAGCCGCACTGAATGCGGAAATCTACCGCAAGCAATATATGATTGCGCGTAATAATTTGTTGCCAACCGTCAATGCCAGCGGTACAGGTTCGCGTCAAGGCAGCTTGAGCGGCGGCAGCGTCAGCAGCCAATACAGCGTGGGTTTGGGCGCAGCCTCTTATGAACTTGACCTTTTCGGTCGTGTCCGCAGCACCAGCGAAGCCGCGTTGCAAGGTTATTTCAATGTGGCCGCCAACCGCGATGCCGCGCATCTGACCTTGATTTCTACCGTTGCCAAAGCCTACTTTAACGAACGCTACGCCGAAGAAACCATGGCATTGGCACAACGCGTATTGCAAACCCGTGAAGCGACTTACAAGCTCTCGCAATTACGCCATAAGGCCGGTGTGATTTCCGCCGTTGATTTGCGCCAACAGGAAGCACTGATTGAATCGGCCAAAGCCGATTACGCATCCGCGGTAAAAAACCGCGAGCAAGCGCGCAATTCTTTGGCCATGCTGATTAATCAACCTTTGCCTGAAGACCTGCCTGCCGGTTTGCCTTTGAGCAAACAGTTCAAATTGACCAAACTGCCTGCCGGTTTGAGTTCGGACGTGTTGCTCAACCGTCCGGATATCCGCGCGGCCGAACACGCGCTCAAACAAGCCAATGCCAATATCGGTGCGGCTCGTGCGGCGTTTTTCCCACGCATCAGTCTGACCGGTTCTGTCGGTACAGCTTCCGGCGAGTTGAGCGGCCTGTTTAAGAGCGGCACAGGTATTTGGGCTTTTGCACCGTCCATCACATTGCCTATCTTTGACTGGGGCACAAACAAAGCCAATCTTGACGTAGCCAAACTGCGCCAACAGGCACAAATCGTTGCTTATGAGGCCGCTGTTCAATCCGCATTCAAAGACGTTTCCAATGCGTTGGTTGCACGCGAGCAGCTGGATAAAAGCTACGCCGCTTTGAGCAAACAAAGCCGTGCCTACAATGACAGCCTGCGCCTCATCAGCCTGCGCTACAAACATGGCGTATCCAGCGCATTGGATTTGCTGGATGCCGAGCGCAGCAGTTACAGCGCGGATACTGCTCTTTTAGCCAATCAGTTGACCCGTCTGGAAAACCTTGCCGACTTGTATAAAGCACTTGGCGGCGGTTTGAAACGTGAGACCAAAGCTGCCGAATAAATATTTGCCTGCTAAGATTAAAAGGCCGTCTGAAACATTTGGATTTCAGACAGCCTTTTTGTTATGCGGCAATTCTAAGCTTTCAATTTCTCGCTTAAAGTGGCGGCATAGGCTGCGCGTTCGTTACGGCTGGCTTCGGGCTGGTGTGTGTTGAGCGAAGACCATTTGCGGTTGCTACGCGCTTTGTTGAGTTCGCTTGGCAATTTGGCCGCATTCCATGGCGCTTTGCGTTCTTTTAGCTCGATATGCGACTGAGCCGCATGGCCGCGCGTTTGCAAGACGTGCAACAAATCCAGTGCGCGTGCGGCGAGCAGGGTAAGGGTTTCCGGATCGGTATGCAGGGTTTGCCTGCCGTTGATTTTGTCGGTGATGTCTTGGGCATTGGGCAAAATGCCGCCCAACAGGCCGCCGATGGCCGTACCCAAACCAAGTGAGCCGCCAAGCGTGGCAATATCCAAGCCTAAGCCGATGAGTGCACCTGCGGTTGCGCCGGTACCGGTACGGATGCCGTAATGTTTGAGCAATTCGCTGTCAAACGGATCTTGTTTGAAGGCTTTGGGCATCCATGTGCTGTCGCTGCCGACTTCGTCGTGATAGAAGCGGTAAAGTGTGAACAGGCGTTGTTGCATTTGCCGCTCAAGTTGGCGGATTTCCGATTGCATGACTTCCAAAGTCGGGGCAGGGTCGTCGTTTTCGGCAATTTCTTGGGTAAATGCGGCGGCATCCAGCAGAAAATCGGCAATTTCACGGCGCGCTTCCGTATCCAGCAGTTGCCACTCGCGACGGCGCATATTGATGAGGCGGTCGAGGATGTCGCGCTTGGGTAACATGGTGGCAAGGTTGTCCCACAATCGGATTTCGCCTTCAAAGTCGAAGGCAACGGTATCGAAACCGGCGTAAACATGCAGGTTTCTGCGGGCGAGCATATTGGTCCAAGCGGTCAGGTCTTGATTTTGGGTGAAGTTGAACACGGGCATGATGGGCTTGGCGCACCAAGACAAAATAGTCAGCTCGTCTTTGTATTTGTCGAGGACGGGTTCCCGCGAATCGATGACGTACATGGCCATATCGCTTTGCATGACTTGGCGCAGAACTTTGGCCTCTTGGTTAAACTCGTGATGCGATTCATGGCTGTTGAGGAATTGCTGGATGCGCTCAATGCCGTCATCGCGTGCGGATGTATGGGTTTCCAGCCAGTCCAACACGCCGCCGGCATCTTCAAGGCCGGGTGTGTCGTAGAGATAAACCAGGCTGTCGTCGCCGTCGTTGATAAGGGCTTCTTCGACATGGCGCGTGGTGGAGGGCGCGTTTTTCACTTCGCCGAAGGTGCTGTCGCGCAAAAGCGTACGTAAGAGCGAGGTTTTGCCTGTGTTAGTATGGCCGACGACGGCAAGGGAAAGTGGGGTGGTCATGGTTGTGGGTTGGGTTGATATGGACTATGAATGTGTGAGTATGGAGCCGTTTATCTTTAGTGGCAATATATGTTTCAGACGGCCCTAAATTCTTTTTATATATGGGCGAAAATAGCAAGAAAAAGAGGGGAATAGTGGATTTGTTGTTTTTTAGCAAAATACTTGAAAATAGATGGGAAAACAGTTGACAGGAGGGTAGAAGGCTAGGATAATTCGCGCCGTTGAGTTGCTTGATGCAGCTTGATTTTTCTCCTCTATTTCTCCTTTGTAGACTTGGCGCATATCAAAACGGTATGCGCATTTTTTTATCTACATTGAAACATGATTACATTTAAGATCTGTTAATTGAATAATTAAGAAACTTTACAAGAAAAATACTTGCGCGGTTGAATATCTTGTTGCATAATTCGTTTCGTTAGCTGGTTCGAGTAGTCAGTTAATAGTTTCTCCTCTATTTCTCCTTTGTAGACTTG
>NZ_KV799687.1:10945-28043 GCF_001810035.1 Neisseria sp. HMSC058F07 | reverse complement strand
CCTCTATTTCTCCTTTGTAGACTTGGCACACATTCTGTCGGATGTGTGCATTTTTTTTGCCTATTTAAAATAAAGGCCGTCTGAATGTTGTAATCTTTCAGACGGCCTTTGTTTGTTGAATAGAATTAGATGTCTAATACTACTTCTTCTTTGACTTCTTCCATGACAACATAGCTGCGGCTTTCGGAAGCAGCCGGCAGTTGCAGCAGGATATTGCCGAGCATATCGCGATAGGCGGACATATTGGGCAGGCGGACTTTGATAAGGTAGTCGTATTCGCCGGATACTAAGTGGCATTCCAGAATTTGCGGAATCTTCAGCACTTCGCGTTTGAAGTCTTCAAAAATATTGCCGGATTTGGAACGCAGTTTCAGCTCGACAAAGACCAAGAGGCTTTGGCCTAAAGCATGAGGATTCAGATGGGCGTGATAGCCGGTAATGAGGTTGTCGCGTTCCAAGCGGCGGACGCGTTCGGTTACTGGCGTAGTGGAGAGGCCGACTTTTTCAGCCAATTCAGTCATGGGGATACGTGCATTTTGTTGTAGGAGCTTGAGGATTTTTAAGTCGGTTTTGTCGAGTTCTTTCATGGCCTTGATGTCTGTCGTTTTCATTTGGATTGAATCATAACCTTAAAACAGGCTGAGAAGAAGCATAAATGCCTAAAGGTGCGCATGAGTTCTAAAATATGAATAGATTATTCTTGTGTATTTCATGGAATCCTGTGTAGTTTTTGACCTATAATATTTACTTCAAAGTAATAGGGCAGGCCGTCTGAAACGGAATGCCGATAAGAGGAATACATTATGCGTCCGCTCAATGCGCAAATCCGTTTGGATAATTTACGTCAAAATTATCGTTTTCTCAAAGAGTTGCATGGCAATAAATTGTTGGCCGTGATTAAGGCCGATGCTTACGGGCATGGTGCGGTCAGATGTGCACACGCGTTGGCGGATATTGCCGACGGCTTTGCGGTGGCAACGGTAGATGAAGGCGTGGAATTGCGTCAAAACGGCATTAAAAATCCGATTGTTTTGTTGGAAGGCGTGTTTGAGGCTGCGGAATATGCGGATGTTGACCGTTATGATTTGTGGCCGGCAATCGGTAGCCAATGGCAGTTGGAGGCGTTTGTGCATCATGAGTGGCAACGTCCGACGACCGTATGGCTGAAAATGGACTCGGGTATGCACCGTGCCGGTTTCTTTCCGCATAACTATGCCGCCGCCTATACTGCATTGAAACAATCCGAATCGGTTGAAAACATTGTGAAATTCAGCCATTTTGCCTGCGCGGACGAACCGGAAAACGGCATGACCGAAATGCAGCTTGAAGCGTTTGATTTGGCGTGTGAGGGTTTGGAAGGCGAAGAGAGCTTGGCGAATTCCGCCGCGATTTTGAACGTGCCTGAAGCGCGGCGCGATTGGGGACGTGCCGGTCTGGCCTTGTATGGTATTTCGCCTTTCGGCGGCGTGGATGAGCGTTTGAAACCTGTTATGCGCCTGACTTCCCGTGTTTTCGGCGAGCGCGTGTTGCAACCGCATTCTCCGATTGGCTACGGCGCAACGTTCTACACCAGCAAATCTATCCGTGTCGGTTTGATTGCCTGCGGCTATGCCGACGGTTATCCGCGTCGCGCTTCCACTAATTCCCCTGTGGCAGTGGATGGCAAACGCAGCCGTATTATCGGCAGGGTATCTATGGATATGATTACGGTTGAGCTGGAAGCATCGAAAGAGGGCTTGGGCGCGGAAGTCGAGCTTTGGGGCGATGTGATTAATATCAATGAAGTTTCCGAAGTTGCCGGTATGATTCCGTACGAAATTCTCTGCAATATCAAACGTGCGAAGTTTACTTATATCGAGTAAGCAGTAAAAGATGAGGCCGTCTGAAATGTGTTTTCAGACGGCCTTTTTATTAGCTGCAATTAAAACGATTCGTCAGCGCGTAGATAACGCCATTTGCCCGGCGGCAGTCTGCCGAGTTTGACTTTACCCATGCGGATGCGTTTCAAACCGACGACACGCAGGCCGACCAGTTCGCACATGCGGCGGATTTGGCGTTTTTTGCCTTGTCGCAAAATAAAGCGCAACTGGTCTTCGTTTTGCCATTCGACTTTGGCGGGGCGCAATTTTTCTCCGTCCAAACTCAAGCCGTGGTTGAGTAGGGCGAGGCCTTTATCGTCCAGTTTGCCACGGACGCGGACAAGGTATTCTTTTTCGCTGCTGCTGTTTTCACCAATCAGTTGTTTGGCAATGCGGCCGTCCTGAGTGAGTACTAACAATCCGACGGAGTCGATATCTAAGCGGCCGGCAGGGGCTAAGCCGAATTTGTGTTTTTCGCTGAAAGGGATACGGCTGTCATCGCCTTCCCAATGGTTTTCGGCGGTAATGAGTTCTGCGGCGGATTTATAGCCTTTTTCTGCCTGCGCGCTGACGTAGCCGACGGGTTTATTCAGAAGGATGGTTACGCGCGCTGCTTGTTTTTCATGGGCTTGTTTGTTGAGGTCGATGCGGTCGCGCTCGGTGACTTTTTGACCGAGTACGGCGGTTTGACCGTTGACTTTGACCCAGCCTTGCTCGATGTAACTGTCTGCCTCGCGGCGCGAGCATAAGCCCAATTGCGCCATGCGTTTGGAGAGGCGCATGGTTTCGGAATCGTTGTTTTGCATGGTATGGCAATATAGAGAAATGGGAATGTCGGATTATAGCATTGACTGTTTGTCAGGCCGTCTGAAAACTGAATTTTTGGGTTTTCAGACGGCCTTTCGTTTGTTATATGTTAAGGAATATTTAGTTTTGAAGTAAAAAATGAAGGGTATATTGTCTGTTTGTGTTAACCTTACGGACGAACTAATCATTTTGTTTTCAGTCGAATTTGGGTTGAAATGACATTTCACTCATGAAATCATGAAGACTATAATGACTGGTCTTTCTGAAGCGCATTAAGGCAGTTTGTCGCTAAAGCAAGCCTTGGTGCATCACGTTTTAAGGATAAATCAATGAAATCGCTCAAATCATTTTTGATCTGGGGCATTGTGGTTTTGGTAGGCTTGGCCTCCTTTACTACTTTAGCTCTCAGCCGTGGCGAGCAAGTCAGTGCGATTTGGATGGTTACGGCCGCCATTTCGGTATACTGCATTGCCTACCGTTTCTACAGTCTTTACATTGCCAACCGTGTGATGCAGCTTGATCCTAACCGTCTGACTCCGGCAGAACGCCACAATGACGGCTTGGACTATGTTCCCACACATAAAGGCGTACTGTTCGGCCACCACTTTGCCGCTATTGCCGGCGCAGGCCCTCTGGTTGGTCCTGTATTGGCAGCGCAAATGGGTTATCTGCCCGGTACTTTGTGGATTATCTTCGGCGTGGTATTTGCCGGTGCCGTACAGGATATGATGGTACTATTTGTTTCTATGCGCCGTGACGGTAAGTCTTTGGGCGATATCGTGAAACAAGAACTCGGTACCGTTCCCGGCGTGATTGCATCCATTGGTATTTTGATGATTATGGTCATCATTATGGCGGTGTTGGCGCTGATTGTTGTGAAAGCATTGGTTCACAGCCCTTGGGGTACGTTCACCATCGCAGCGACTATGCCGATTGCTCTGTTTATGGGTATTTACACCCGTTATATCCGTCCGGGCAAAATCGGCGAGATTTCCATCGTCGGCTTTATTTTGCTGATGTTGGCCGTGATTTACGGTGAAGATGTTGCCCACAGCTCCTTCGGTCACTGGTTCGACCTTGACGGCATTCAGCTGACTTGGGCGATTATGATTTACGGTTTCGTGGCTTCCGTATTGCCGGTTTGGCTCTTGCTGACTCCGCGCGACTATCTGTCTACCTTCCTGAAAATCGGTACGATTGCAGCTTTGGCTTTGGGTATCGTTATTGTTAACCCGACTCTGCAAATGCCTGCAGTTACCCACTTTATCGATGGTTCAGGCCCGGTATTCTCTGGTGCATTGTTCCCATTCTTGTTCATTACCATTGCTTGTGGTGCAGTTTCAGGCTTCCATGCGCTGATTTCTTCAGGTACCACTCCAAAAATGGTGGAAAACGAAACCCACGTCCGCATGATCGGTTACGGCGGCATGATTATGGAAAGCTTTGTGGCTATTATGGCGCTGGCTGCCGCCGCTTCGCTTGAGCCAGGCGTGTACTTTGCGATGAACAGCCCGGCCGCGCTGATTGGTACAGATGCCAACACAGCTGCCGAAGTCATCACCACTAAACTGAATTTCTCTGTTGATGCCGCAACCCTGTTGCACACTGCTAAAGAAGTGGGCGAAAACACCATTCTATCCCGCGCAGGCGGTGCACCAACCCTCGCAGTCGGTATGGCACACATCATGAGCCGTCTGATTCCGGGCGAAGCCATGATGGCGTTCTGGTATCACTTTGCCTTGCTGTTTGAAGCCTTGTTCATCCTGACCGCAGTTGACGCCGGTACACGCGTTGCCCGTTTCATGATTCAAGACTTGGGCAGTATCTTCTACAAACCATTCGGTAACACCGACTCAATCCCTGCCAACTTGGTTGCCACATTCTTTGCTGTGGCATTGTGGGGTTACTTCCTCTATACCGGCGTAACCGACCCTCTGGGCGGTATTAACTCGCTCTGGCCGTTGTTTGGTATCGCCAACCAAATGCTTGCAGGCGTAGCGTTGATTATGTGTACCGTCGTATTGGTGAAAATGAAACGCGACCGCTATGTTTGGGTAACTTTGGTTCCTGCTGTCGGCGTATTGTTCGTAACCTGCTATGCCGGTTTGCAAAAACTGTTCCACAGCGACCCGCGCGTCAGCTTCTTGGCTCACGCAGGCAAATACCGCGATGCCTTGGCTTCAGGCGAAGTCCTCGCTCCTGCTAAAGACATTGGCGAAATGTCACAAATCATCTTCAACGACCAAATCAATGCCGGTTTGACCGCTTTGTTCTTGGCAGTTGTCGTGATTGTCGCCGTGTACGGTTTCCGTACTGCCATGAAAGCCCGCAAAGTCGGTTGGCCAACTGCTAAAGAAATTCCAGCAGTGTACCGCGACGGTAAACAGCCGGAGACTCAAAGTGAAGCATAAGCTCGCATCTTGGTGGAAAACCATCAAGTTGACAGCGAACTTGATGGCCGGTGTCCCAGATTATGAAAACTACGTTGCCCGCCAGCGCAAACATAATCCCAACGCGCCGGTCATGACCGAGCTGCAATTCCAAGACTACTGCCGCAAACGCCGTTGCGGCGGCAACGGCGGACGCTGTTGTTAATGAAGGCATAAAAAGGCCGTCTGAAAATATTTTCAGACGGCCTTTCATTATGGAATATCAATAAAAATCAAAAACTTTGTCTTGTCATCAATATTTAATCGAACAACTTGCCAATATTTACTCTTCTTCGAGCAGGACCAGCGGACGCTGTATTTTTCTGAGTTCTTCCACCTCGTCCAACAGCCGCATAATCAGCCCCAATGCAGGAATGCCGGCCTCAAAATCACGGCTTAAGCGTTGTGCGCGACGGATGCGGGCAAGATGAAAACCACTGAAGGTGCTTTTTTCGGGCACTCCATCTATGCTGATGATGTCTTCTGCTATAAGTTCCAACAGCCAATCACGACGGCAGCGGCTGGCGGCAACGATTTCTTCAAAAGTAAGGGTAACATCGGAGGACTGAATCATAATTTATCCTTTCTCTTATGCTTGTTTCGCGGCAAAGTGTTCGGCCAATTTTTCCCATGCGGCACGGTCGGCTTCGCTCTCTACTGGCGGAACATTAATGCGGATATTGAGATAAAGGTCTCCGGCTTCTTTTGCAGGAATACCTTTGCCTTTGAGGCGGATGCTTTTACCGCTTTGGCTGTTGGCAGGCAGATTGACCTGCAAGCGGCCTGAAGCGGTAGGGACGATGATTTTGCCGCCCAATACGGCTTCCCAAGGTTTGACATCTATTGTTTGATATACGTCTTTCCTGTTTTTGACGTATAAATCAGGTTGGTCGTGGAACTTGATTTTTAAGTACAAGTCACCGTTTTCTCCACCGTTATATCCCGGCAAACCTTGACCGGCCAAACGGATTTGTTGGCCTTCTGCAATGCCTTTGGGGATTTTGACGTTGAGGGTTTTATTTTGATAAACCGCACGTCCGTATTCGTCTAGAGTCGGCACATTCAAAGTCATGCTACGTTCTGCGCCAACATACGCTGCGTAAATATCAATACTCAATTCAGCATGTTGATCCTCGCCTTTTATTGGGCCGCGGGGTTGCTCGGAACGAGTGTGGGATTGGCGGAATGATGAAAACAGATCTTCAAAATTGAAGTCTCCCGCTCCGAACGGTTCGCCTTCATGACGTTCATAGTGGAAGCCGCCACCGTTAAATCCATTGCCAAACGGATTGCCGCCTTGACCGAACGGATTGCCTCCGGCGCTGCGTCCGTAAGGATTAGCCAACATTTCATCGTATTCGGCCCGCTTTTCTTTATCGGAAAGCGTTTCGTAGGCACGGTTGATTTCTACCGTACGTTCGGCTGCGTCAGGTTCTTTGCTGACATCGGGGTGGTATTTGCGCACCAGTTTTCGGTAGGCTTTTTTGATTTCGGCCTCATCCGCATCTTTGGCAACGCCTAGTATTTCATAATAGTTTTTTTCTGCCATGTTATTCCTTTGACTGCTAATATACAAAATTCTTATAGTTTTAATAATTGAGGGTAGATATTCTAAAATCAAGGGCATTGGAAATAAAATTCTCTATTTCTGACAATGATTAATGGGTAATTTATTTCTTTGTTTTTAGAGAAATAGAAAATATAAAGGCCGTCTGAAATACGGTTTTTCAGACGGCCTTTATCAAATTGGGGTTTTATTTGTCTTGAGCATTTTTTTGTTCGCGAACCACCCATTGGGCAATATCTGAACCCAATACTTTAGAAGTGCGGTTCAAGACGGCGCAAGAGCTTTTATAAGCGCCAAACATGCCACCGGAAGAGTTGCGGGTAAAGGTTTTTTTATTAACTTGTTTGCCGTCAACATACAAAGTGGCTGAAACCGCCATCCCTTTGGCGTGACCGATAAAGGCATTGCCTGCACTCATGGCGGAAGTGATAGCGATATCTGCGTATGTGCCTTGTTTTTTACCGTCACGGACAACTGTTACATCGCTTTTGGCTGCAGTTTCTTGCAAAGATTTGGACATGATGCTGCCCACTTCTAAACACTCAGAAACAATACGGGTATCGATTTCTTCTTTATCGCGGTAAGGAATGCTTTCATCAATATGGACATCTGCGCTGGCAAATGCAGATGCAAACAAGAATGCGGTTGCAAGGATACTGCTAGGAGACATAGTAGGGTACCTGAAATGGAATGTTAAAAAGAGTTGTTATTGTATAACGGTATTTACACTCAATCAACATAAGTTAAATAGGAAAAGATTTTGTTGAAATAGCTGTTATAGCAAGATAATCAAAAGGCCGTCTGAAATACTGCTATTCAGACGGCCTTTTGATTGGGGCATTAATTTGTTCTAGTCAAATAAGGCAGGGGATCGACTGCTTTGCCGTTTAGACGAACTTCAAAATGAAGCTTGACGCTGTCTGTATCGCTGCTGCCCATGGTCGCGATAACTTGACCTGCTTGGACTTTTTGATCTTTTTGTACCAAAAGCGTGTCGTTGTGGGCATAGGCGGTAATGGTGTAGTCGTTGTGGCTGATTAAAATCAGCTTGCCGTAGCCGCGTACTTCTTCGCCAACGTAGATGACGGTACCGGCTGCGGCAGAACGGATTTGTTGGCCTTGCGTGCCTGCAATATCTATGCCTTTGCTGCTTGTGCCGTTGTAGCGTTGGATAATGGAGGATGAGGCGTTATCGGTCGGCCATTGCAAGCTTAACCGGTTGATTGGGGTAACGGCGGTTGCTTGGCGTTGCTGCGTAGCAGTATTGCGGGAGGCAACATGACGGCGGACTCGCAATACTTGACCGACTTCGATTTGTGAGGCGTTGGGAAGGTTATTCCATGCAACCAGTGTATTGACGTTTTGTCCGTAGCGTTTGGCAATTTGGGTCAGGGTATCGCCGGGGCGGACTTTGTAGTAGCCGTCAGGTACAGCTCGGTTGGAAGAGGTATTGTTGCCGGCGCAGGCTGCTAAGACGGCAATGGTGCTGATGAGGGCCAGACGTTTTAAGGCCGTCTGAAAGGTGGAAATAAAATTTGTATTCATGGGTTGTTTCAAAATGTATCGTTATGTTGTGTATGATAGATAGGAAGAGTGGAAAAAGGTTCACTCAAAAGGCATGGGATAAACTGCATAAAGGCAGCATATTAACATTGAAAATTTGTGGATATGGCGGTATATTTTTTTATCATTTTGATGATAAAGGATTTTTTTGATAAGGTAAAAGAAAGTGAAAGTTTTTTCAGACGGTATTGAATAAGGCAATAAAAATCCCCTGCCGAGATAGACGGACAGGGGATTTTTGTCTCATCGAACTTATTTGTTCAATTCGTTAGCCAGATACAGCCAAGTTTCAATCACGGTATCAGGGTTGAGCGATACGCTCTCGATACCTTCTTGAACCAGCCATTTGGCAAAGTCCGGATGGTCTGACGGGCCTTGACCGCAAATACCGACGTATTTGTTTTGTTTGCGGCAGGCAGAGATTGCCAAGTGCAACATCACTTTAACGGCAGGGTTGCGCTCGTCGAAGGAATCAGATACCAAACCGCTGTCACGGTCGAGGCCGAGGGTCAGCTGGGTCATGTCGTTAGAGCCGATGGAGAAACCGTCGAAGTATTGCAGGAATTGTTCTGCCAATACAGCGTTGCTTGGCAACTCGCACATCATGATCAGGCGCAGGCCGTTTTTGCCGCGTTCCAAACCGTTTTCTTTCAGGGCTTTGACAACAGCTTCGGCTTCACCCAAAGTGCGGACGAATGGAATCATGATTTCGACGTTGGTCAAACCCATTTCGTCACGGACGCGTTTCAAGGCTTTGCACTCGAGTGCGAAGCAGTCTTTGAAGCTGTCAGCAACATAACGCGCTGCACCACGGAAGCCCAACATTGGGTTTTCTTCGTGCGGTTCGTAGATGCTGCCACCTACCAAGTTAGCGTACTCGTTGGATTTGAAGTCAGACATACGGACGATGGTTTTGCGTGGATAAACCGAAGCAGCCAAAGTTGCCACACCTTCTGCGATTTTATCGACATAGAAGTCGACAGGAGAAGCGTAGCCAGCGATGCGGCGGGTAATTTCCGCTTTCAATTCGTCGTCTTGTTTGTCAAATTCCAACAAGGCTTTAGGATGGATACCGATTTGACGGTTGATGATGAATTCCATACGTGCCAAGCCGATGCCTTCGCTAGGCAGGTTGGCGAAGCTGAATGCCAATTCAGGGTTACCAACGTTCATCATCACTTTGACAGGGGCTTTAGGCATGTTGTCCAAAGCAACATCGGTAACTTGTACGTCCAGCAGGCCGGAGTAGATGAAGCCGGTATCGCCTTCGGCACAAGATACGGTAACTTCTTGGCCGTCTGAAAGCAGGTCGGTAGCATCGCCACAACCTACAACAGCCGGAATACCCAATTCACGCGCGATAATCGCTGCGTGGCAGGTACGGCCACCACGGTTGGTAACAATGGCAGAAGCACGTTTCATTACCGGTTCCCAATCCGGGTCGGTCATGTCGGTAACGAGTACGTCGCCTGCTTCAACGGAATCCATCTCTGAAGCATCTTTCACCAAGCGAACTTTACCTTGGCCAACTTTTTGACCGATAGCTCGGCCTTCGCACAAGACAACTTTTTCGCCGTTGATAGAGAAGCGGCGCAGGTTGCGGCTGCCGTCTTCTTGAGATTTTACAGTTTCAGGGCGTGCTTGCAGGATGTAGAGTTTGCCATCCAAACCATCGCGCCCCCATTCGATGTCCATTGGGCGGCCGTAGTGTTTTTCGATGGTCAGCGCGTAATGAGCCAACTCGGTTACTTCGGCGTCGGTAATGGAGAAGCGTTGACGGTCTTCTGCAGGTACATCAACGTTGGTTACAGATTTACCGGCTTCGGCTTTGTCGGTAAAAATCATTTTGATTTGTTTCGAACCCATGGTTTTGCGCAGGATAGCCGGTTTGCCTGCTTTCAAAGTAGGTTTGAATACATAGAATTCGTCAGGGTTTACCGCGCCTTGTACGACGTTTTCGCCCAGGCCGTAAGAAGAGGTAACGAAAACGACTTGGTCGTAACCGGATTCGGTATCGATGGTGAACATCACACCGGAGGCACCGCTGTCAGAGCGCACCATGCGTTGTACGCCGGCAGAAAGGGCAACGATGTCGTGTTCGAAGCCTTTGTGGACACGGTAAGAAATGGCACGGTCGTTGTACAGGGAAGCGAATACATGGTGCATCGCTTCTTTAACGTTATCCAAACCATTAATATTCAGGAAGGTTTCTTGTTGGCCGGCGAAAGAAGCGTCCGGCAAGTCTTCTGCTGTTGCAGAAGAACGTACGGCAACGGAGATGTCCGCACCGCCGGCATCGGCAACCATTTTGTTCCAAGCTGTTTCGATTTCAGCATCCAGTTGCTCAGGGAACGGGGTATCCAAAATCCATTGACGGATTTCTTTACCCACGCGTGCCAATTCAGCAACGTCTTCAACATCCAGTTGTTTCAGGGCTTCGGAAATACGCTCGCTCAGACCATTGTGAGCCAGGAAAGCACGATAAGCTTCGGCTGTGGTTGCAAAACCGCCGGGAACGCGCACGCCTTTTTCAGTCAGTTGGCTGATCATTTCGCCCAAAGAGGCATTTTTACCGCCCACTCGCTCAACGTCAGTCATACGCAGGTTTTCAAACCAAATAACGTAGTTTTCGGCCATTTGTGTGTCCAATCCAAAAAATGTTAAAAAAGAAACAAATCCGCCTGCTTATTGTAGCCATTCGTTTGATGGCTGTCATGTGTTTTATCTTTTTAAAAATCACAAATTCGTCTGTGATATTGTGCTTTTCAGGCGTGTAGCCTTCTGAAATACGAATATCAGATTCATGTTTTTACGTGTTATCTTCTTGTTAAATATGGAAAACAAAATAAGTTAATAAATTTAATAAACAAGATTTATTTTACAATTTTAGAATAAAATTCTACAAAATAGCAAAAAATAAAATTTTGTGCCAATTTAAAAATTGTTCAAATTTGTTGTAATCCTGTGTAATCTATCGGGAATCGCTTTATTGCAAAGGCTGTAACTGCTATGATTGCCGTCTGAAACGTTACCCTCAAGAGGATTCATTATGACTGATCCACGCCAAGTCTTCTATATTTCCGACCGAACTGGTCTGACCGCTGAAAATATCGGTGAAGCCTTGCTGAACCAATTTGGCAATGTTGAGTTCAAACGCCATACCTATCCGTTTATTGATACGCCTGAAAAAGCGCGTGCTGTTGTAGACAAAGTCAACCAGTCAGCTGAAAAATTCGGCGTGCGCCCGATTGCTTTTGTCAGTGTGGTCAATGACGAAATCCGTGAAATCATCAAGAAAGCCAATGCGTTCCATATTAATTTCTTTGAAACCTTTCTCGGTCTTTTGGAAAAGGAACTCAATACGGAGGCGGTTGCCGCCCGGCAGGGGCACCACAGTATCGGCAATACCCAACGCTATGATGCGCGTATGGAGGCGGTCAATTTTTCACTGAATCATGATGACGGTGTCAGCGATAAAAACCTGCAGGAAGCGGATGTGATTTTGATGGGCGTGTCCCGTTCGGGCAAAACGCCGACCTGTCTCTATCTGGCCCTGCAATACGGTATCCGCGCCGCAAACTATCCATTGATTCCCGATGATTTGGAATCGACCGATTTGCCGCGTATGGTCAAACCTTATAAAGACAAGCTGTTCGGCTTGACCATTCAGCCTGAGCGTCTGCAGGCTATCCGTCATGAGCGCCGTCCTAATTCGACCTATGCCAAAATTGATACTTGCCGTAGCGAGATTGCCGATGCGCAAAATATGTTCAAACGCCACGGAGTGCCGTTTACCAATACAACGGATAAATCTGTGGAAGAACTCGCCGTCCATATCTTGCAGGCTTGCAAGCTGAAACGCCGTTTTTAACTGAAATGATAAAAGGCCGTCTGAAAGTTTCAGACGGCCTTTTTTTGTTTGGCGCATTAGGTTTTAGGCAGGGTAACACCGGTTTGTCCCATGTATTTGCCGTTGCGGTCTTTGTATGAAGTTTCGCAGACTTCATCGCTTTCAAAGAACAAGACTTGAGCCACGCCTTCGCCGGCATAGATTTTAGCAGGCAGGGGGGTGGTGTTGGAAAACTCAAGTGTAACGTAGCCTTCCCACTCTGGCTCAAACGGGGTAACGTTGACGATGATGCCGCAGCGTGCGTAAGTGGATTTACCTAAGCAGACAGTCAGGACGTTGCGCGGGATGCGGAAATATTCGACTGTGCGTGCCAGTGCAAAGGAGTTAGGCGGAATGATGCAGCAGTCGTCTTCAACTGTAACGAAGTTTTTCGGGTCGAAGTTTTTCGGGTCGACGATGGTGCTGTTGATATTGGTGAAGATTTTAAATTCATTGGCACAACGGATGTCGTAGCCATAGCTGGATGTGCCGTAGGAGATGATGCGTTGGCCATTGGCCTCTTTGATTTGGTTGGGCTCGAACGGCTCAATCATGCCGTGTTCTTCGGCCATGCGGCGTATCCATTTGTCGGATTTAATGCTCATGGTGGTTGTCCTGAGGTAAGGGTTGTTTGGAAATTCTTTAAAATCAACACAACAGCCTTTAGGCGGGCTTGTCAATTGATGTTTCAGACGGCCTAAAATATGGATAAGGCCGTCTGAAAGGCTGTTTATTTGGTTTTGGAAGCAGATTTCTTAGCCAGTTTGACTTCTTTAATCATACCGTCTTCGCATTTCATGATGAATACGGGTGTGCCGTTTTGAGAGGCGGTAAAGTTTCCGTGCGCCCTGCCTTTTTTGAACACGCCCTCCAGCGTCATATTGCGTAATTTGGCGCTGTTTGAGGAGAAAGGTTCGATAAAGGTCTCGCTGTTGCCGGAAACGGTATATATGCCTTTGCCGTCAAATTTGCCGTTTTTAAAGGCCCCGACATAGCTGCGGCCGTCTTGGCATTTCCATGTGCCTTTGCCGGATGGTTTGCCGTCTTTGCCGACATCGCCATCATAAGCGCAACCTTTTTCCTGATAAGGATTGATGGTTTCGGCAATGGCAGGCGTACCCAGCATGAAGGCGATAGGGAGTAGGGCGAGGTATTTCATCATTATTGTTCCTTTTTGCAGGCGGTTTCAGACGGCCTGATATTGGGATTCAAAAGTCAGCAGGGTCTCAGCAATACGGCGTGGCAATATGGCTAAAGCATGTTCGCGCATGGATGCAGGGATACCATGGTAGGCTTCGGCAATACTGCCGGTAATGGCTGCCAAGGTATCGCTGTCACCGCCCAGGGAAACCGCCAGTCGGATGGCGTGTTCAAAATCATCGCTTTCAAGAAAGGCAGTAACTGCTTGAGGTACGGTTTCCTGACAGCTTTCATTGAAATGATAATGCGGGCGGATTTGGTCGCAACTTTGGCTCAAGTCGTAACCGAATTGTCGCGTAATGTTTTCTTTGATTTGCGCTTTGCCCATACCGGTACGCGCCCAAAAGATGGCGGCAGCTACAGCTTGTGCACCTTTAATGCCTTCCGGGTGGTTATGCGTTACGGCGGCGGATTGTTCGGCAAAATGCAGGGTTTCTTCCAATGTGGCAAATGCCCAGCCAACGGCAGAAACACGCATGGCCGAGCCGTTGCCCCAGCTATTATAAGGTTCTGGATCTTTCCATTCTATCCATTGTGAAAAGCGGCCGCCATATGCGCCTTTAGGACAGGGATATGCCCTACACCAGCCTTGTAAAATAGAGGCCAAATTATCGTTGCAGCCTTGTAAAACCCAATCGGCAATGGCAACAGTGCAAATCGTGTCATCGGTAAAGTCGCTGTCGGAGCTGAAAATATCAAAATTGGTGTGACGGTAGTTGTCAAACTCAAATCGTGATCCGGCAATATCGCCGATGACTGCGCCCAACATCATGACATCCTTTCTGATACTTCTATTTATATTTCAGACGGCCTTTGATATTTCCCAATCAAAAGGCCGTCTGAAAAATTACTCTTTCCAGCCGCCTAAATAAGAAACCAGCTCTTCTAACATAGTGCTGATGGCTTCGGTCATCAGGATTTGCGAGGCAAAGGCGAGGCTGGCAGCATCGTCACCGTTGCTTTCGGCTTCTTCTTGCAAAACGTCCAGATACTGGATGCGTTTGAGTGTAAAGTCTTGAGTGAGGATGAACGCAATTTGTTCGCGCCATACCAAGCCCAGTTGGGTAACGGTTTTGCCGTTTTTGACGTGTTGTACCACTTCATCGGCAGTCAGGTCTTGTTTGGAAACTTTGACGACCGGAACAACATCACCCACGCCTTTGAGTTCGCAATCGCAGTCCAATTCAAAACCGCCTTCGCAATGGCCTTGCAGCAGCCAGCCGGTCATCAGGGAAGAGGGCGATTGTTTGGTGTTGGGCAGGGCTGCTTCAAGACCGCCCAAGGCTTCGCGCAGTTTGGTCAGGATATTTTCCGCTTTGGCAGATGCGGCATTGTTGACCAAAAGATAACCATGGCGCGTGTCGAAAATCGCCTGTGTGCGGCTGCTGCGCGTAAAGGCACGGGGCAGCAGGTCGTCAGTAATCTGTTCTTTCAGCTCTTGTTTTTCCTTGCGGCCGACATTGCGCGCTTCGTTGTTTTGGATTTCCAAAACTTTTTCATCCAAAATATCGCGGATCACGCCGGCAGGCAGGACTTTTTCTTCTTTTTTCAGAGCAACGCGCCAAGTGTAATCAGCAGGGAAAACCAGCTCGGGCGAAAAGGAAACCGGCGTGGCAAAGCCTTCGCTAAACCAGTCCAAACCCTGACAATGGGCAAATTCGGATTGCGCCAATTTGTCGGCAAGGACTTCCAATTCGGGCAACTTGTCTTTGTTGAGCGGATAAAAACTGATTTGCTTAAACCACATGGCGAGTTTTCCTTTTTATTAAAACCGGCATTATACAGGGAAAATAACATACGGAAATCGGCAGTATCTTTAAAAATGCAGTAAAGGCGTTGACAGAAGAAAAGGCTTTCTGTATAGTTCGCGCTTCGGTTACGCGCCCATCGTCTAGAGGCCTAGGACACTGCCCTTTCACGGCGGCAACCGGGGTTCGAATCCCCGTGGGCGTGCCAAAATTTTTAGAAAACGCTCCTGCTTTTTGCAGGGGCGTTTTTTGTTTTCAGACGGCCTGTCGCTGTGAAAATATCTTTAAATTGGTTTACAATAATGCCATTCTGAATCTTAACGAGAGAAAACAATGTTAGACATCCAATTGCTCCGCAGCAATACCGCCGCAGTTGCCGAACGTTTGGCCGCCCGCGGTTACGAGTTTGATATCGCGCGTTTCAACGCTTTGGAAGAGCAACGCAAAGCCGTTCAAGTGAAAACAGAAGAATTGCAGGCTTCGCGCAACAGTATTTCCAAACAGATCGGCGCGTTGAAAGGCCAAGGCAAACACGAAGAGGCTCAAGCTGCGATGGATCAGGTTGCTCAAATCAAGGCGGATTTGGAGCAGGCTGCCGCCGATTTGGATGCCGTTCAGAAAGAATTGGACGCATGGTTGTTGAGCATTCCCAACCTGCCGCACGAAAGCGTACCCGCCGGTAAAGACGAAACCGAAAACGTCGAAGTCCGCAAAGTCGGTACGCCGCGCGAATTTGACTTTGAAATCAAAGACCATGTCGATTTGGGCGAACCTTTGGGCTTGGATTTCGAAGGCGGCGCGAAACTGTCCGGCGCGCGCTTTACCGTCATGAAAGGTCAAATCGCCCGCCTGCACCGCGCGCTGGCGCAGTTCATGCTCGATACGCACACGCTGAAACACGGCTACACCGAGCATTACACGCCCTACATCGTGGATGACACGACCCTGCAAGGTACAGGTCAACTGCCTAAATTTGCAGAAGATTTGTTCCACGTTACCCGCGGTGGCGATGAGAGCAAAAAAACGCAATATCTGATTCCGACCGCTGAAGTAACGCTGACCAATACTGTTGCCGACAGCATCGTGGCCGGCAGTGATTTACCGTTGAAATTGACTGCGCATTCCCCATGTTTCCGTTCCGAAGCGGGCGCATACGGTAAAGACGTGCGCGGCTTGATTCGCCAACACCAATTCGACAAAGTGGAAATGGTGCAAATCGTTCATCCGGAAAAATCATACGAAGCGCTGGAAGAAATGGTCGGACACGCTGAAAATATTTTGAAAGCGTTGGAACTGCCATACCGCGTGATCACTTTGTGTACCGGCGACATGGGCTTCGGCGCAACCAAAACCTACGACTTGGAAGTTTGGGTTCCTGCGCAAAATACTTATCGTGAGATTTCCAGCTGCTCCAACTGCGAAGATTTCCAAGCTCGCCGCATGAAAGCGCGTTTCAAAGATGAAAACGGTAAAAACCGTTTGGTGCATACTCTGAACGGCTCAGGCTTGGCTGTCGGCCGTACTTTGGTGGCAGTATTGGAAAACCATCAAAATGCCGACGGCAGCATTAATGTTCCTGCTGCGTTGCAACCGTATATGAGCGGCGTGACCAAATTGGAAGTAAAATAATCGTTGTTTAAATAAAAAGGCCGTCTGAAACTTGGGTTCAGACGGCCTTTTCTATGATTGAACAATTATTTGTTGTGTTGACGGAAATATTCCCATTCTTCGACAACGGTACCGTCAGGCAAGTGGCACACGCCGTATTCGCCACCATCTTTGTCTTTTTTGATTTCGGATTTGCCGCCTTGTTTGACGCAGAATTCGGAAGCCGGATTGGCTGCGCCGAGGTTAGGAGATTCTTGTTTTTCAGAAGCGGAGCAGGCGGCCAAAGCGGTTGCGGCAGCCAGACTGAGGATAATGGGTTTGATCATGGCGTGTCTTTCATTTGAAGGATAAAAACAAGCGGATTATAGGGGATGCTTGCGTTTAATTGAGTTAACCAGATTAAAGGCCGTCTGAAAAGTTTTCAGACG
>NZ_KV799687.1:1562-10845 GCF_001810035.1 Neisseria sp. HMSC058F07 | reverse complement strand
AGGCCGTCTGAAAAGTTTTCAGACGGCCTTGAGTTTAAGAAGTCATACCGGATTATTTGGCTGCTTCGGCTTTTTCGCCTTCTTTAGCAAAGTATTTGGCGTAAATTTTGTCGTATTCGCCGCTTTCGCGTACTTTTTTCAGCGCATCGTTCAACATTTTGATGGTTGCTTCGTCGCCTTTGCGTGCGGCGATACCGTAGTTTTCGATGGTGAAGTCAGGCAAGGAGATGAAATCCAAGCCTTTGGTCGGATTGTTTTTCACATAGTTGGCAATGACCGCGCTGTCGCTGACGACGGAGTCCAAACCGCCGTTTTCCAATTCTTTGATAATCAGGGGAACGCTTTCAAAGCGTGCGATTTTCGGATTGTCGTTGCCCAAGAGTTTGGAAACGGAGAAGTCGCCGGTGTAGCCGGTTACCACGCCGACTTTGGCCATGTTTTTCAGGTCTTCGGAGGAAGCTACTTTTTTGCCTTTTGGAACGAGAACAACTTGGGTGATTTCAAAGTATGGATCGCTGAAGAGCATGCTTTGTTTGCGGTCGTCAGTGATGGTTACGCCGGACATAACGATGTCCACGTCGCCGTTGTTCAGAGAAGGGAAGAGGCTTTCCCATGGCTGGTGTTTGAATTCGACTTTGAAGTTGCCGGCTTTGGCCATGGCATTCATCAAATCTACGTCAAAACCTTCCACTTTGCCGGCAGAATCCAAAGATTCAAATGGGGCAAACTCGGCGTTGGAGCCGACACGGTACACTTTATCGGCAGGAGCAGAGGCATTGTTGCTTTGACCGCCGCAGGCAGTCAGGGCAAGGGCGGAACAAGCGAGGGCAGTGGCCAGCCATTTTTTCATGTTCATGATATGTGCTTTCTTAATAAAATGTTAACGGATAAAATCTTAGTTTAGCATAATTTTGTGAACAAACTAGCTGAAATTAGTGGTCTTTTTCTCGGAAAAATGCGTAGGTTACGTCATGGAAGAGGTCGGTGTGCGGACTGTCTTCGTAGCTCAATTCCGCCAATGCGTCTTCAAAGGCAAGCTGGATGGATTCTACGGCATCGTTGGCCATGTCGGAGGGCAGGGAGCGGATAAGGCCTTTGAGGGCGGTGGCGAGGACGTGGTTTTGCATACGCAAAACGTCGTTGGCTTCTTCCAAGTATTCGAGGCGTTGTTCGATGCTGCTCATGATGTATCCTTGAGAGTATATTAAATAAAATAGTGATTATATAGTGAATTAATATTAAAATGTTACGCTTGCGCCGGCTTGCCGGATATGTCCAACCATCGGCCGCAGTTCAAGTGTTTTTTGTTTGAATGCGGTTCACAATAAAAATGAAAAACGAGATTATTATGGAAAACAACCGTCTTGACCCCACAGTCCTCGAGGAAGAAGACCTGAATTGGGAAAAACGCCTGGAAAGATTGCGTCAGGCACGACAATTCAATACCGCGCCGACCCATGCGCCATTAGTCAAAAAATCGGATGAAGCTGTCGACGCCGCGTCCAAAACCGCGCCTAAAAAAGAATATAAACTGGATGCTGACAATCGTGAAAAAGTATTGGAAGAGTATTTGTACCGCTGGCAGTTGGAACACAATACTGCCCTTGCAGACGATGGCGAAGCAGTGGAAACCGATGCGATGGTGGTTTTGCAGGACAACTGGTTGAGCGCGCAATCGGCATTGCAGGCTGCGGCTTCAGAGCGTCACATTGAATCGACCCGAACCGTCAGACTAAATCCGAAATCAGGTGCCGTAGATTTTGATATGCCTGAAGTGGAAGAAACTGAAAAACCGGAAAATGATGATGCGCAAGCGGCTGAAGAGGCGGTTTCAGACGGCATTGAAAAAGAACCAGCCATCAATGTCCATATCAATGTATTGAACCCGCAGGCGATTGGCCGCCGAGAAGTATTCTGTGTTTCTGAAAAAGATTTGACCGAGCGTCTGATTAAGCGTTTACGTCCCCATGTGGCCGATGCGGTCAACGGTATGATTCGGATTGCTGTACAAAAACAAATGGCCTTGTTCACTTACCAGTTGCAGCAAATGCTGAACGAGCAGGCACCGGGCTTGGTGGAAGATGTATTGGAACACAACGTCAAACGTATTTTGGACGATATGAAAACTGAAATGAAATACCGCCGTTGAGTATCCAGGCCGCCTGAAAAGTTTCAGACGGCCTTTGGCGTAAAATTCCCTTAAAATTTTACGAAGCGTGTATAATAGCGGCTCACGTTTTCGTGATAAATATCCTTTCTAAATAGTTGATATGCCCGATGCAGAATCGGGCATTTTTTTTGAGATTGTTATGAATAAAAATAAAATCATTGTATTGCTGATTGCTTTGGTTGCCGTATTTGCCTATAACAAAATGCAAAACAATCAGCCGGTACAATCGCAGAATCAGCAGAAAATAGAAGCTGTTCAAAAACAAAATAATGTGGGTAAAAAGAATGCCGATGCTGCTCAGCAGCAAATCGGTTCGGGCAAAGAATCAGCCGAAGCGGTTTTGAAACAGGCGTTTGAAAACGAGCAAAGCGATATTCAGGTTGAGGGCGAGGGCACGGTATGGAAAACCCTGCCGGATGACAACAAAGGCACGCGCCACCAACGCTTTATCTTGAAGCTCTCCAGCGGTCAGACGCTTTTGGTGGCACACAATATCGACCTTGCCGATAAGATTAAGGGTTTGAAAAAAGGCGATAAAGTAGCGTTTTACGGCGAATACGAATGGTCGGAGCAGGGCGGCGTTATCCATTGGACGCACCATGACCCGTCAGCCCGGCATACTGACGGCTGGTTGAAACACGACGGCCGCCTTTATCAGTAAAAACGGTTTTCCTGTTTTTTCAGACGGTCCGAAACACGGCCTTCGGCTTGAAAGATAGTAGAAATCGGCGCAAAATGTTAACAAGTTAAACAGACGGAAAAATATTGTTCCGTCCATTGGAATACACAGTAGATTGGAAAATAAATGAACAAAAAACTTCATCCGCAAACGCTGGCCATCCGGGGCGGCAAAGAGCAAACCGAATATCGCGAACACAATCAGGCGCTGTTTTTGACCAGCAGCTTCATGTGGGAAAGCGCGCAACATGCGGCAGATTTGTTTTCCAAAAAAATTAAAGGCTTTACCTATACCCGTACAGCCAATCCGACTACTGCCGCTTTTGAAAAACGCATTGCTGCATTGGAAGGCGCAGAGCGTGCGGTAGCCACTTCGACCGGTATGTCTGCAATTCAGGCAGCGTTTTTTACCTTCTTGCAAGCCGGTGATCATGTTATTTCCAGCCGCAGCCTGTTTGGTACAACTGTCGGTTTCATCAATAACATCGTTACCAAGTTCGGCATCGAAGTCAGCCATGTATCGCCGGTTGATGTAGATGAATGGAAAGCGGCAATCAAGCCCAATACCAAACTGTTTTTCTTGGAAACTCCGTCCAACCCATTGGGCGAAGTTGCCGATTTGGAAGCTTTAGCCGAACTGGCACACAGCATCGGCGCGCTTTTGGTGGTGGACAATAGCCTCTTATCGCCCGTCGGTTCGCAGCCTTTGAAACACGGTGCGGATATTTCCGTTTCTTCCGCAACCAAAGCCATCGACGGCCACGGCCGCGTGATGGGCGGCGTATTGGCCGGTTCGGAAGAATTGATGACGCAAGTTGCCATGTATTGCAACTCTTGCGGGCTGGCGATGTCTCCGTTTAATGCATGGCAGTTGTTAAGCGGCGTGGAAACCCTGTCGCTGCGTATGGAAAAACAGTTTGACAATGCGTTAAAAATCGCCCAATGGCTGCAACAACAGCCGCAAGTCCAAGCCGTATATTACACCGGTTTGCCCGACCATCCGCAAGCCGAACTGATCCGCAAACAGCAAAATGGCGGCGGTATTGTGGTAGGTTTTGAAGTCGCAGACCAAGAAACGGCATGGAAAATCGTGGACGGCGTAGAGCTCTTTTCCCGTACTGCCAACCTCGGCGATGTGCGCTCGACCATCACCCATCCGTGGACAACCACGCACGGCCGGATGCAGCCTGAAGAAAAACTCGCCGCGAATATCCGCCCGGGCTTGATCCGCCTCTCTGTCGGTTTGGAACACATCGACGATTTGATTGATGATTTGCAACAAGCATTGAACAAATAATCTAAAAACAAATTTCAGACGGCCTTAAATTTTAATAGGCCGTCTGAAAGCAATTAAACACACATCTTAAGAATAAAAGGAAAAAAATAATGTCTGAAGCAGAATTCGCCTCATGGGCAATGAAAATCCTACTGAGTGGCCTGATTATCTTTTTGGGCTTTATCGTTTGGAACTTGGGTAAAGAATCCAAAGCCGGCAAATTCGGCATTGCCATGCTCTTCTTGGTTTTGGGCTTGGGTGTGTTTGGGTTCGTATTTAAAGAATTGCTGATTAGCTTTTTGGTATTGCCGAAGTAGGCAGGAAGTTTATTGATAGAACAAGGCCGTCTGAAAAAATGTTCAGACGGCCTTTTGATTTGATGTTTTAAATTACGCCCAATTCTTGCAAGCCGCGCAAGACGCCGTCTTCATCAACACTTGGGCAGACGAATTGTGCGGCAGATTTGGCAGCGTCTTCGCCATTGCCCATGGCAACACCAAAGCCGACGGTTGACAGCATTTCCAAGTCGTTGAAGCTGTCGCCGAATGCCATCACTTTGTTCATATCAATCCCCAGTTTTTCCACTGCGTGGGCGATGCCCCGTGCTTTTGAACCTTCTTTGCGCAGCAGGTCCACAGCATATTCATGCCAGCGGACGGATTTGAAGCCGTGTTGCTGGGTTAGCGGTTGCAGGATTTTTTCTTCTTCCTTATCCACAAAGACCAACATTTGATAAACAGGTTGTTTGCGGAAATATTCTTTGTCAGTCAGGAAGTTGGGCAGGATATGCGATAAGCCTTCGACAACGCGTGGCGAATGGGAGGAAACGGCAATTTCTTGGTTGTTGACAAAGGCGTAGTCTATTTTGTGTTGTTCAAGCAGGTTGATGGCGGTTTCGATGTCGGCAATGTCCAAGGGGTAGCTTTGCAGAGGTTCGCCGCGAAAGGAAATATATTGGCCGTTGATGGTAACGAGCATGTCGATACCGCATTCTTGAATCAAGGCTTTGACTTTGGCGGGAATGGCGGCTTTCGGACGGCCGGTGGCAATGGCAGTTAAAATGCCTTTGGCTTTCAATGCGCGCATGGCTTGGGCAACCGAAGGACGCAGGGTATCCGTGTATTTGCGGTAGAGGGTGTCGTCGATGTCAAAGAAGATGATTTCAGGATTGTTCATGGTTTACTCATCGGGCTGGGTATACACAGCTTTCATTGAAAATTGTGTGAACAGCTTGTGTATAAATTGGTTTAGTATTTGATTGCTATTATAAAAATAAGTTCTGATTAAAATTTAGGCAGAGTTTTATTTTGAGAATAAAGCGGAAAGTTATTCACAATAGGCCGTCTGAAAATTTGGTTTTCAGACGGCCTTGTTTTAAGCAATCAAACGGATATTTTCTTTGTCTTGTCTGAATTTGTTTTTAATCACGAGAGGCAGGCTGCTGTCGAAATACCAGCTTCCATCAGGCAATGCCAACGCGCCGCCGGCGCAGAGCAGGGTAATGCTGTTTCCGGTCAGGGGGTCGGTTTCGGTAATTTCAATTTCGTGCGCTTTGCCCCAATCAGTTACGGGGAGTAGGGCAGCAAGCTCGGTAATGCGTTGGTTTTGATGTTTGATGCCGTTTGGCTGGCGGCAGTTGCCATTGCATTTTCCGACAGCCTCAACAGGGCAGGGTTCGCCCTTTGCGTAGCCGGTCGGCAAAATATTGAGCGAATCTGGGCAGAGTCTGTGTTCTTGCGACCATTGCGTCAAAGCGCGTTTGGCTGCTTTTTTGTGGGCAAACAAACCGTAAGGACGCCAGTTTTTGGTGCCGCTGTTTAACAAGACAATGCGTGCTTGAAGGCTGCCGTGTTCGTCAGCGATAAAGCGGACGGTAGAAAACGATGTGGACTTTTCAGACGGCATCAGTTGGTATTCCTGCATGGTCTGGGCTTTGAGCCATAATGTATGGAGCTGCCCGACTGCCGGAATAAAACGGATGGAGGCTGCGGCTTTGATGTGCGGCGGCAGTTTTTTGCTGTGCAGCAGGGTGGCGGTTTCACTGTATGCGCGTTCATGTGCTTCAATGGCTTGGGCTTTGCCAAAATGATCAAACCAAACCAATACGCCGTAGCTGTCGGGCAGGGCATAGAGCTGTTGGGCAAGCGAATCAGGCAGCCAAGTGGGCAACATTTTCGGATTCATCAATACACGGACGTGTTCGTCCCATTGTTGATGATTTTTTTCTGCCAGACTTAATTCGAGATAATCACACAATGCGGCAACATCGGTCATGGCGCGGTGGCGGTTGGCCGTCTGAATGCCGGTGCGTTCGATAATGCTGTCGAGGCTGTGTTTGTAAAACTCAGGATACAGGCGGCGCGACAATTGAACCGTACAGAGCGAGGGTGCGGCAAAGTCAGTATGGATACGGGCAAACTCGTGGCGCAGGAAGGTGTAGTCAAAGCGGCTGTTGTGGGCAACAACCACAGCACCTTGCAATAGCGGCAACAAATCGGCTGCAATATCGGCAAAGACAGGCGCGTTTTTCACTGTTTCATCATGAATCCCGGTCAGTCTGGCAACAAATTCGGGAATGCTGCGGCAAGGATTGACCAATTGCTCGTAATGTGAGGCGCGTCCTTGCTCAAAACGAACAAGGGCAACTTCCGTTATCCTGTCTTGATAGAAATTTCCACCGGTCGTCTCCAAATCCACCACGACCACAGGCCGTCCCAAACGGGAAAATGCTTCGGATAAGAGCGGCCAGCGTACGAAATCTGACATTTTATTCTCTGTAAATTCAATAGCAAATGCGCATTTTACACGCTGTCTGCAAGTTTTCCAAATAAAACGCTTGACAGTAAACAGCCCTCTCTTTATAATTCAAATCTTTCTTGATGCACCCGTAGCTCAGTTGGATAGAGTATCTGGCTACGAACCAGAGGGTCGGGCGTTCGAATCGCTCCGGGTGCGCCACAGAAAATCTCCGCGCCCATCGTCTAGCGGTTAGGACATCGCCCTTTCACGGCGGTAACCGGGGTTCGATTCCCCGTGGGCGTGCCAGTTACTTTAAAATAAGCCATCACTAAAGAATAGTGATGGCTTATTTTTTTACATTTAAAAGTTTATAAGTTTATAGTTATTTAATTTTTTAAATAGCTTTCTTAGCTGTTCAGACGGCCTTTGCCTATCCTTCTGCCCAAGGCATCGTAGGTGTACGCCCAAGTTTCTTTGCTGCCGTCTTTTTTGAAGATTTCCGCTTTAACCAGTTGGTCATGCAGATCGTAGAAGTAGTTCTGTACTTCGCCGTCGGCCAGTTCACGGTGGATCAGGTTGCCGAAGTGATCGTAGTAATAGTTGCTGCCGTTGTATTCTTTAAGGGGGTTGTCCGGTATATGAGGGACGATTTGTGAATTAGGTTCAATTTTTTGGGGAAAGATAGATTGACCCATTAGGGCTTGCCTCTATTCCAGTACTATCTTCTCTTTCTGGTTTTCAGGTGCCGAAAGAGTCAAGCTACTGGTGTAAATTCACGATTAGACAACTGCAGAAGAAAGCAGCCAACAGACACACTACCTCCTCTGTAATCAAATTGGTATCCTAAGAGGGATGACCGACTGTGAAGATAACCTTTGGTTTGGGAATTATTACGACTGGGGCAAACTAAAAAGAGAAATGGACATATCTGGAACTGCTCGCTAACCATTTCGATTATGCATTACAACTTTTTCAGGTATTATGAGCTATGGCATTCAGGTTGTCTTAAAACATTCCTTTCAGACAAACTTAATGCTCTGTTAAGATATTATCTTCACATTATTGGGTAAACAATATCTTCTTAACAGGGCAAAAAATAGTCATAATTGTTTGTGTCCAATTTCTTAAATAAGTAAGATTAATTTTTGAAACTTTATTTGATATCAAATATTCTCCATGGAATGAGTCCCGTTCGATAATGTGCCCCTTAGGAAGTTTCCAACATTTTCTTAATCCTCCTCTAGAAGTTTTAGGTTTGTAACGATAATCCGCTAAATCTTATTAATCAATTGATATTTATCAGTATTTTTAATTCGTCTGGTAGTTTGGCGCCATTTCTATATGCCTTTTTAGCCCAAAATATGGCTTTTTCTTTATTGCCTTGTGTGAAAAATAAATCGGCTAAATTGGATTGGGCAATTGGATGTCCATTTTTTGCCGCTATCTCTAGCCATTTAAATTCCAAATCTTGATCTAAAGATACAAACATATGGTATTGATATAATTTGAATGCTGAGTTTTTATCTCTATTAGTGGCGTTCTTTTCGAGAATTTGAATTTCTTCATCTGGAATCCAATAAGTACTACCTGTTGATATAAAGTCAGTCATTTTCTCATTTCTTTCCGGATGTTGTTTACATGATATTAAAGGAGTTAATAACAAAAATAAAATTAAGAAATTTTTCAGTATTTCCATAGTTAGCATGTTCCTTACTTATTTTTTACTTTGAGGAGTAAAGCTTCTCATGGTGCCTGGTTTGCTTGTATCTTGCGAGCGATCAGCCTTCATTCCCATCGGTGTTAATTTCCCGTTACTTGAAAACCAAAGATATTCATTTGGTGCTTTAACTGTAGTATTTAATTCATTAGCAAGTTGTTGTCCAAGAGGGTTTGCTCCTTTTCCTGTATTACAGGATAAAATCTCAACCGTCATACCTGATTTATAGTTAGGATTTTTTTTAATTCTCGCTGCTAATTTTTTAGCATCTAATCTTTCACCTGTAGCCCCATCTACCATCAATGAAGGATTACCATGCCCTCCTACTTGGAAAGTATTCGGTTTATTGGCAACTTTATGAGCGTAAGAGTGTATGTCTTCATTACTTGAGAATAAATTCATATCAACTCCAGCTAAACCTAACCAATCGACCCATACTTGGGTATTAGGTGCAAATTGATAAAGATTATCCCACCCATCAACCCTATCGGATAGCGATGACGCCATCGCTTAATTAAAAATCCTGCCTTAAGATCGGCAGGATTTGAAAATAGCTTTCACATTATGAAATAAAACAGCACTTCATTTTTCTCAAAAAATCATCTTATTTATCTCGGCACGCTTCAGTTTACAGCATATTATTGAGATATATTTGTTAATATAAAGTTAAATTCTTTTCTGTGCTTTTATATATATCTGTATA
>NZ_KV799687.1:0-1462 GCF_001810035.1 Neisseria sp. HMSC058F07 | reverse complement strand
TTTCTGTGCTTTTATATATATCTGTATAGAAATAAATTCTATTACCTTTTATCTCTTTCAGATAAACCAAGTCTTCGATACCCCCAATATACTCAATTGATAAATCATCTAAATTTAATGTTGCAAGCCTAAATCCAACAACGCAAAATCGTCTAATGAAAACTGGAATATATATTTTTCTATTGAAATACAACAAAGGCCCTCCAAATCCCTGTTCTTTAATAATAACTTGACCGTTAATGGATAGACTTCCAACTAAGGGAGAACCTTGATTTACTTCCATCAAATCAAGGTAGCTGACTTCCCATTTGTCAAACAAAAATTTTTCTTGAAAGTCTAAAGGAGTTTCATTCAAAATTTTTAATTTAGACATTTTTATATTTTTCTTGTCAAAGAATTGAAATCTTCTTCTAATTCTACAAGGAGTTTACCAACTTCATTATTAAATGGCCAAGAATCAATTACTATCCGAGACAATAAAAATTCTTTTCCTTTTTTTTTGTTGAAAAATACTTTCTGAATTTAGATAATTAATCATGTCATATAGTTCATTTTTTATAGAAATCAACTGCTGTTTATTTGTATAACTATATTCATCACAATTATTAATCATTTTATCAATTTCGACTAAAACTATATTAATCTTTTTTATAAATTGCTCCTGATTCATTGTCTTATTAACCTTTCTAAGTCATTAATATATTTTTGTGTTTGTCCACCAGGCAACCACAAACCTTGAGGTGCAGCTTTACCTTCAATAATAGTTGTTCCTGGTTTCACTTTAAATTGAGCAATATTAGTCATGTGGTTCCATTTTGGTTTGACTGCGAGGCTACTTCTGGTAGCAGGGAATGTTTCAAATAAATAACGACCTTTAGCTTGAGCATTTATTCCGTCAAAGTACCTTAATCCATATTCACTAGTTCCTGCCGAACGTACTTTAATCGTTTCTCTATCAAAAGATTCTAAAATTTGTTTCCTATATTTTCTTGGAACTCCTTGTGATTTTAAATATTTAGATGCTTCTTTTACACCTTGATATGGATTTGGTGTTTTCGATCTTGATGAGCATTTGCTTAAACCAAGAGGGTCAACCCAGTCTTGAGCATTCGGCGCAAACGCATACAGATTCTCTCCACCTTCTAACCCAATCGGATCCTGATTCACAAACCGACCCGCATCAGGCTCATAGTACCTGAAGAAGTTGTAATGCAGCCCTGTCTCACGGTCAGCGTACTGGTTTTGCAGGCGGAAGGGCTGGTATGCGCTATCCGTTACCTTGGTTTCTTCTTTCAGACGACCCCAGCCGGTGTAGTTGCCGAACCACAGCAAATTGCCGTCTTTATCGGTCATCTCCCTAGGGATGCCGATTTGGTCGCAGTGGAAGTAGCGGGTTTGTTGGCCGCTTTCGCCTTCTTCGTTGGTCCGGTTGTGTACCTGTGCCAAGGGTTCGTAGCTATCG
>NZ_KV799686.1:0-1179 GCF_001810035.1 Neisseria sp. HMSC058F07 | reverse complement strand
CATGGCTAAGGAAAAATTTGAACGTAGCAAACCGCACGTAAACGTTGGCACCATCGGTCACGTTGACCATGGTAAAACCACTCTGACTGCTGCTTTGACTACTATTTTGGCTAAAAAATTTGGTGGTGCTGCAAAAGCTTACGACCAAATCGACAACGCTCCTGAAGAAAAAGCCCGCGGTATTACCATTAATACCTCACACGTAGAATACGAAACTGAAACCCGTCACTACGCACACGTAGACTGCCCAGGCCACGCCGACTACGTTAAAAACATGATTACCGGTGCTGCCCAAATGGACGGCGCGATCTTGGTATGTTCCGCAGCTGACGGTCCTATGCCACAAACTCGCGAACACATCCTGTTGGCCCGCCAAGTAGGTGTACCTTACATCATCGTATTCATGAACAAATGCGACATGGTTGACGATGCCGAGTTGTTGGAACTGGTTGAAATGGAAATCCGTGACTTGTTGTCAAGCTACGACTTCCCAGGTGATGACTGCCCAATCGTACAAGGTTCTGCACTGAAAGCCTTGGAAGGTGACGCTGGTTACGAAGAAAAAATCTTCGAATTGGCTGCTGCTCTGGACAGCTACATCCCAACACCTGAGCGTGCTGTGGACAAACCTTTCTTGTTGCCTATCGAAGACGTATTCTCTATCTCCGGTCGTGGTACAGTAGTAACCGGTCGTGTAGAGCGCGGTATCATCCACGTTGGTGACGAGATCGAAATCGTAGGTCTGAAAGAAACTCAAAAAACCACTTGTACCGGTGTTGAAATGTTCCGCAAACTGCTGGACGAAGGTCAAGCAGGTGACAACGTAGGCGTATTGCTGCGTGGTACTAAACGTGAAGATGTAGAGCGTGGTCAAGTATTGGCTAAACCAGGTACTATCACTCCTCACACCAAATTCAAAGCAGAAGTATACGTACTGAGCAAAGAAGAGGGTGGTCGTCACACTCCATTCTTCGCTAACTACCGTCCACAATTCTACTTCCGTACTACTGACGTAACTGGTGCAGTTACTTTGGAAGAAGGTGTAGAAATGGTAATGCCAGGTGAGAACGTAACCATTACTGTAGAACTGATTGCGCCTATCGCTATGGAAGAAGGTCTGCGCTTTGCGATTCGCGAAGGTGGTCGTACCGTAGGTGCGGGTGTGGTTTCTTCTGTAAT
>NZ_KV799685.1:0-202 GCF_001810035.1 Neisseria sp. HMSC058F07 | reverse complement strand
TTTTTTTTTGCGAAACTGACAGCACAAAAAAAGGCCGTCTGAAACAGGTTTTAAACCCCATTTCAGACGGCCTTTAATCAAGCTTTAAACGCCAAAGAAAAATAAAATCAACGCAAGAAAAAACCAAACCACCCCGAAGCAGTAATAAATAAAGGCTTTTTTTCGGGCGCGCATAGCCTCTTTTTCTCCTTCTTTCACTTTT
>NZ_KV799684.1:0-508 GCF_001810035.1 Neisseria sp. HMSC058F07 | reverse complement strand
TCAGGGCCGTTTGTTCCCTTTGCCGGAAGTCGATGAAGATGACGAAGAGCCGGTATTGTTTGAGAGCGAACAGATTTGGTTCAGCAAGAACCCGGACGGCCATTATGTCATTGCTTCTCTGGACGGTTCGATAGCGCTGCGTTTTGCGCCTTTGGTGGTGGCGGAGGACGGTTCTGATGAAGATTCCACCCTCTTCCCGCTGGTCGCGGTGGAAGACGCCAACGGCAACCATCAGCGTTTCGTCTATCATCCGCTGACCGGTCTGCCGCAATACGTCATCGACGGCAACGGCCGGGTGTTCTCGCTAAACTTCGGCAATGTGGCCGATGAGCAGTCGCCTAGAATGCGGCTGCTGTCGGTGTCGCTGTTGGAGGGTTTACCATCCTTTGGCGAAACGGTCCGGGTCGGTATGCCGCTGGTCCGCTATGAATACGACGGCAGTGGTGACCTGATCCGCGTCATCGGCCGCGACGGTAATGTCAAACGCAGCTTCGGCTATAAAAACAAT
>NZ_KV799683.1:0-224 GCF_001810035.1 Neisseria sp. HMSC058F07 | reverse complement strand
CGACGACAACATCACCACTGAAGCCCAAGACGATAAAGTGACCGTCAAGCTGAACAAAGACCTGGTGGTAGACAGCGTCAAAGCCGGCGACACCACCGTGAACAACGACGGTGTGAAAGTAGGCGACGATGTTGCATTGACCCAAGACGGCGTTAAAGCAGGTGATGTCAAACTGACCAAAGACGGATTGAACAACGCCGGCAACAAAGTGACCAACGTAGCCG
>NZ_KV799682.1:16816-17040 GCF_001810035.1 Neisseria sp. HMSC058F07 | reverse complement strand
TTTCCCCTGTATGGTTTGCGCTATCCGCGATATGGACGAAGAGCTACAAGGCTTACACCTAACCTATTTACAGCCTAGCTATGACAAGCCATGCGGAGAGGACGGACTACACGCCCCACGCTATCAGAAACTAGCAATCAAAGACCCTGAAACGGGCGAAACATTACCGGCAAAGAAAATGAGAAGCCGTAAGAAAGGCAGCATATCGGGGCAAGCCGTCCACT
>NZ_KV799682.1:8909-16716 GCF_001810035.1 Neisseria sp. HMSC058F07 | reverse complement strand
CATAGAAACCGCCCTTGCCGCCCGTGAATTGTACAAGGCTTACGATTGGGGCTTATACGCAGCCTTAAGTACAAGCGGCATGACTAATTTTCACTTTCCGAACGGTATAAAAGAAATTGCGATTATTGCCGATAACGACACGCCCCGCCCTGTTGGTTACAGAGCCGCTTGTGACTTGGCAATGCGAGCCTTTAAGCAAGGGATCAGGGCAAAAGTATTGAAAAGCAAAACGCCCGGCTATGACGCATTAGACGAACTGAACGAGAAGAAGCAATCAGACAACCATTTCGGAGGACAGACAGCATGAAAAATACCGAAACAGCGAAGCAGGAAAGCACCAACGATTACAACCTTGAAAATGCCGAGCCATTCCGCCCACGCCCTCACTTTGAAATCGATAATCGGGGCGTATGGTGGGTAAACGTTAGAACCGACAAAGACGGCGATATTATCGAAGCAGAGCCGCTATTTCTTTCCGACCCTATCGACATTATAGGCACGGGGCAAGACAATGACGGCGCGTATTATCAGATTATCAAGTTTAAAGACAAAATCACACGCCGGCATAAAACCGCCGCCCTACCACAAGCAGAAATCGGCACAGTTCAAGGCTGGCAGCGTTTGCAGAATTTCGGCCTAGTCATCATGAGCGGGCGGGCAAAAAGGGAAAAACTGGCAGACTATTTGCAGAAAGAGGGAAGCCAGGCGGCCTTTACCATTACCGACCGCGCCGGGTGGAACGGGGAAGCCTACATACTGGCAGGCGGGGAAACCGTTAACGCAGACGGCACAAACATTCTATACAACGGAGACACCAGCCAAAAAGACGGTTACACAGAAAAAGGCAGCCTCAAGGAATGGCAGGATCAGGCCGCGCGATACGCAGAGAACAATAGCCGCCTATGCCTGGCGCTAGGATTAAGCATGGCCGCGCCATTCTTGGCACTTTTGAACGAAGAGGGCGGCGGCTTCCATTTGGCGGGCGATTCATCAAAAGGCAAAACAACCGCCGCGCGGCTTGCCTTGAGTGTATGGGGAGACCCTGAAACCACTAAAGGCAATTGGGACACTACCCCGCTTGGCTTACAGAATTTAGCTTTAGCCCGTAATGATGGCTTGCTAGTGTTAGATGAAATCGGGCAAACAGCCGACCCCCGAAAAATCCCGCAAATGGTTTACAGCGTTATCAACGGCGTTTCAAAAACACAGGGCGCAAAAGATGGCGGCAACCGCAGACAGAAAACATGGCGCAATCTGATACTTTCGACCGGCGAAATAAACCCGGAAAGCCTGATAGGAGACCGCGCCCAATGGAAAGCGGGTAACCATGTTAGATTGCCTGACTGTGGGGTGGTGTTAGTTTTGTCATAGATATATAACGTGGAAAAAATGCAGAAATTATTGAGAACATGAAGATATTTAAAAAATAGGGGAAAATTTTAGAATTGCGAAAAAAGCGCGAAATCTGACAGTTTTTTGTCAGTTTCGCGCTTTTTTTGTCATGGGAATTATCGGGAAGTTGTTTATTTTGATATGCCGCAGCTCCAGAGGTATTTGCCGAGGATTTGGAAGTCGGCGGGGGTGGAGGCAGACAGGGTTAGTTGGGTTGTCGGGTAGATGGATTTATTTGGGTTGTCGCTGATGATGTTGAGTGTATCGGCGGTCAGGCGTTGCAGGCGTTTGACTCGGAGTTCGTCTTGTTGTCGAAACAGGTAGATTCCTTCACGGGTGTAGCGCGTGGCGGTTTGCCATAGGACGGTGCCTTGGTCGATTAGGGTTGGAAACATGCTGTCCCCGTCGATACGGGTACAGAAGCAGTCTGCCGGCGAGAGTTGCAGGTGTTTGAAGAAGGCGGTTCGGAACCACATGGCTTCGGGGTCGGTGTCCCACGGTATTGCGCCGCTGCCTGCGCTGGCGAAGACTTCTTTGTAATAGCGGACGGGTACGATGTCGCGCGTATCCTGACGTGCCGCCCAGTCTGCGTAATCCATATTTTCGATATGCGCTACATCGGGTTGAGTGTTGCGGACTTCAAGCGGTGTGTCTGTTTCCGCGCCATCTATCAAATGGAGCAAGCCTTTTTGTTCCAATTCATCAATAACATAAGGAGGAAGAGGGTAGATTCTTTTAACACCTTTCTTCCCACCTTGTGAAGGTGCTTCTTCATATTCCCAATGTTCTCTTTCTGCCCTGTATTGAATGGCGCGTGTTGTATTCGGCAGGCTTATCAGATTCAACTGGGTAATCAAATTCTGAATTTCAGAGATGCTGAATTTTGGCTCTTTCATTTCCATGCTCCAATTAAAAACATGGAAAAAATCTTAGAAATTATTTTCATATTTAAAACAATCACTTGTCAAAACAACATAGGAAAGCATGGAAATTTTAGTTGCGAAATAATTTCCAAGTTATATAATTTTAAAAACAGCGAAACGGCAACTTTAAAACAGTATAACCGATTTTGCAGTGTTCTTTAACAATTTGGAAATAGCCAAAAAAATGACGGGTATTCGGCCCGTCAGGAAGGAGACTGTTTAACAGGTCGTCTGAAACGGTTCGGACGACCGATTAAACGGTTTTGGTTGAATTTTGTGGGCAAAGCCCACGCTACACACTTTTATATAGAAAGGAAATGAAAGATGAAATACGAAAAACCAGGCATCACCCCTTTTGCGAATGACGGTTTAGGGCTGCCATTTCCGCACCCGCATCAAATGCGGTGGGCGGGAAGAGATTCAAACGGGCGGCTTCGTCCATCAGAAGCTCAAAGAAATCTGCTGAAGGCTCAAGCGCGCCTTTTTTCGAGCAGGCGTCTGCATAACCGTATCGCAACAGCAGGGTATGCAGCAGCAAACCGTCTTGCAGCCGCAGCCATTGGGCATAAACAAATAGCGGGTAGTGTTCGGGGTAGGCTGCTATGGTTTCTTGCCGTGATTTGCCGCCAGCCTTATAAGCTGCAAATGGCACGCTATGTTCGTCAAGCCATGATTGGTAAGTGTCCCAATCACTGATGAAACCACTGACGAAACGGTGCTGCTCGGGGTCGAGCCGCCACCAGTCGTCAGCCAGATCGTAGAGCTGGGCAATGCTTAAATACTTGGACGTTTTATATTCGGACATGACGTTATCCTCAATGTTAATGGGAACGTCATTTTTATATATAAGATGATGAAAGGCAATAAAAAGAGATGAACGGTATGCATCCTGAAATGATACGGGCGGAAATCAAAATGAAGGGACTGTCGCTTGCCGATGTGGCTGCGATGGCAGGTATAGGCGAAAGCACAGTGCGTCAGGCTTTGAGAAAGCCGTCGACTGCCGGCGAGATGGCGATTGCGAAAGTGTTGGGCAAGCCCTTGTATGAGCTGTGGCCTGAACGGTGGACGAAAGACGGGCGGCGCATCCGCCCCCGCTATGCTTATTTATATAAAGAGGCGGCAGCATGAAAACGCATTATTCGATTTCCGAGTTATTGGAAATGAACTTGGAAAAATTTCCTAAGACGAACAGAGCAATCTTATATAAGGTTGAACGAGAGAAGTGGTCTTTTATTGAAGCCTCTTGTCAGGGTGGGAAAAACGGCAAACGCCGCGAATATGCACCGCCCCCAGAGGTGTTGAAACTGATTCAGGCGAAGAAGCTGAACGAGGTTTTGGGCGGTTTGTCAGATTTGCCCGCCCCCCTGTCTTCTTATGAAGAAAAAGGCGGCGAGGAGGCGGGGCTGCCCTCTCCCGATGTGCGAGGGGGACAGCTTACCATCGGCGTTGCGGACGGCTCGACGGAGCAACAACGGCTGTGCGAATCGGCACGACGCGGGGTTTTGTCTGCGGTCGAGCTGGTAATGGCGGAATCGGGTGTGTCGAAGGAGGCGGCGATGACGACTGTTTTGACGCAGGCGAAGATGCCTGGCTTCGAGCATATTGCGAAGCTGTTTTCTTTGGCTGCCGACGGGCGCGGCGGCGGTGGGAAGCTGCCGAGCGTACGGACCATCAAGCGGTGGTTTGCGGCGCGGGAATCTAACAGCCTCGCGCCGAAATCTAGAACCGAGGATATGAACGTCCCGTCTTGGCTGCCTGTGTTTTTGGAATGCTACCGGCTGCCGATGAAGCCTTCTGTTTCTGAAGCTTACCGCTTGTTTGTGAACAGGCTGGAGGCTTTGCCCTCTCCCCAACCCTCTCCCACGGGGAGAGGGGGCGATGTGCCGAGTATCCATCAGGTGCGCCGGTGGTTGGGCAAGCTTGGCAATGTGGAGCGTGAACGCGGACGACGCGGCGCGCGGGATTTGAAAAATATCCTGCCGCACAAACGGCGCGATTTCCTGCACTTGAAACCTGCCGCCATCTACACCGCCGACGGTCATACGTTTGATGCGGAGGTGTTGAATCCGTTATCGGGGCTGCCGTTCAGACCTGAAATTACGACGGTTTTGGACGTTGGCACAAGACGGTGTATGGGCTGGAGCGTGGGGCTGGCGGAAAGCCGGTTTACCGTGCTTGAGGCTTTAAGCCACGCGAGCCGCGCGGCCATCGGTGCGCTTTGGTATGTGGACTGGGGTCGTGGCTTTGAAAACTTGATGATGACGGATGAGGCAACGGGTCTGATGGGCAGGCTGGGTATGACGATGACGCATTCGCGGGCTTATAACTCGCAAGCGAAGGGCGCGTCGGAACGCAGCCATAATATTTTCACACGGGCGGCGGCGAACCTGCCGTCTTTTGTGGGAAAAAATATGGACGACGAGGCGCGGCAGAAGCTGTTTAAGTTGTCGCGTAAGGAAGTCCGCCTGCACGGGAAGATTTTGAATTCGCCGATTCCTACTTGGGATGAGTTTAAGGGCTATATCGAACGGGTGGTGGACGAATATAACGACCGACCGCACCGTTCGCTGCCTAAGTTTACCGACCGCGATGGCAAACGCCGGCATATGTCGCCTAATGAGTTTTGGGCTTTGAAGGTAGCGGAGTTTGGCGAGCCGCCGAGGGTGTCGCCGGAGGAGGAAGGGTATTTGTTCCGACCGCAGGTAATGCGCACGGTACGGCGCGGGGAGGTATCGCTGTTCGGCAATACTTATTATTCCGCCGAATTGATGGAGTTCAACGGTGAAACGGTCAGGGTCGGCTACGACGTGCAGGACGCGCTTTGGGTTTGGATATACGACGATGTCGGACGCCTTATCTGCAAAGCGGAATGGCATGGCAACTCGACGGATTATATGCCTGTCAGCGTCTTGGAACGCGCGGAAGACAAACGCAACGACGAGCGTCTGAAACGCAACGAGCTGCAACAGCAAAACATCCTGAAAGAACGCCGCGTACCGACCATCGAACATCAGGACTCGGTCAATATCGGGGGAATGGTGTTGGGTATGGCGGAAGTCAAGAAGAAGGCTGCTTTACTTTCGCAACTCCGAAGCCGTGAGGATGATTTAACGGTCGAGGCTGTGGAAGTGAAGGCGGTTGCGATGCCGTCTGAACCGGAAACGGCTGCGGGCTGGTCGGTACCGTCCGAAGCATCGGAGCGGTTTGCGCTGTATCAGCGGATTTGCGGTCAGGCGGATTTGCCGCCGCAGGCGCAAAGATGGCTGGAGCGGTATCCGCAAAGCAATGAGTATAAGGCGTTGTCCAAACGGGCGATGCTGGCTTGATTTCAGACGACCTTTCGGGGTTTAAAACAAGGTTTATTCACTACTTTAAAAGGATTTTAAAAATGAAAATTGCAAATATCAACAATCTGTCTTTGGTCTCCGTTGCAATGGAGCGTTTGGTCAACCGTCAGGACGGTTTGCCGGGTTTGGGTGTGTTGTACGGCCCTTCGGGTTTCGGTAAGACGACGGCGACGGTGGCGGTGGCGAATGAGACACGCGCTTACTATGTCCAGCTGCGCAGCGCATGGAGCAAAAAGACGCTTTTGGAAAAAATCTGCTTCGAGATGGGCTTGCCGCCTGCACGGACGGCGGCGGGTTGTTTGGATGTGATCTGCGAACAGTTGGCCGCCAGTCAGCGTCCGTTGATTTTGGATGAGGCGGACTATTTGGTTACGCATAAGGGATTGGTCGAGCTGGTGCGCGACATCTACGAGGGCAGCCAAGCCCCGCTGATGTTGGTGGGCGAGGAGATGTTGCCGACCAAGCTGAAGAAATTCGAGCGTTTCCACGGTCGCGTGCTGGCTTGGGTACCTGCGCAGCCTGTCGATTTGGCAGACGCGGAAGAGTTGGCGAAGGTTTACGCGCCTGATTTGACGTTTGAAAAAGATGCGCTGTCTTATTTGGTGGATTTGGCGCACGGCTCGGTACGCCGCGTAACGGTCAATTTGGTCAATCTGTTGGAGCTTGCCAACCAGCAAGGCTTGGATACGGTAACGCGCGAGATTTGTGCGAAAGCCGACCTGTACAAGGGCGAAGCACCTAAACGCGGGGTCAAATTATGAGCATGACGACATTGACGAAGCCCCGCAACCGCCGACAAGAGATTTGGAACTGTCTGCGGGGCAATAAGGACAGGCTTCAGACGGTCTCTGAAATCGCCAAAGCCTGCCAACTGAGCGGGAATACGGTGTACGCGTATCTGAAAGCTCTTAATAAAGGCGGGTTTGTGTCGATACAGAAGGGTTCGGACTTTTGCAGACCGTACGGATACCGACTGGAGCGGGATGCGGGTGTTGATGCGCCCCGCTTGTCTGATGACGGTCAGCCGTTGAAATGTCCGGTAACGGAAGCCTTGTGGCGGACGATGCGGATTTTGAAAACCTTTGACTTGGACAGCCTGACGGCCCACGTCAATATGACACACCCTGTCAGCCGCAGTATGGCCAAGGTTTATGCTCAACACCTTGAAGCGGCGGGTTATCTGAAAAATACGGGCAACGCTCGGAAAAAATCGTTTGTCCTTTTGAAGAATACAGGGTCGAAAGCACCGCAGCTTCTGGCTGTCAGAGAGGTGTATGACCCAAATATAAACGAAATTGTATTAAGGGAGGTTCCTGATTATGAATGAAAAAGATTATATGAAAGAAGATTGGTACGCGGTTTTGAAGGAAGAGGTCGAGAAAGACGGACTGATGAAGACTGCGGCAAAACTCCGATACAGCGCGACAAGCATCAGTCTGATTTTGAACGGTAAATACAACGGCAAGCCAGACAAAGTTGCTGCGAAAGTGGCGGATGTATTTCGCAAGGTGATGTGTCCGTTTGAAGGTCGGCGGATGGAACGAGCCGAATGTATTGAAATCTCTCTCTCCCCCGCTCCGACGCATAACCCTATCAAAATGCAGCACTGGCGGGCATGTCAAAAGTGTGAAATTAAACCATGCGAAAAGCGTAAAAAGGTTGGCTGAAATGAGACACGAATATGCGGTACACGCCGGAGTCTATGAGGACACTTGGCACGATTATGAAACCCATAAACGGCGGAAGATTTGGCGGGCTGATGTACGCGGCAAGCGGAAAGAAGGCTTCGCATGGTTGCAAATTCGCCGACTGCGGAAACGCTTCGAGAGCAAAGAGGAAGCCAAGGAATGGGCGGCGCAGGTTAAGGCGGATTGGGTACGCAATAATTTTTTTGCCTTGAAAAAATATTAAGTAATTGATTTATAAGGAAATAGGAAAATGTCTAATTTGTTTTGCGAACGGAAAACCAAGTGGATCGGTTTGGCTTTTTGGTTGTTGTTTTGGGCGGTTTTGGTGGGAACGATGCTGCACAGCTGCTCTAAGCCGGTGGTGTCGGCGGCAAAGTTGGAAATGTCGCGCCGCGAGCGTCTGGCGGATTTGGAGGCAAAAGCCTTGGGCGAGCAATACGAGTCGATGAGTACG
>NZ_KV799682.1:3884-8809 GCF_001810035.1 Neisseria sp. HMSC058F07 | reverse complement strand
GCGTGCGACGGCGCGAATGGCGCAAAAAAATAGAGAGCGTGAAATCGAGGAATATCAGGCGCGTTTTAAACGGCCTGCCGAGAAGAAGGAGGAGAAAAAATGATTTGGTTTGTTGTCGGATTGGCTGTGTTGGTGTTGCTGGGGATTTGGCTTGAAATGCTGGCCCGAATCGTTGTGTTGCACATGATAGGCAAATGCCATGACGGGTATGACGACAATTAAAACGGTAAGGCGTTGATGTTGCTCTATATTTTTTTGCCTTATTGAAAATGTAAGGTATTGATTTAAAAGGATTTAAGATGAATAAAGAGAAAGTCTTAGACAAAATCAAGAAATGCTTGGCTTTGAGTAAGTCGGCAAATGAACACGAGGCCGCACAGGCGTTAAAGCAAGCGCAGGCTTTAATGGAGAGGCATGAAGTCAATGCTGTGGATATTGCTTTATCTGAAGTCTCTGAACAAAGAGCTGATCGGAGAATGGCCTTTAAATTAGCAGATTGGCAATGGGGCGTTGCAAATATGATTGCCGATATATTTGGGTGCCAATCTTACCAACGTGGGAAGACGATGATGTTTTACGGCATTGGAAATAGAGCAGAAATCTCAGCCTATGCCTTTGATGTAGTTTATCGGCAGATTTCTGCCGAACGCCGCAAATTTTTAAAAAACTGCCGAGCAAGAAAGCAAGCACATAGAACTTATCTTGCCGACCAATTTTGCAATGGTTGGATTATGGGTGCTTGGAAGATAGTCAAAAAATTTGAGATGTCCGATGAAGAAAAAGCCGTTATGGACGGATACAAAAAAAAGAACTTCCGGACATGGTCGAAGCGAAAACAAGGGATGCGAAATCATCAATTCTCCAAGGGTCAAAGATGGAATATGGGGCATTAGCTCAAGGAATGGAATCGGGTAAACAAGTGCAGTTACATCATGCCATGAATGGTACAGACGGCGTGAAACAAATTGGAGAGCAAAAATGAATCAAAAAGAAATTGCAGAATGGGTCGAAGACCGTGGCGAGCTGATGATCATGAAGAAGGACGGTGAAGGCTTTGTAATCGTTGCGCGTGCGCCGGACGGGATGTGGAAAACGGCGGAGGCGGAAACTTTGGCTCAGGCGATAACTTTATGGGAGGAAGCGTGATGAAGGTATTAGACCCGTGTTGCGGCAGCCGGATGATGTGGTTCAATAAAAATAACCCTGAAGCTGTTTTCGGCGATAAACGCAAAGAAATCCATCTACTGAAAGACCGGAAATATCTGCGCAAACTGGAAATTAATCCCGATGTGGTTATGGATTTTACAAATATCCCTTTTCCTGACAACACGTTCGCAGTAGTGGTTTTCGATCCGCCTCATTTACAAAGAGCGGGAGAAAAATCTTGGCTTGCAAAAAAATACGGGGTGTTGGGCAATGAGTGGAGAGAAGATTTTCGTAAAGGGTTTGCTGAGTGTTTCCGGGTATTGCGTCCTGACGGCATATTGATTTTTAAGTGGAGTGAAAATCAAATCCCTGTGAAAGAGATTCTTGCTCTGACTAACGTAGAACCACTTATTGGGCACGTTAGCATGAAGCATAAGCAAAACCAAACACAGACACATTGGATAACGTTTTTGAAGGAAGAAGCGTCATGAGCATTGGAATGATGATTTATCTCTTGATCTGCGGGCTGATTGGTTTGGCACTGGTGGTTTTGGCACTGATGAGCCTGATTGAAAACTGGTTTAAGCAGCGGACTAAAGCTGTTGTTTTGGATGCCTGCGGTATGTTTTTTGGGTTGATTGTTGTCCTTGTGGCGTTTTTGGCGATTCTTGGGGTGGTTAAATGATTGAAATCAGAAGTAAAAACTTTATCGCGTACAACGCAAGTGAAAGTGTTTTGGAAAGCATCATCAAGGATGTTTTCACGGGGTTGATGTTGAGTTTTTGTGTGTATATCAGCCATTGGTCAGCCTCAGTGTTTTGGACATTTATCAGCGGTTTGATGTTTTTGTCTTATCTGGGCATTAAGTTGGGCAGGTTGATTCGTGACAAGCGAACTAAGTTTGAAACTTGGTCAGAGCTTAAAGCATGGATCGATAAACAAGCTGAACTTGAAAATCACTTGGCAGGTAATGTTCAGATTGTAAAAGGCAATGGAAATGTACAGGCTGGTGGTGATGTTTGGAAGGATAAACAATGAACATCAAAAAATTCAACCCGAAAAAAGACCCTAAATACATTGACTATATTTTTCGATTTTTGAAGAAAAAATCCAAACTGATTGAAACTTTAGGAGCTTATCCACGAATTGTTAAGTTTAAAGATGGATTTGACTGGTATATCGGCTGGTTTATTGATGACGGTCTTGAAGATTTTATTGGCAGCAGGATTTGTTACGGCTCCGAAAAAGTTGAGACTTTTTGTTTTGTTAGAACCACTGAAGCGGAGGTTGTCGCTGAAGTCAAATGGAATGAATACGAACGTGTCGGAGTGTGTGCATTAACTAAATGGCATCACAAATGGGTCTATGCCAATAAACAATCACGCAAATGCCGACACTGCGGAAGATGGGAACGGAAAGTCGTCAAGACCGTTAAGACGGTTGAACGTCGAACATTATGGGAGAGCGAGTCATGAACATCAAATGCCCGAACTGCGGGGCGGTGCATAGCCTGGACAGCTTAATCAATGACGCAGACGCATCAGCGGTATTAAAGGCTGTGTTGGAGATGGATGTGGAATTGGGCAAGGCGGCGATACGGTATATCGGTTTGTTCCGCCCCGCCAAGTCCCAGCTCTCTTGGGCGCGTACCGCAAAACTGCTGAATGAGTTGCTGCCGATGATTAAGGCGCAGGAGGCGGCACGCGACGGGGTTTGTTTCCCCGCTCCTACCGAGGCTTGGATTCACGGTTTTAATGAAACCGTTAATGCCCGCGACCAAGGCCGTCTGAAACTGCCCTTAAAGTCGCATGGTTATTTGCTGGAGATTATCAGCCAGTGGCAGGGTTCGGGGGTGCCCTCTCCCCAGCCCTCTCCCACGGGGAGAGGGGGCGAAGGCGGCGCACCGTCCAAGCTGCGGCAGGGTGTGGCAGCCTTGGGCGAATGGGCAGGAGAAGATTGGGCGAAACGAGAAATCGCTTCAGGTTTTACATTGCTTGCCGCGCTCAATCTACCCAACCGACCGGCAGCGCAGGATATGCCGGTAGTTGCGGAAATTTGGTATCGGAAACTGATGGAGAAAAAAGAAATCGTCTCGCCGGAGTATGACCCGATACGGATTCAGACGGGGTTTAAGGTATTGCAGGCGGCGGAAACATGGCCGCACCCCGCCGAACTGCTCCGCAACCTGCCGCCACGGTTGATACCAAGGGCGATGCTGGCAAAGCCCGCGCCGGATAAGGAAAAAGGCCGTCAGAAAATGGCGGAAGTGAAAGATGTTTTAAACAAGAAAGGTAAGTGAAATGAAAGAGTATGTTTTTAAAATCATTGCGGAAAATGGGAAGTGTCGCGTCGAGTTGCCCGAAATCAAGATAAACGGTGAGTATCAAGCTCCCGACCTGATGGCTGCGTTGACAACGGAATTTTTAGACAGCGTATGCAGTGATGCCGCCCGAGATACGGAAGGATTTATCAAGGCTGCTGTCACTAATTTAAAAGCATTGCAACTGGCAAGACAGTTGAGAGATGCAGACCGAAAAGTAAACTAAGAAAGGAAAAAGAAAATGGCTAAAGTCATTATTACTATTAAAGATAGTACCAAAAGCTTATTTGATTTTGAAATCAAAGGATTGGGAGATGATAGTGAAAAAACTCCTGCAATCTTTGCCGGACATGCTGCAGCAGGCTATCTGAGAAAAAGGCAAACAGCACTCCACGAGAATTTTTTAAGTCAAATTTTACGAGACTTATCAGATCAAGATTAAAGGAAAACATCATGATTGAACCGCACGAGTACCGTCTATTGGACGAATATTTAGAGCAAGACTGGGATGCCTTTATCAGTTTTGCTGAAACTAAAGGATTTGAAGCAAGCGAAGTATATCAACTACTCAACAAACTGGAGGAAAAAGCAAATGGCTAAAACCCGAATCAAACAGCCCGCGATCGAAGCGGCACAAGACAAAGCGGAAGTTACTGCGTTTATCCGCAAAATTGGTGATTTGCAGCGCGAAGTCAAACGCCTGGAAACCGAAGCCGGAGACAAAAAAGCGGTCATCGAAGAAGAATATGCCGCCAAAGCCGCGCCGATGTGTGCCGAAATCATGAGCCTGACCGAACGTGTGGCCGCATACTGCGAGGCACATAAGGACGAGCTGACGGAAAACGGTAAAACCAAAACAGTGGACTTTACTACCGGCCTGATTAAATGGCGCATCCGTCCGCCATCCGTCAAGGTAACGGGCGTGGCTGCCGTCTTGGCGTGGCTCTCGGAGAAATCCGCCTTTGCCGAGTTTGTCCGCACAAAAAAGGAAATCGACAAAGATGCCATCCTGAATCAAAAAGAGCGTTTTTCAGACGGCCAAGTGCCGGGAATTAAGATTGTGTCGGGGCTTGAGGATTTTGTGATTGAGCCTACTGAGCAGGAGTTGGCGTGATGGCGAAAATTGTGATTGAAATTGAAGATTTGCCTAATGGTAAAGTTAGCTATGTACCTCATGGAGATCTCCTTATCCGAGATGGCGGCACTCCTGCTCAATTAACTTGGATTGCTGTGCAAGATGTTATTGATATGCTTGGAAAGATTGGGGCTATACAAGGTATGTCAAAGCGGGAGATGTCGTGATGGAAAACGGAAATTTAAATACCGATGAGCTGGAATTTTTAAGAACTGCCGCACGCGATTCCTTCTACATCCACGCTCAAGTCGAAAACGCCAACCGAAAATTAGAAACCGCTTTTCTCGTGTGGGAAAAAGTGAAAGAAGGAGAAAAAGAGGCTAT
>NZ_KV799682.1:2967-3784 GCF_001810035.1 Neisseria sp. HMSC058F07 | reverse complement strand
TTTAAAGCTTGATTAAAGGCCGTCTGAAATTGCAAATTCATAACCCGCGCGGCACGGTCTGCCGCATTTAAATCTAAATAGGAGTCAAAAGTGAATAAATCCGAATTAATCCAAGCCATCGCCGACGAGGCGGAATTGAGCAAACGCGATGCAGCGGAGTTTGTTGATGCGTTTGTCAGCGTGGTAACGCAAGAATTGAAAGATGGAAAAGACGTTACGCTGGTCGGCTTCGGCACGTTTCACGCCGCCTAATCCGCCGAGTGTCAGGGACACAATCCGAAAACGGGCGAACCGCTGACCATCGCGGCGCGCAAAACGCCAAAGTTCCGCAATGAATCATGAAGCAATATAATCAGGAGTGGTTAGTATGTTGGCAGGAATGATGGAAGGCTGGGACTTTTAAAGATGGATTAAAGGCCGTCTGAAATAGGGTTTAAAACCTGTTTCAGACGGCCTTTTTTTGTGCTGTCAGTTTCGCAAAAAAAAACAGCGGCTTAATACTATATATTGTATTTTATTGGTATAATATGCGCTAATTTATACTATATGTTGTATTGGAGGAATAATGCGCCGTGCGTTGATTGCTAAAATTAAAATCGCTCAAAAGGAGCTGGGCTTGGATGACGGTACCTATCGCGCGGTGTTGGAGCGTGTGACGGGCAAGCGGTCGTGTACGGAGTGCAGTATTCCTGAGTTGGAACGCGTGGTCGAGGATTTACGCCAACATGGGTTTACGCCGAAGAAAACGGCAGGCCGTCGTCCGAACCGCCGAAGCTCTGCCGATCCGATGATGCGGAAAATCGAAGCCCTGCTGCTG
>NZ_KV799682.1:0-2867 GCF_001810035.1 Neisseria sp. HMSC058F07 | reverse complement strand
CGACGGCAATATGCACAAGCTGGTGGCGGCTTTGCAGATTGCGGCGAACCGAAAGAAGAAGGAGGAATAGGAATGAGTGTAAGTTGGGAAATGACAGAGCAGGATTTTGAGGATGTGAAACATCTTCTGCCGCAGAGCGTGGTGGCGATGATTACGGTCATCGGGCTGGAAGCGGCGTTTCACATGGTCAAGGTTTGGGGCGGGACGAATTACCCGATTTCCAACCGCCGGCGCAATACGCGCCAGAGCCGAATCTTACACGCTCAACTGGTCGAGGACATCGGCGAGGAGGCTGCGGGACGATTGGAGCGAGCCTATGCCGGTCAGTCTTTCTTAGCCATTCCTCGCTGCTGGGACGCGATGCGCGAGCTGCGCAATCGATTTATCCGCCGGCAGTATGATGCGATGAGCGCGGAGGGTTTGAGCGATTTGGTTATTGTGCGCGAGCTGGTGTTGGCTCATCGGCTGTCTACGCGCAATATCCGATACATTTTGAAAGAGGCCGACCGCGAGGCGGCGGCAAGAGCGCAGACGGATTTATTTGCGGCGTAATTGTGTTGTGTGTTTCTTGTGAGTGGACCTTTGCCCTGCTTTTTGCAGGGCTTTTTTTTGTCTGCGGAACAGTAAGTGCATTTGTGCCGACCGTCTTATGCCGTCTGAAAAGGTTAAATAAGGTTTTGAAAATAAATTGTGATTTGATTTTCGGAGATGTTTATGGGCAAAACTGTAACTTTAACCGCCGGCCACAGCAACACCGACCCGGGCGCGGTCAACGGCTCCGACCGTGAGGCGGACTTGGCGCAGGATATGCGCAACATCGTGGCATCTATTTTGCGCGATGACTACGGCTTGACCGTTAAAACCGACGGCACGGGCAAAGGCAATATGCCGCTGCGCGAGGCTGTAAAACTGATTCGCGGCTCGGATTTGGCGATTGAGTTCCATACCAATGCGGCCGTCAGCAAAGCAGCTACGGGCATTGAGGCGTTGAGTACCGTCAAAAACAAACGCTGGTGTCAGGTGCTGAGCAAGGCTGTTGCGAAGGCTACCGGCTGGAAACTGCGCGGCGAAGACGGCTTTAAACCCGACAATGCGGGCCAGCATTCGCGCCTGGCTTATGCACAAGCCGGCGGCATTGTGTTTGAGCCGTTTTTTATCAGTAACGACACTGATTTGGCCTTGTTTAAGACTACTAAATGGGGCATCTGCCGCGCGATTGCGGACGCGATTGCGATGGAATTGGGAGCGGTGAAGGTATGAAAAAGTCTTTGATTGCTTTATCTATTGCCTATTGTGCAAAGTTAAAAAACGGTTTTGGCGTACCGCCGTTACCTGAAATCAAAATCACGCCAAGCCCTGTTCGGGTAGGCTCTTTGAAACAACATCCGAGCCTGCGCTTGGGTAAATCAGGCGTGGCAGCCGCGAAACGTGCGGCGCGTAAACGCAAGGCGAGAAAGTAAGAAATATGATTGACGGTTGGGATGGTTATTAAGATGCGCATTTTTGACATTTTCAAAAACCCCGCGACAGGAGGCATTTCACATTCGAAGTTATGGGCAAACGTTGCATGCGCGGCGGGGACGTTTAAGTTTGTGATGTTGCCCGATCCATCGGCGGAAATTTGGGCGGTGTATTTGGGCATTGTCGGCGGCTATGCGGTGGCGCGCTCGTTTGTCAGCGTCAAACGTCAGGAGGTCGAGAATGAATCTCGTGAAACTGCTGGCGAATAACTGGCAGCCGATTGCCATCATCGCACTTATCGGCACGGGTTTGGCGGTGTCACACCATCAAGGATATAAGTCGGCCTTTGCCAAACAGCAGGCGGTCATCGACAAGATGGAGCACGATAAGGCGCAAGCCCTGCTGTTGTCGGCTCAAAACTATGCGCGCGAATTGGAACAGGCACGCGCGGAAGCTAAAAAATATGAAGTTAAGGCGCACGCCGTCGGCATGGCTTTGGCGAAAAAACAGGCGGAAGTCAGCCGTCTGAAAACGGAAAATAAAAAGGAAATCGAAAATGTCCTTACTCAAGACCGTAAAAATGCAAGCGGTAATTGTATTGACGGCTTTGGCCATCACGGCCTGCAGCTCTACAACCGCGCCCTCGGCTACGGAAATTAAGGTTGTCGAAAAGGCGGTCATGCCGACACCGCCTGCCGCATTGATGGTCGCGCCGGTACGCCCGAATCCGCCGAAAGACGGCAAAACGGCCACGCTGTTGGAACACGCCGCTGAGTTTGGCGGCTATGTTGCCGAACTGGAAAATCAAAATCAGGCTTGGCGCGACTGGGTCAACAGTCAAGCGGAAGTTGACGGTTCGGAGGGCGCGCGATGACGACTTATCGTGAGTTGGTACAACGTACGGTCGCCTGCCGCCATGCGGATTTAGAGCTGGGATTGAGCCGCGCACGCGAGCAAGAGCCGTTTGTCATTCATGTTTCCGACCTGTTGGATAAGGCAGGCATTGAGTACGCAGTGCGTATGGATAAGGATTTCCAGACGACCTTTTGTGTGGAGTTTTCGGCGACCGCCCCTGCTAATGTGATTGGTATTTTGCGGAAATATTACTCAGTCTTTTTTGACGGCCAAAAGGTCGAGGCGGCGAGCCGAAATCCCGAAGGCTATGCGGTGCGTATCGTATTTGGCGATGTGCCTGTTTAAAGGGGTTTTAAATGGATTTTGAATTTGGATTTAGGACCCTGTGGCCGATTGCGACAGCGGCGTTTTGGTTTTGGGTCAACGGCATTTCAAGCCGCCTGAAAGAGGCGGACAAGCGTATCGACGATCTTAAAGAGGAGTTGCACGCGGTCAAGCTCTCTTATCACACCAAACAGGATGCCAAGGCAGACAGCACTAATATTGCGGCG
>NZ_KV799681.1:0-293 GCF_001810035.1 Neisseria sp. HMSC058F07 | reverse complement strand
TTTGCTGTCGCCTGCGGTGACGCTGTCAACAGTGATGTCTTTGGCCAGTTTCAGCTGAGCGCCACCGGCTACGGTTTCGCTGATGATGTTGCTGTCGCCTTTGACATTGATGGTGTCACCCAATGCGTAGTTGTTGCTGCCGGTGGTACCACCGAAGTTGATGCCTTTGGCGATATTGGCGGCGTTGTTGGCTACGTTTTGGTTGGTCGCAAACAGTTGGCTGCCGTTAACGGCATCTTTGCTGTTGGCATTGAGGTCGCCATCGGCTACGTTGGTCACTTTGTTGCCGGCGT
>NZ_KV799680.1:23294-23559 GCF_001810035.1 Neisseria sp. HMSC058F07 | reverse complement strand
GACCGTTGCCGGCGACGACAACATCACCACCGAAGCCCAAGACGATAAAGTGACTGTCAAGCTGAACAAAGACTTGGTTGTAGACAGTGTCAAAGCCGGTGACACCACCGTTAACAACGACGGTGTGACCGTCGCAGGCGGTCCTAGCCTGACCAAGTCTGGTATCGATGCCGCCGGCAACAAAGTGACCAACGTAGCCGACGGCGACCTCAACGCCAACAGCAAAGACGCCGTCAACGGCAGCCAACTGTTTGCGACCAACCAA
>NZ_KV799680.1:21745-23194 GCF_001810035.1 Neisseria sp. HMSC058F07 | reverse complement strand
GCATTGAACAAAGACGGCTTGAAAGCAGGCAAGGTAAACCTGACTAAAGACGGCTTGGACAATGCGGGCAACAAAGTAACCAACGTAGCAGATGGCGATCTCAATGCCAACAGCAAAGATGCCGTCAACGGCAGCCAGTTGTACGCAACCAACCAAAACGTAGCCAACAACGCCGCGACGATTGCCAAAGGCATCAACTTCGGCGGTACGACCGGTAGCAACAACTATGCGTTGGGCAATACCATCAACGTTAAAGGCGACAGTAACATCATCAGCGAAACCGTAGCCGGTGGTGCACAGCTAAAACTGGCCGATGTGTTGAATGTCGGTCAAGCGGCTCCGGTGAAAATCGATGGTGACAAAGGCGAAGTCAGCGGCTTGAGCAATACGACTTTGGGCGGCAGCGACTTTGCCAAAGGCAAACGTGCGGCGACTGAAGAGCAGTTGAATGCGGCCCAAGATCAGTTGGTGAATGTATTGGGTGGTAATGCGGCCAATAATGGCGGCAACATCAGCATGACCGATATTGGCGGTACTGGTGAGAACAACATCCACGATGCAATCAAAGCCGTTAATGCAACTGCCAATCTGCCTTTGACTTTCGGCGGAGACAGCGGCAAAGACGTTGAACGCAAACCGGGTACGAAGCTGAATATTGTTGGCGGTCAAACCGATGCAGCCAAACTTTCAGACGGCAATATCGGCGTTGTAGCGAATGGCTCTGATAAGTTGGAAGTCAAATTGGCTAAAGACTTGGCAGTTGACAGCGTGAAAGCCGGCGATACCACAGTCAATACTGACGGCGTGAAAGTTGGCGATGTCAATCTGACTAAAGCCGGCTTGAACAACGGCGGCAACAAGATTACCAATGTTGCAGCCGGTACCGATGATACTGATGCGGTGAATGTTGCCCAGTTGAACAAAGCTGCGGCTGCGGCTAAGACCGAAGTCGTTCAAGGCGATAACATTGTTGTTACTCAGGATGTCGGTGCCAATGGCCAAACCATTTACAAAGTGGCTACCGATAAAAACCTGAAAGTCGACAGCGTTACCGCAGGCGATACCGTGATGAATAATGACGGTGTGAAAGTTGGCGATGATGTTGCATTGAACAAAGACGGCTTGAAAGCAGGCGATGTCAACTTGACCAAAGCTGGCTTGAACAACGGCGGCAATAAGATTACCAACGTTGCGGCCGGTACGGATGACACCGATGCAGTCAATGTTTCCCAACTAAAACAAGCTGCCGCTGCATCTAAGACTGAAGTCGTTCAAGGTAAGAACATCGTTGTGACGGAAAAAACAGGTGACAAAGGTCAGACTGTTTATGAAGTTGCTACCGATAAAGACTTGGACGTTGACAGCGTGAAAGCCGGTGATACTACTGTCAACAATGATGGTGTGAAAGTTGGTGATGACGTTGCATTGAACAAAGACGGCTTGAAAGCA
>NZ_KV799680.1:0-21645 GCF_001810035.1 Neisseria sp. HMSC058F07 | reverse complement strand
CGAAACCGTAGCCGGTGGCGCTCAACTGAAGTTGGCTGACGAGATTAGCGTGAAGACAGTGAATGCCGATACCTTCAAAGCAGGCGATACTGTGATGAACAATGACGGCGTGAAAGTTGGCGATAAAGTTGCATTGAACAAAGACGGTCTGACCGCAGGCAATACCGTGGTCAACAACGATGGCGTAACCATCGCTGCACCGACTGAAAGCAATCCGAACAACCAAGTCAAATTGTCTCCTGTCGGTCTGAACAACGGCGGCCAACGCATTACCAACGTGGCTCCGGGTAAAGACGGTACAGACGCGGCAAACGTGAACCAGTTGATTGGCTTGGGCAACGAATTGCAAAACAACATCAACCAAGTAGGTAAGAAAGCCTACGCGGGTGTGGCCGGTGCGATTGCCCAAGGCTCGATTCCGCAAGTAACCCGTCCGGGTGCGACCGGTATCGGTGTCGGCAGCGGCTACTACGGTGGTCAGTCTGCCATGGCCATCGGCGTGTCTGCGATGAGCGACGGCGGCAACTGGATTGTCAAAGGCAACTTCTCGGCCAATACCGACGGTCATGTCGGTGTCGGTGCCGGTGCGCTGTATCAGTGGTAAGTTGGCAATGACAGGCAACTAGATTTGCTGCCTGAATAGGGAGGCCGTCTGAAATTTTAGGTTTCAGACGGCCTTTTTTTCTGAAAACACTTGAATTTAGGCTATCTGAAACGATATGCTTCATCTATTTACCGCATGACTCTGAAAGAGAACAAATGAGCAAAACCATCCATTATTTGAAAGACTACGCCGCGCCAGCGTACCGTATTCTGAAAACCGACCTGCATTTCGATATTTTAGAACCGCAAACCATCGTCAAATCTAGTCTGACCGTTCAACCTGAAAGAGCAGGGGAGCCATTGGTATTGGATGGTTCGGCAAAACTGCTGTCTGTGAAAGTAAACGGTCGGGTCGTAGATTATGTGTTGGAAGACGAAAAACTGACGATTGCCGGCGTGCCGTCTGAAAACTTCACGCTGGAAGTAGAAACCGAAATTTTGCCGGCTGAGAACAAATCGCTGATGGGTCTGTATGCTTCCGGTGGCAATCTGTTTACCCAATGCGAACCGGAAGGTTTCCGCAAAATTACTTTCTACATCGACCGTCCGGATGTCATGTCTAAATTTACCACCACCATCGTTGCAGACAAAAAACGCTATCCGGTGTTGCTGTCTAACGGCAATAAAATTGATGGCGGCGAGTTTTCAGACGGCCGTCACTGGGTGAAATGGGAAGACCCGTTTGCCAAACCGAGCTATCTCTTTGCTTTGGTGGCAGGCGATTTGGCGGTAACGGAAGATTATTTTACAACCATGAGCGGCCGTAAGGTCAAAATCGAGTTCTACACCACTGAGACAGACAAACCTAAAGTCGGTTTTGCCGTGGAATCGTTGAAAAATGCGATGAAATGGGACGAGATACGTTTTGGCTTGGAATACGACTTGGATATTTTCATGGTCGTTGCCGTGGGCGATTTCAATATGGGCGCAATGGAAAACAAAGGTTTGAATATTTTCAACACCAAGTTTGTGCTGGCCAACAGCCGTACCGCGACCGATACCGACTTTGAAGGCATCGAATCTGTTGTCGGCCACGAATATTTCCACAACTGGACGGGCAACCGCGTGACCTGCCGCGATTGGTTCCAATTGTCGCTGAAAGAAGGTTTGACCGTTTTCCGCGATCAAGAGTTTTCCGGCGACCGGGCCAGCCGTGTGGTACGCCGTATCGACAATGTCCGTATGCTGCGCTTGTTCCAATTCCCAGAAGATGCAGGCCCGACTGCGCATCCTGTCCGCCCGGCCAGCTATGAAGAGATGAACAACTTCTACACCATGACCGTCTATGAAAAAGGTGCGGAAGTAGTGCGCATGTATCACACCTTGCTCGGAGAAGAGGGCTTCCAAAAAGGCATGAAGTTGTATTTCCAACGCCACGACGGTCAGGCTGTGACTTGTGATGATTTCCGTGCCGCAATGGCAGACGCAAACGGTATCAATCTTGATCAGTTTGCCTTGTGGTACAGCCAAGCCGGTACGCCGGTTTTAGATGCTCAAGGCCGTCTGAAAGATGGAGCGTTTGAATTGACGATCAAACAAACTATTCCGGCTACGCCCGATATGGCGGACAAACAGCCGATGATGATTCCGGTCAAAACCGGTTTGCTGAATGAAAAAGGCGAAGCGGTTGAGTTTGAATATCAAGGTAAACGGGTGAAAGAGGCGGTTTTGGTATTGACTGAAGCCGAGCAGACTTTTGTATTGGGCGGCGTCAATGAGCCGGTTATCCCGTCTCTGCTGCGTGATTTCTCTGCGCCGATTACCTTGAACTATCCGTACAGCGAGCAAGAATTGGCCACTTTACTGGCGGCAGATGAAAATGAGTTTGCTCGCTGGGAAGCTGCTCAAACCTTGTATCATCGCGCCATTAACGCCAACCGTCAGGCATTGGCAGAAGGCCGTCCTTTGCCTGAACACAAAGCATTGATGGATGCTTTGGCTTTGGTGGTCTCCGGTGATTTCGACCCGGCATTCCGCGCCATTTTGCTGCAAATGCCGTCTGAAACCGATGTATGGGCGGAAGAAGAAAATATTGACCCGATTCAAGTTCATCAAGCGCGCGAAGCCTTGCTCAATGCCGTTGCCGTCAAGTTCCTGCCTCAATGGCGCGAACTGAACCGTCAGGCTGCCGAGCAAGAAAATCAGGCTGATGCCGCCATTCGTTATGAATACAGCCCGGAATTGGCAGGTTGGCGTACCTTGCGCAATGCTTGCAGGGCATTTATCCTTCGTGCTGATGCAGCGCATATCGAACACGTTGCGGAGAATTACGAAGCAATGGCGCAAAACATGACCCACGAGTGGGGTATCTTATCCGCAATCAACAGCAATGAAAGCGAAATCCGCGATCGTTTGTTGACGAAATTTGCCGATAAATTCGCCGATGATGCTTTGGTAATGGACAAATACTTTGCCCTGATTGCTTCAAGCCGCCGTAAAGATACTTTACAGCAAGTTCAGACGGCCTTGAAACATCCTAAGTTCAGCATCGAAAACCCGAATAAAGCCCGTTCTTTGTTGATCAGCTTCAGCCGCAATATTCCGCACTTCCATGCAGAAGACGGCAGCGGCTACCGCTTTATAGCCGATAAAGTGATGGAAATCGACCGTTTTAATCCGCAAGTTGCTGCTCGACTGGTGCAGGCTTTCAACATCTGCAACAAATTGGAAGCCAACCGCAAAGCCGTCATGACCAAAGAATTGCAACGAATCCATGCACAAGAAGGTTTGTCCAAGGATGTGGGCGAGATTGTCGGTAAGATTTTGAATGAAAAATAAAGCCTGAGACCTTTGCAAAATTCCTTTTCCCCAACAGCCGAAACCTAAATAAAGGTTTTCGGCTGTTTTTGTTTCACATATCCACTGATTCTACTCAAATACCCCCTTAATCCTCCCCGGACACCCGATAATCAGGCATCCGGGCCGCCTTTTAGGCAGCAACAGGCGCACTTAGCCTGTTGGCGGCTTTCAATAGGTTCAAACACATCGCCTTCAGATGGCTTTGTGCACTCACTTTGAGCAGACCGAAATAGGCTGCCCGCGCATAGCGGAATTTACGGTGCAGCGTACCGAAACTTTGTTCGACCACATAACGGGTCTTCGACAAATATCGGTTGCGTTTGGTTTGCGCTTCTGACAGCGGATGTTTGCGGTGGGCTTTGCGCATAATGCCGTCCAGCAACCGATGTTCTTCCAGATGTTGCCGGTTTTCCTCACTGTCATAGCCTTTGTCGGCATAGACGGTCATATCTTTGGGCAGTTCTTCCAACAAAGGCGACAGGTGTTTGCACTCATGGGCATTGGCGGGGGTAATGTGCAGTTTCTCGATATAGCCTTCCGCATCGGTACGGGTATGTTGTTTGTAACCGAGTTTGTAGAGGCCGTTTTTCTTTGTTCAGCGGGCATCTTTATCTTTACTCGGTGTGGTTTGACCGCTGACTTGTCCTTCTTCATCGACTTCTATGGCCTGGCGCTGTTTGCTGCCGGCGGTCTGAATAATGGTGGCATCAACGACGGCGGCGGATGCTTTCTCTACTTTTAGGCCTTTTTTGGTCAATTGTCGGTTAATCAGTTCCAACAGTTCGGACGGGGTGTCGTCTTGCGCCAGCCAGTTGCGGTAGCGGCATAAGGTGCTGTAATCGGGGATGCTTAGTTCGTCAAAGCGGCAAAACAGGTTGAAATCGATGCGGGTGATGAGGCTGTGTTCGAGTTCGGGATCGGAGAGGCTGTGCCATTGTCCGAGCAGGATGGCTTTAAACATGGATAGCAGTGGATAGGCGGGACGGCCGCGGTGGTCTCGGAGGTAACGGGTTCTTTGACGATTCAGGTACTGTTCGATCGGCTGCCAATCAATCACTTGATCCAACTTCAATAGTGGGAAACGGTCGATGTGTTTGGCAATCATGGCTTGGGCAGTTTACTGGAAGAAAGTACTCATGAGAAATCCCCTAAATGTCTTGGTGGAAATTTAGGGGATTTTGGGGAATTTTGCAAAGGTCTCAGCCTGTCTGTTGACCTTATTGTAATCTAGCAATAAGGATAGATAGCTTAAAGGCCGTCTGAAACCGATTGGTTTCAGACGGCCTTTTTCATATGTCAATGCTTAAATTAATTTTCGTTGAGGGTAGAGAATAGAATAAAAAAAGAGCCTGCATAAAACAGGCTCTTTTTCATACTAATCCGAAGATTAGAATTTGTGACGCAGGCCAACCAAACCAGAGATGGTTTCAACTTTGTGAGGACCAGACTCAGCACCACGCAACCAGCCGGCAGAAACCAAAGCAGTAGTGCGTTTAGAGAAGTCGTAGTCAGCACCAACGATAACTTGGTCGTATTGAGTGCCTTTCAGTTTTTCGCCGTCAACTTTAGCTTTGAAGCCGTGAGCGTAAGAAACGCGAGGAGTTACGTTACCAGCGCGGTAAGCGGCAGTAGCAGCAACTTCGATAGTTTCAGCAGGACGGCTGTCCAAGCCAGCAGCAGTACCGAATACTACGTTAGAAGCGTTAGTACCGGCAGCACGCATAGCAGAAGTTACAACACCGTTAGATTGGGCTTGAGCGTAATCACCCAAAGTTTCCCAGTTTTTAGCGTATTGACCAGCTACAGATACGAACAGGTTGTTAGCATCGTAACCACCTACCAAGCGGTGTACGTGACCGTCTTTTTCAGAAACGGCGTTTTTACGGAAACCACCGGCGTATTGACCGAGGAAGCCAGAGTTTTCGTAGTTCAGGCCAGCGTAGTAAGTGTCACGGGTAGCGTCGTTGTGAGTGTATTTGTCAGAAGGGTTAGCATTGTCACGAGGAGTATATTGTACGCTTGCGCTGAAACCTGAGAATACAGGGCTGTCGTAACGTACAGAAACTGCACGTTCGTCAACACGAGTAAATACAGACATATTCAAAGCGCCGTTGCTGCTTTCCCATTGGTCAACATTGTCACTAGTATTTTTAACAGTAGAGTCCAGTTTACCAGCACGAACTTTACCGAAGCCACCTTCCAAACCGATGAAAGATTCGCGAGAAGCCCACTCTTTGTCGCCACCGGCGATAGAAGTGTTTTGTTCAACTTGCCAGATGGCATTCAGGTTGTTACCCAAGTGTTCGTGGCCTTTAAAGCCGATACGTGAGCCGAAGTCAGCGATTTCAGTAGCAGTTTTAGAGCTTTTCTCGTGACCCAGTTTAGCAGCAGTTTGTTCACCCAATTTTACTTTGGATACTTCAACACCGGCTTTAATTTGACCGTACAAAGTTACGTCAGCCATAGCTGCAACAGGCAGAGCCGCCAGAGTCAAGGCAATCAGAGATTTTTTCATTGCTGTTTTCCTTTTTTAAGTGTGAAGAAGCGAGCATTCGTTCTTCTTATTACGATATCGTTCTCTTTCAACGATTCCATGACCATAATATAAAGGTTATGGCCTAGGAAAACAAATTTTCCTCTTGTTTTGAGTGATTTTTGCAGGGAAACGTTGTTTTTTACAGACAGGGTGGAAGCATAAGGCGGTCTTTTATTTTGGTAATGTGTTTTTCTAAAAGGGAATTTCGGGATAGCTATAAAATATGGGGTATAAAATTAGGTTGTGAATATTGTTTATCGTGTTTTCAGACGGCCTTGGTAATTGGAATTTATCGTGTACTGGGTTTGCAAATATATAAAAAACCTGCCTGATTGCTCGGGCAGGTTTTATTTGATCGAAAGACAGATTAGTTTTTGTCTTGGTCAACCAGTTTGTTTTTGGCAATCCAAGGCATCATAGAACGCAGTTGAGCGCCGACTTTTTCAATTTGGTGATCAGCGGTCAGACGGCGACGTGCTGTCATGCTGGCATAGTTGACGGCACCTTCTTGGATGAACATTTTAGCGTATTCGCCGGTTTGGATGCGTTTGAGGGCATTGCGCATGGCTTCGCGGGATTTGTCGTTGATGACTTCGACGCCGGTTACGTATTCGCCGTACTCTGCATTGTTGGAAATGGAGTAGTTCATGTTGGCGATGCCGCCTTCGTAAATCAGGTCAACAATGAGCTTCATTTCGTGCAGGCATTCGAAGTAGGCCATTTCTGGGGCGTAGCCTGCTTCAGTCAGGGTTTCGAAGCCGGTTTTGATCAATTCAACCACGCCGCCGCACAATACGGCTTGTTCGCCGAAGAGGTCGGTTTCGGTTTCTTCGCGGAAGTTGGTTTCAATCACGCCGCCTTTGGTACCGCCGTTGGCTGCGGCGTAAGACAGGGCGATGTCACGTGCTTTGCCGCTTTTATCTTGGTAAACGGCGATCAGGGAAGGTACGCCGCCGCCTTTCAGGAATTCGCTGCGTACGGTGTGGCCTGGGCCTTTAGGGGCAACCATGATAACGTCGAGGTCGGCGCGGGGTACGATTTGGTTGTAGTGTACGTTGAAGCCGTGAGCGAACGCCAATACTGCGCCTTCTTTCAAGTTAGGCTCGATTTCGTTTTTGTATACGATAGGTTGGTTTTCGTCAGGCAACAGAATCATTACAACGTCGGCTGCTTTGGTTGCTTCAGCAACAGTGCGCACGTCGTGGCCGGCTGCTTCGGCTTTTTTCCAAGAGCCGCCTTGGCGCAGACCGATTACGACATTTACGCCGGAATCTTTCAGGTTTGCTGCGTGTGCGTGACCTTGTGAACCGTAACCGATGATGGCAACGGTTTTGCCTTTGATCAGAGAGAGGTCAGCGTCTTTATCGTAATAAACTTGCATTTTATTTCCTTAGTGTAAGAGGGTTCCGGATAATCCGGGTTGAGTTAAAAGTAATAGGGGTTAAGCGGGGACTTGGTTCATCAAGACGATTTCCAGTGTTTCGGTTTTTCCTTCGATGGATTTGACGAAGTTTTGGAAATGTTCGCTGGCATTGTGTTCGTCAATAGCTGCTTGGGATTTCCAGCTTTCTACGAATACGAAACGGTTGGGTTTGCCGATTTCTTGGTGCAGGTCGTAGCTGATGTTGCCTTCTTCTGCACGGCTGGCTTTAACCAATTCTTTAAACTGGGCAGCCAGAGCCTCGGTGTATTCGGGTTTGACGGTAACTAATGCAACGATTTGGATGCTTGACATGTTTGTCTCCTACTGTTTTTCAGACGGCCTTTATAGAAAGTAAAAGGCCGTCTGAACGATACAGCGTCAAATTTTCAAAATACGCTCGCCACGACCGATGCCGGCTGCGCCTGTGCGGACGGTTTCCAAAATTTGAGCACGGCCGACTGTTTCGAGGAAAGAGTCGAGTTTTTCGGTAGAGCCTGTGATTTCGATGGTATAGCTGCGGTCTGTTACATCAATAACGCTGCCGCGGTAGATTTCGGTCAATCGCAGGAATTCATCGCGGTCTTTGCCGACGGCGCGGACTTTTACCAACATCAGTTCGCGTTCGACAAAACGGCTTTCGTTCAAGTCAACCACTTTGACAACTTCAATCAGTTTGTTGAGTTGTTTGGTGATTTGCTCGATGACGTGCTCATCGCCGTGGGTAACAATGGTCATACGGGACAAGGTTTTGTCTTCGGTTGGGGCTACGGCCAGGGAGTCGATGTTGTAATCGCGTGCGGAGAACAAACCTACCACACGGCTCATCGCACCTGATTCGTTTTCCATCAGAATAGATAAGATATGTCGCATTTCTTTCTCCTTACGCTTTTGCAATATCGCGCATATGCGGCGGCAGAACCATTTCATCCAAACCTTTGCCGTTGCCGACCATAGGCAGTACGTTTTGTTTCTTGTCTGTCAAAAAGTCGAGGAATACCAAACGGTCTTTTTGGTTTAATGCTTCCAACAAGGCGCCTTCGACGTCGGATTTCTTGTCCACACGGATGCCGATATGGCCGTAGGATTCGGCCAGTTTGACAAAGTCGGGCAATGAATCGAAATAGGTTTCCGATTCGCGGTTGCCATAATACAGCTCCTGCCATTGGCGAACCATACCCAAATAGCCATTGTTTAATGTAACGACATTGATGGGGACATTATATTGGAAGCAGGTGGACAGCTCTTGGATATTCATTTGAATAGAGCCCTCGCCTGTGATACAGAAGACGTCTTGTTCCGGAGCCGCCAGTTTGGCACCGAGGGCGTAAGGCAGGCCTACACCCATCGTACCCAGACCGCCGGAATTGAGCCATTGGCGGGGACGCTCGAATGGATAATATTGAGCGGCAAACATTTGGTGTTGGCCAACGTCGGAAGTAATAATGGCTGAGTTTTTGGTAATTTCTGCCAGTTTTTGAACAACGTATTGCGGTTTAATGATTTCGCTGTCGTTTTCAAACCACAGGCAGTTGTGCGAACGCCATTCTTCGATGGTTTTCCACCATTTGTCCAATGAGTCGGCTGAAGGCGCAGTTTCTTGTTTGCCCCACAGATGAATTATTTCGGTCAATACGTTTTTGACATCGCCGACAATCGGAATGTCCACTTTAACGCGTTTGGCAATGCTGGACGGGTCGATGTCGATATGGATGATTTTTTTGGGTTTGTCCAAGAATTTTGACGGTACGGAAACAACGCGGTCGTCAAAGCGCGCGCCGATTGCCAAAACGACGTCTGCATTTTGCATCGCCAAATTGGCCTCGTAGGTACCGTGCATGCCCAACATGCCCAAGAATTGGCGGTCGCTGGAAGGGTAAGCACCCAAACCCATTAATGTGCCGGTACAGGGTACGCCGGTCATGCGGATAAATTGGGTCATTTCCTCGGAGGCATTGCCCAATACCACGCCGCCGCCGAAGTAAACGATGGGGCGTTTGGCAGAAGCCAGCATTTGTACGGCTTTTTTAATTTGGCCGATGTGACCTTGTACAACCGGTTGGTAGGAGCGGATAAAGATGTCTTCTTGTGGATAGCTGAATTTGGCCATCGCTTGAGTAACATCTTTAGGAATATCGACGACAACGGGGCCCGGACGGCCGCTGGCGGCAATTTGGAAGGCTTTTTTAATCGTATCAGCCAGCTCGCCAATATTGGTAACCAGGAAGTTGTGTTTGACACAAGGGCGGGTAATGCCGACCGTATCCACTTCTTGGAACGCATCTGTACCGATGAGGGAATTGCCCACTTGGCCGCTGATGATGACCAGGGGGATGGAATCGCTGTACGCGGTAGCAATGCCGGTCAATGCGTTGGTTACGCCCGGGCCGGAAGTTACCAAGGCCACGCCGACTTTGCCGCTGACGCGGGCATAGGCATCTGCCGCATGTACGGCTGCCTGCTCATGGCGGGTCAGAATGTGCTTGAATTTGTTGAGTTGGAAAATGGCATCGTAGATTTCGATAACCGCACCACCGGGATAGCCGAATACGTATTCAACACCTTCGGCTTTGAGACTTTGCACGACGATTTGTGCGCCTGATAATTGCATATTGACCTCTTTTATGCGGTTTCTAACCAATAGGAACAATCCGCCTCACCACAGCACCTGTAATGCAATTCCATCAAGCAGCGATTTAGGGTACGCGCATTGAGGGAATACGGCGACAGTCAGACTGTCCAAACAATTGGAAAGGAACACAGAGTTTGTGAAAAAGAGTAGAAAAGATAACGCAAACCGACTGTTCAATCAAGATAAAATCTTTCATCTTTTAACATTTGAAACGGGAAAATAGATTGAAGGTTGATTTTAAAGAAATAAAAAAACTGTTTTATTGATCTTGATGTGGATGGATTGTTGACAGTTTGAGTAAGGAGAAGGTTTTTGCAAATGAAAAATAGCAAAAAACCTCTTGACTGAATCAAGAGGTTTTTTAAATTTGGTGCCCAGGGTCGGACTCGAACCGACACACCTTGCGGCGGGGGATTTTGAGTCCCCTGCGTCTACCAATTTCGCCACCTGGGCTAGCGAAGAAGTCGTCATTATAGCGAGTTCTCGAATCTTGTAAAGCAGTAATTGAAAAAAAATCGGATTATTTTTATATTTGTTTGATTTTTAATGAATTAAACTTTTTGTGTTTGATGGTTATCTAAATGGGAGGCAGATTTTTAAAACAAAAAAAGCAGTATTTATCTGCAAAAAGGGCTACATTTAATGTGTTAAACGCGTTAATATGAAGATGTTTTGTTTTTATATCGGCCGGGCGGTTGTTTGGCCTCACTTATTTGAAACGGTTTTGGAGAAAATTTATGCTTTCCGTCACACGAACTTTCTTACTCAGTGCTTTTGCATTGGCTGCTCTGGCTGCTTGTCAGCCTAAAGAGGAGGCCAAGGAGGCTTCTTCGACACCTGCCGCTTCTGCTGCGCCTGCTGCTTCCGGTGAGTCAGCACCCAAAGTGCAAGCGCGTGGTACCGATATGCGCAAAGAAGACATTGGCGGCGACTTTACATTGACCGATGGCGACGGCAAACCTTTCAGCCTGAGCGATTTGAAAGGCAAAGTGGTCATCCTGTCTTTCGGTTATACCCACTGTCCTGACGTATGCCCAACCGAGTTGCTGACTTACAGCGATACTTTGAAACAATTAGGCGATCAGGCTAAAGACGTGAAAGTGGTATTTGTCAGCATCGACCCTGAGCGCGATACGCCTGAAGTAATCGGCAAATACGCAAAACAGTTCAACCCTGATTTTATCGGCCTGACGGCTACCGGCGATCAAAGCCTGCCTGTCATCAAACAGCAATACCGTGTGGTATCGGCTAAAGTCAACCAAAAAGAAGACAGCGAAAACTATTTGGTTGACCACTCTTCAGGTGCATATTTGATTGATAAAAACGGCGAAGTGGCGATTTTCTCGCCTTACGGCAGCGAGCCGGAAACGATTGCAGCTGATGTGAAAACTTTATTGTAAAACCGTAGTTGGGGCCGTCTGAAATGGGTTGTGGATTTCAGACGGCCTTCTTGCTTTTGATACGGCAAAGGAAAAGAAAAATGACCGACACACTTTTAACGATTGCTTTATCCAAGGGGCGAATTTTTGAGGAAACCCTGCCGCTGTTGGCTGCTGCAGGTATTGTGCCTGCGGAAGAGCCGGAAAAATCGCGCAAGCTGATTATTGGTACGAATCATGACAATATCCGTTTGGTAATTGTACGTGCGACCGACGTGCCGACTTATGTGCAATATGGTGCGGCGGATTTCGGTATTGCCGGTAAGGACGTGCTGATCGAGCATGGCGGAGATGGCCTGTATCAACCTTTGGATTTGCACATTGCCTCATGCCGCATGATGGTTGCGGTTAAAAAAGGTTTTGATTACGCCGCTGCATCCAAACCCGGCAGCCGCTTGCGGATTGCCACCAAATATCCCGACATTGCCGCCGAACACTTTGCCGACAAGGGTGTGCATGTGGATATCATCAAACTGTACGGCTCGATGGAGCTTGCGCCTTTGGTCGGTCTGAGCGACGCGATTGTCGATTTGGTTTCCAGCGGCAATACATTGAAGGCCAATGGTTTGGAAGCTGTGGAACATGTGGCTGATATTTCCAGCCGCTTGGTGGTCAACAAGGCGGCGTTGAAAACCAAATATGCGCTGTTGAATCCGATTATTCAGGCATTTGAAAATGCCGCTAAGGCCGTCTGAAAAGTTTTTGGCAAAAGTTGTCTGCCAACCCAGTTTGAAAGCCCTGTCATGATGCAAAGCAAACCGACACTCGATACGATTCTTTCCCATCGTTCCATCCGCAGGTTTACTTTCGAACCGATTGCCGATGAAATCCTCAATACGCTGGTTCGCGCCGGACAACAGGCCTCAACTTCTAACAATCTGCAATGCGTTTCTATAATCCGTGTCTCCGACCTTGTGCTGAGGCAGGAAATACATGAAGCGGCAGGAAGTGCGCCTTATATTGTCCATTGTGCAGAATTTTTATTGTTTTGCATCGATTTTTCCAAACACAAGGCAATGTTTCCCGATGCGCAAATTGATTGGGCGGAAGTAACCCTGATTGGCGCGGTCGATGCAGGCATTATGGCGCAAAACGTATTGCTTGCCGCCGAATCACTTGGGCTGGGTGGCGTGTATATCGGTGCGCTGCGTAATAATGCACAAAAAGTATCGGACGTATTGAACCTGCCGGATTATTGCGTGCCTTTGGTGGGGCTGTGCCTCGGTTATCCTGACCAAGACCCACCGCTCAAGCCGCGCCTGCCTAAGGAAATGGTGTATGCCGAAAACGCCTGTCCGAGCCTGAATGCCGAGGCGGTTGAAGCTTATAATCAGGCAGTGGCGGATTATTATGAGTTGCGCAAGGGCAGTCCTATACCTTGGAAGGAATCGCTGGCCAAAACCTTGGGTAATCCTGTGCGGCCGCATATGTTGGCGTTTTTGCAGAAAAAAGGCTTTTTGAAAAGATAATGTTCAGACGGCCTGTGTGTGGCTGGTGCCGTCTGAAAACAATAGGAACGAAACAAGGAAGAGAGCAAACCATGAAGAAACTCGACACCCAATCCCCTGATTTTCAAGCCGAACTCAAAGCACTGCTTGCTTTTGAAACCGCGCAAAACCCTGAAATTGACCGTATTGTTGCCGACATCTGCGCCGATGTTCAAAAACGCGGCAATGCGGCGCTGATTGAATATACCAACCGCTTTGACGGCACATCCGCTCAAATCATCGATGATTTAATCCTGACGCAAGACGATTTGCAGTCTGCGTTTGAGCGTTTGCCCGAAAACATTCAGACGGCCTTGAAAACGGCTGCGAGACGGGTGGAAAGCTACCATAAACACCAAAAAATGGAGTCGTGGACTTACGAAGACGAAGACGGCACGCTTTTGGGTCAACAGATTACACCGCTTGACCGTGTCGGTATTTATGTTCCGGGCGGTAAAGCCGCTTATCCGAGTTCCGTCATCATGAACGCCATGCCTGCCCACGTTGCCGGCGTGAAAGAAATCATCATGGTCGTTCCCACTCCGAAAGGCGAGCGCAACGATATCGTGTTGGCGGCTGCTTTTGTGGCCGGTGTAACCAAAGTATTTACGGTCGGCGGCGCGCAGGCGGTTGCGGCTTTGGCTTATGGTACGGAATCTGTGCCTCAGGTCGATAAGATTACCGGCCCGGGCAATGCTTTTGTCGCTGCGGCCAAACGACGCGTGTTCGGCGTGGTCGGTATCGATATGGTGGCAGGGCCGTCTGAAATTTTGGTGATTGCCGATGGTACGACGCCTGCCGATTGGGTGGCCATGGATTTGTTCAGTCAGGCAGAACACGATGAAATTGCACAAGCGATTTTGATCGGTACTTCTCAAGCGTATTTGGACGAAGTTCAGACGGCCATGAACCGTTTGATCGAAACCATGCCGCGCCGTGCGATTATTGAAGCTTCATTGGGCAACCGCGGTGCAATGATTTTGGCTAAAGATTTGGACGAAGCCTGTGAAATCGCCAACTATATTTCTCCCGAACACTTGGAATTGTCGGTCGAAAATCCGCAAGAGTGGGCGAAAAAAATCCGCCATGCCGGCGCTATTTTCATGGGACGCTATACCAGTGAAAGCCTTGGCGACTATTGCGCAGGCCCCAACCACGTTTTGCCGACCAGCCGCACGGCGCGTTTCTCTTCTCCTTTGGGAACATATGATTTCCAAAAACGCTCCAGTCTGATTCAGGTTTCAGAACAAGGTGCGCAGAAGTTGGGCAAAACCGCCAGCGTGTTGGCGCATGGCGAAAGCTTGACCGCGCACGCCAGAGCGGCTGAGTTCCGTTTGAAAGACTGAGTGAAACGTTGGTTAAAGTCGTAAGAAATCAAAAAAAGGGCATCTTAACAGATGCCCTTTTTATTGTGATGAAGGTTTGGTCGATAAGGCATCAGGCCGTCTGAAAACAGGGTTAACGGTTTTTCAGCCAGTCATTACGCATTTGTGCGGCTTCTTCAAAATAGCGGTAAAGCTCGGTTTTGTTGCCTTCTGAAAGGAGTTGTTCCAATTTGGATAATTGTTCTTTCAAGTCGCCGGTCAGTTTGAGCAGGGCAGGGCGGTTGGCCATGCAGATGTCTGTCCAAACGGCAGGGTGGCTGGAAGCAATGCGGGTAAAGTCGCGAAAGCCGGTGGCGGCATAGGGGAGGTAGTCTTTGCCGTGCGGATGGTCGAACAAAGCGTGGACATAGGCAAAGGCGGTCAAGTGCGGCAAGTGGGAAACAGCGGCAAAAATATTGTCGTGTTCTTCGGCGCTCATGGTGAAAATCTGCGAACCAACCGCCTGCCACAGGCTTTTCAACCGTCTTAGGCCGTCTGAAGCCTCGTGGCCGTGCAAGGTAATAATCAGGCGGCTGTTTTGAAACAAACCGCAACGCGCGGATTTTGCGCCGCTTTGATCCGAACCGGCAATCGGGTGGGCGGCAAAACATTGCGGCAGGCGCTCGGACAAGTGGGTGCGGAAGGCATTTAGTGCCGATTGTTTGGTGCTGCCGACATCGGAAACGCAGGCCGTTTCTTTTAAGAAAGGCTTGATGTCGCGGCATACGTCAGGCAGGACGGAGACTGGTGTGGCAATCAAAACCAAATCGGCATTGCCGATGCTTTCGGCGCAAATATTCGGATAGGCATGGTCGATGATGCCGCATTCGAGTGCGTAATTTAGGTTGTCGGCATTGGTGTCGATGCCGGTAACGGTTTGCACCAGTCCCAAGCGTTTGAGGTCGAGCATGAACGAACCGCCGATTAAACCGACGCCGATAAGGGTGATATGGGGAAAAAAGGCGGAAGTGTTCATGGTTTGAATCCGGTTTAAGTGGAAAAGCTTATTTTAATCCGTTATGGAGGCCGTCTGAAAGTTGTCATCAAGGTTTCAGACGGCCTTTTTTATGGTCGAATTTTCATGATTTAGGCATAGAAAACTCCGTTTAGTAGGAGCATGTAACCGATTATCAGATTTTCATACACTAAAATAATCATCTGAATTAGTATAACGTCTTAAAGTAAGTAATTGGTATCTTAAAGTAAATTATTACATCATATTTTATTTTGATTGATATCGAATAAAATAATTCACTCAGAAAGAAGGAATTTATGAGTTTTTCACAAACCGAATTAGTCAACGCAATGCGTTTGCTTTCTACCCGTCTGCCGCAGTTTCCGGAGCAGCAAAACCAAGTATCCCGCATGTTGCGCATTGTAACCGAACGTTTGAGTAGCCATTTGAACGAAAACCTGAAAGCGTTCGGCATCAATGAAAACCTGTGGTTTTCCCTGATGGCGGTTTACGTCAGCCCAAACAGCGAAATCCTGCCTTCGCGCTTGAGCGACTTGATGGACTTGACGCGCACCAGTGCAACACGCCTGTCGGACGACATGGTTGAGCGCGGCTGGGTAGAGCGTTATATCAATCAGAAAGACCGCCGTCAGATTGTGCTAAAATTGACCCCTTCGGGTGAGACCTTCATCCACGAAGTATGGCCGCAAATTGCCCGTCAGAGCGGCCAGGCGTGGGAAGATTTCACGAAAGAGGATTATGATACGCTGCAACACCTGTTGGGTAAACTGTTGAACCGTTTGGGCAATTGACAACAGACGGCCTGATGGTCTGCGGCAGGCACACATAAACGGAGTCTGTATGAAATTAGGTTTGGTCAAATCAAGCGTATGCGTTGCCGCTGTTTCGTTGTTGGCGGCGTGTGCGCCGTTCGGCAAACAGTCGCCTTTGGATGAGACAACAGCCTATCCGCTGCCGCAAGGCCAATCTGCCGCTACTGCCCAAGACGGCTGGTGGATGAAGCTGAAAGATAAAAAATTAAACAATTTGATTGCTTCCGCCATTCAGACGTCTACCAATCTGCGTGTCGTCAAGGCAAGGTTTGAGCAGGCTCAGGCGCAGCTGGGCGTTGTAGGAGCCGCAAACAAACCGCAAGTCGGCTTGGGTGTAACCGGTATCGGTACCTATGTTTCACCCAAACCTCAAGCCGGTATGGTCGATACTGACCATACATTGGTTTTGGCGCACGCAGCCTTACAAGGCAGTTTGGTTTTCGACTTTTGGGGTAAAAACCGAGAGCAGATTCAAGCTGTTTTAGGAAAAAGCAGGGCTGCGGTGTATGAAGCTCATCATATCCGCACCGAGTTGGCTCACGCCGTTGCCGCCCAATATTTTGCGTGGCAGATGGCGACAGAACAATTGGCTTTGTTGGATACGCGTATAGAGCTGGCGGATAAAGCATTGAAACTGATGCAACAACGCGTTAAAGCGCAGCTGGCTCCTGCCGATGCCTTGCACGCTCTGGAAATGGCGCAACAGCAATTACAGCTTGAAAAATCGGCATGGACTCAGAAAAATGAGAAAATCCGCAACAGTCTGGCTGTATTGACCGGCCGTGTACCGGGTGTATTAAATGGACAGATTCCGGAAAAAATGGCGGCTGTGCCGTCATCGCCGGTTAGCCGTATTGAGGCGGATTTGCTGGCGGCCCGCCCCGATATCGCGGCGCAAAAAGCCTTGCTTGAGGAGAAATGGCATATCGTCAAATCGACCGAAGCAGAGTTTTACCCGAATATCGAATTAAAAGTTTTGGCAGGGATGACGCACATTGATGCGTTCAATCTGATTCGCGGACGGACATCCGGTATGTTGGGCATTGTTCCGGCTTTGAATCTGCCATTGTTTACTTCCGGCGCGCTGCAGTCCAAATTGGCGGGCAAACGCGCCCAATATAACGAGCAGGTTGCCGTGTATGACCAAACCGTTTTGAACGCCATGCGTTCGGCGGCAGATGCTGTAGTCGACTATCAAAGCCTGAAAAGCCGACAAGATACTTGGAATAAGATGGTCAATATTGCCGATAAATCTGTGCAAAATGCGAAAGGACGTGTTCGTGCAGGTTTGGATAACGGCTTGACCGCTTTGCAAAAACAAGACGAAGCTGCGCGTACAAAAATGTCGGCGGTTCAATACCATGCAGAATATCTGACAGCTTGGAGTAACCTCAATGCCCAGTTGGGTGGAGGCTTTAAATTAAATAAGAAATAAACGTTTTATTAAAACGTAGGCCGTCTGAAAGTGATTTCAGACGGCCTTTTGCTTACCTTATTTACATTTGCTACCGGAAGAAATTATTGTAATGAATAGAGTGTAACTATAAAATATGACCCTTTAGCGCGTTAAACGCTCGTATTGGGGCTGATGGTATAAGTCAGCTACCCAGCAAGACAATAATATCGTTATCACATGTGCAGAATTAAAGTTAGGACTTATGGATACTCAATCGGAAAAAAATAATGTCCAAAAAGAACCGGAAGTAGTCGCTTCCGGCGCTAAAACGCATCGCAAACGCAATTTGGTTATCGTTACACTCCTATTCCTTATTGCGGCAGCAGGAGTCGCTTTGGCGTATTTCCTGTTTTGGCAGCATGAAGAAGAAACGGAAGATGCTTATGTGGCCGGTCATTTGGTGATGATTACGCCGCAGGTGAACGGCACGGTGCGCAAAGTCATGTATGACGATACGGATGTCGTGAAAAAAGGCGATGTGTTGGTGGCTTTGGACGATAGCGATTTTCAGCTGGCATACGATCGCGCACAAAATGAATTGATTCAGGCCATCCGTCAAAACAAACAGCAAACTGCGGTCAATTCAAAAGCCAAAGCGCAAGTGTTGTTGCGCAAAGCCGATTTGGCCCGTGCGCAAGCCGATTTGCGCCGCCGCGAATCTTTGGCGGGTACGGAAGCGGTTTCCGGAGAAGAACTCAGCCATGCCCGTGCCGCTGTGGTTCAGGCTCAGGCTGCATTGAAAGCGGTTGAGGCGGAAGAAGTTTCCGCTCAGGCAGCGTTGGGCAGCAATATTCCTCTGCGCCAACAACCGGCAGTTCAGACGGCCATCAGCCACATCAAAGACGCTTGGCTGAATTTGCAACGTACGCAAATCCGTTCGCCGATTAGCGGCCAAATTGCCAAACGTAATGTCCAAGTCGGCCAACGTATCGTACAAGGTACGCCGATGATGGCTGTTGTGCCTCTGTCTGAATTGTGGGTGGATGCCAACTTTAAAGAATCGCAACTGCGCAAAATGAAAATCGGCCAGCCTGTTGAAATGACAGCCGATTTGTACGGCAGCAAAGTGGTTTACCATGGCAAGGTAATGGGCTTGTCAGCCGGTACGGGCAGCGCGTTCTCATTACTGCCGGCACAAAACGCAACGGGCAACTGGATTAAAGTTGTGCAACGTGTGCCGGTGCGTATCAGTTTGGATGCCAAAGAATTGCAACAAAATCCGCTCCGTGTTGGTTTGTCGATGACTGTTAAAGTCGATATTGCCGAGAAGGGCAGCGGTAAAGCCATGACTGCCGAAGCGGAACAAAATACTGCCTTGCCGGAAACGGAAAGTGTGGATTGGAAAGCCGCCGATGCTTTAGTCGATAAAATCTTCGAGCAATACGCAAAATAATCTTTTCAGACGGCCTGAGTCTTTTATTGAAGGCTCAGGCCGTCTGAAATATTGATTCTCTTCAATCGACCGCTTTGGCGGTTGTCTTATAGTTTAAAAATATGAATTATCCGCCGTTACAAGGGTTTAAGCTGGTGTTGGCAACTTTGGCGCTCAGCTTGGCCGTATTTATGGAAGTCTTGGACAGCACCATCGCCAACGTCGCTGTGCCTGTTATTGCAGGGGATTTAGGTGCGGCTACCACGCAGGGGACTTGGGTGATTACCTCATTTGCCGTAGCCAATGCCATTTCCGTTCCCTTGACAGGTTTTTTGGCCAAGCGGTTTGGCGAGGTCAAAATCTTTATCGCCGCTGTGATCGGGTTTGTCGTAACGTCATGGCTGTGCGGTATGGCACATAATCTTCAAGCCTTGGTTTTTTTCCGTGTATTGCAAGGTTTCATTGCCGGGCCATTGATTCCCTTGTCCCAAAGCCTGTTGATGGCTTCTTATCCGCCTGAAAAACGAACATTGGCACTGGCCTTATGGGCAATGACCGTCGTTGTTGCTCCTGTATTGGGACCGATTCTAGGCGGTTGGATTTCGGACAACTGGCATTGGGGATGGATTTTCTTTATCAATATCCCAATCGGGATTTTATCCGCCTCCATTGCTTGGAAACAGCTTAGACACAGGGAAACCGAAATCGTCAGGGCGCCAATCGATTATGTCGGGCTGGTGTTGATGATTGTCGGTGTCGGCGCATTGCAAATGATGCTTGATAGGGGCAAGGAATTGGACTGGTTTGCCTCAGGAGAGATTATCGTTTTGGGCGTTACCGCTTTGGTGTTCCTGACATATTTTATTGTTTGGGAGCTGGGCGAGAAATACCCGATTGTCGATTTGTCATTGTTTAAAAATAGAAACTTTACGATAGGTGTTGTTGCGACATCCTTGGGCTTCATGGTTTATATGGGTACATTGACCCTGTTGCCTTTAGTGTTGCAATCAAATCTTGGCTATACCGCTACTTGGGCAGGTTTGGCTGCTGCACCGGTGGGCTTCCTGCCGATTATTTTATCGCCGATTATCGGTAAGTTTGGTAATCGCGTCGATATGCGTCTGTTTGTCAGTGCCAGCTTCTTGGTGTTTGCCTACACATTCCATTGGCGAACCGATTTCTATGCCGGAATGGATATGAGCAACGTTGTTTGGCCGCAGTTTTGGCAGGGTTTAGGCGTAGCCATGTTCTTCCTGCCTTTGACCAGTATTACCTTGTCGCATATGAAGGGCAACCAAATTGCCTCGGCCAGTAGCTTGTCTAATTTCTTGCGTGTCTTTATGGGTGGTGTCGGAGTATCTGTTGTCAGCACCATGTGGGAACGACGCGAAGCTCTACACCATACTCAACTGACCGAACATGTTAACTTGTTGTCCTCAATCAGTAACCAATCTATTCAAGGCATGATGGCCAATGGCCTGAGCAAAGAGCAAGCCCTGGCTGCGATAAATAGTACTATTTCCCAACAAGGCTTTATTATTGGTTCAAATGAAATCTTCTTGGCAGGCAGTATCATATTCATCAGTATGATCCCCATTATTTGGTTGGCAAGACCTCCGTTTAGCGGTTCCGGCGGGGGAGGGCATTAGATAAAAGGCCGTCTGAATTTCAGACGGCCTTTTATCTATATATTATTTAAGACTCAATAGTAGATCCCTAAATGCATTTGGATCTTTAATAAACGTCATTTCTCCTGATTGAGGGAAATGGAAATCAAGCAGGCGCGATACCCAGAAACGAATACATCCGGCTCTTTGTGCAGTAGGGAAATATGCACGTTCTTCATCAGATAATGGACGTACACTTTCATAGCCATGGAGAAAAGCATCATAAAGGACAGGGTCTAATTTGTTATCAGCTGTTCGTGCCCAATCGTTAACCGCAATTGCCAGGTCGTACATGAAATTACCGTTGCACGCATAATAGAAATCGATAAAACCGGAAACTTCATCTCCGTTAAGCAATACATTATCCTTAAATAAATCGGCATGGATAATACCGGAAGGTAAGTGCTCTCCTAGATTTTTATCTAAAGCAGTAATTTCAGATTGAAGCAGTTTGGCATCTTCGCTATCTAAAACCGGGAGCAACTGGGTGCAGGCATCATGCCACCAGCCATCATAACGGGGATTTTTCATTTTTAAAGGAAAATCTTGGCCGGCTAAATGCATTTTGGCCAACATCGCACCAGTGTAGAAACATTGTGCCTCAGTCGGCCAGCCGGTATCGGAGCCATTCAAACAAGTTACCAAGCAAGCAGGTTTTCCGGCTAACATAGAATGCAGTCCGCCATCTTTACGAGCAATCGGAGCGGCGCAGGCAACGCCATTTTGGCTCAAGTGTTGGTTTAGCTCTAAAAAGAAAGGTAGTTCCTCTGATTTTAAAACCTCAAAAACAGTCAACACATAACGACCGGTTGAGGTAGTCAGAAAATAATTACTGTTAGTAATTCCTTGAGCAATCCCCTGCAAAGAGACAAAATCTCCCAAATCATATTGCAGCAAGAAATCGCGCATTTGAGCGTCGGAAACACTGGTATAGACAGACATAGCAAACTCGAAGCTGATATAAAGGATCAAAGAAACATCATACCAAAAAACAAGCGGCAACAATATAAATTAAAGCGAAGGTCAAATTCAAAAGGCCGTCTGAGACCAAAATTTCAGACGGCCTTTAGTTTGTATTTTTT
>NZ_KV799679.1:0-2426 GCF_001810035.1 Neisseria sp. HMSC058F07 | reverse complement strand
TAAAACGCCTCGGCCACCGTCTCGCCGTCGTTTCGGAAAAGTTCCTCCCAGCGGTCCCACAAATCCATGCGGTCGGGCCAGCGTTTCATCGCCTTAAACTTAATACCGTGCCAAAACGGGTTATTTAAAGTGCGGTTAAGTACGCTGTCGTAATGCAAAATCGTGCCGATATAGATCACATCGTATTTCTGGCCGACCCCGCCCAGAGGCAATACCGTTTTAGTCAGCCACGCATTGAGCTTGTCGCGCTGTTCGGGATTGCGGACTTGCTCGTCATTCTCAATATCGTCCAAAACAGTTAAGTCAGGACGGTAAGGGCCGTGACGCAAACCGCGCAGCTTTTTACCGCTACCGGCCACTTGCACCTTAACGTCATTGGCCGTAACAATCGTACCGGCCTGCCATACACGGCCTTGTCCGCATACTTCTGGGAAGTCGGTTTTCAGGCGCGGATTAAATTCCAATTCCGCCTTGATGGCTTCGAGCATCGGGTATGCCTGGTCTATGCTGTCCATCACAATAACGGCATAATGTTTTTGGCCGGTCACAATACACCACAGCGTAAACAGCTGGGTAACCTGCGTCGATTTACCCTCGCCGCGCGGCGCACCCACCGCCTCATTTTCCCCTTTGGGGGAGCGGATAATCTCCGGCAGACGGCTGAATAAAAACGCATGCAGTTCGGATTTCTCAGGCGAGCGGATATAATGGGGGAAGTAGGTATTTACGAAATATTCGTAACCGCCTACTGGGTCAAATACCTTGGTACGGCGTGCAGCAATAGCCTTGGGCGACGCATCAAAGCCGTCCACTTCCGCTTCGATGACTTGGCGCAGACTGGCAGCAAGGACGGACAGGGATTTGAGGAAATCTTTGTTCTTCATTCAGACAGCCTGTAAAAATTCGCACGATTCAGAACATCCACCTTGATGGGTATAACTTACTGTTGGTTCAACAATTTCTTTTAATTTTTCAAGGTCGGAAACGGTACGATGCCGACGAAAGAAAAAAACGGGCGAGCCATCTCTACCGTTCGGATATAGCCGCTCCATCATTTTTGGAAATTCAAAGTATTCGGAGGCATCATTTAACGCATTAAGTAACTTGGCATCCGACTTTTTAAAACACCAGACACAGTTGCCTAAATATTCGAGGATGTTTAAATCAAAAGGCTGTTTTTTCCAGAAATCTAAAACATCTTGCTTTTCAGACGGCCATATATCTACCAATGGATAAATAATTTTTCTTTGGACAGCATCTGCCTTAATGCGTCTCGATTCGTCAACTCTGATACCAATAGCTGTATCAACGGCTGCCGTACCGAATTTCTCACGCGCCCACGAATTTATAACTGCCAGTTTTAGTTCTCTTGTGCAATGCGGGTTGGATACGTTAGGTATCGTATATTTTGCAATCATCGCCTGATAAGGCTCGCCATTTCTTGATGCTATTTCAAAATTGACCACCTTATGCCGAGTACCCTTGCCATGTTCAGAATTAATCACCGCTTCCAACCATACTACCGGCCAGCCAAACACTGTCTCACATTGATGTATAAACTCAAGCGTTTGTTCGTGTTCGCAGCCCGTATTGGCAAAGACAATAAATGGGGTGTAATTAGTAAACAACCCAAGATTATTCATAATCAGATGTGTCATGTACGCGCTGGTGCGACCACCGGAAAAACTAATCAACAAAGGTTCTTTATCCAAACTTCTTCTCCACTTCCGCCCCAAACGGCTCCAATACCTCCACAAAGGCAGGCAAATGTTTGGGGTGTTTTTCTTGCACAAACGCCATCAAGAACTCAATCAATTCCAAAGCCGTCGCCAGTTTTGACGTTTCCGGCATCACGCGGGCATTGGCTGATACGGTTTTCGTAAACGCATCGGCCAGGCTGGCCAACAGCTTCGCACGGTCCGATGGCGGCAAATCTTCGGTACTCGAATCCTGCAGCATCGTCATCGTGCTGTTGTACTGCACCATAAAACCGGCCAACATCGCACGGCTCAAGTCCTCAATACCGCCGCCGGCCAAAGTGTAGGCGGCGCGCATCTTATCCCAGTCGTCGCCTTTTTCCTTATCCGCACGTTTCCACGCACGCGCAGTGGCCTGCGGTATTTCGCACATCAAGGCCGCCGTTTCCAAAGTTTGCTCGCCGCTCACATAGAGCCGGCGTAACTTTTCACGGATTTCTTGCGGGTGAGCCATAATTACAGTCCCATTTTCGCTTTAAGCAATTCCCAGCCGACCGTAATCACGCCGCCGCCGATCGCGCCGAATGTAATGGCCGTGCGTTTCGTGTCTTGGCGGATTTGTGCAATTTCCGCCTGCATTTCCTTCTGATTTTTCAGAGTTTGATCAGTCTTGTTTTCAATACGCGCCAAGGCTTCCAAAATCGGGTCGCTCATGATTTGTCCGCTTTC
>NZ_KV799678.1:0-399 GCF_001810035.1 Neisseria sp. HMSC058F07 | reverse complement strand
GTGATGCTGCTGGTTTCGATCTTGGCAACGGCGGCCTTTACGGTCTATCGGGAATCGGTCCGCTCGGCCAACCTGCGTGCGGCTCATGCAGCGCTGCTGGAAAATGCGCGCTTTATGGAGCAGTTCTATACGAAAAAGGGCAGCTTTAAGCTGACGTCGACGAAGTGGCCGGAACTGCCGGTGAAGGAGGCGGGCGGTTTCTGTATCAGGATGAGCGGTCAGGCTAAGGGCATCCTGGAGGGTAAGTTTACCTTGAAGGCGGTGGCGCTGGACAGGGAGGCGGAGCCGAGGGTGCTGCGCTTGAACGAGTCGCTGACGGCGGTGGTGTGCGGGAAGATGAAGGGGAAGGGCAGCTGTACGGACGGTGAGGAGATATTTAGGGGCAATGATGCGGAGTGT
>NZ_KV799677.1:0-21404 GCF_001810035.1 Neisseria sp. HMSC058F07 | reverse complement strand
CGACGGCGAGACGGTGGCCGAGGCGTTTTACCTCGCCAATAAAGACGAGATGGAGCGTGGCGCGCAAACAAGCTGGGCGGCTCGCGGCGTGTTGGCGCTGATGAAAATCCGCGCCCGCGACGGTCATGCGACATTTGACAGCGAGTATCAAAACGACCCGGTCAGTGGCGAAGATGCGCCGTTTGCCGAAAACATCAAATACTGGTCGGAGTTGCCGGACGATTTGGTGTACTACGGCGCACTCGACCCGTCATTGGGTAAAGCGGGCGCGGGGCGCGACCCGTCGGCGATTTTGGTCGGCGGTTATCAGAAATCAACAGGCCGTCTGTTCGTAACCGTTGCCCAAGTAAAAAAACGCCTGCCCGATTTGATTATTGAGGACGTGATCCGCATCCAAAAAGAGGCGCGGGTCAAGCCTGTTTTGTGGGTGGTGGAGACGGTGCAATTCCAAGAGTTTCTCAAGGATGAGCTGATTAAGCGCGGGGCGCGGTCGGGTGTGCATATCCCCGTGCGCGGTATCAAGCCGTCATCGGACAAGATGTTGCGGATTGAGACTTTGCAGCCACACATGGCAAACGGGTTGATTTTGCTCAAACCCGACCAAAAGACCTTAATCAGCCAGTTGCGCCACTTCCCAAAAGCCGACCACGACGATGGACCCGATGCGCTTCATATGCTGTGGATGGCGGCAACAACGGGCAATGTGTCAAACAGAGCACGTGCGATTGATTTACCTGCGCCGATGTTGGAAATGTGATTTTAAGGTCGTCTGAAACCGTTTTCAGACGGCCTTTCGGAGTAAGAAATATGTTCGGATTGATTAAAAGCGCAACGCGGAAAACCGCCATCAAGACATTGACGAGCGCGACCGAAGATGCGCTGGAAAGCCTGTTTTCCAATATGGAGGGCACGGACGCGCTGCTTTCGCGTCTCGGCGTGGACAGACAGCAGGCGTTGGATGCGGTGTCGGGCGACGATGAGGTGGCTGCCTGTTTGGAGGATTTGCATTCCGCCATGCAGAACAAGGCGTGGCGCATTTATGGCGAGGACTTGAGCGACGAAGACAAAGACCGTCTATGGAAAACGCTTAAACGCCACCTGCCCGCGCTTGCCGAAATCGTCCTGACGGCGCGTCTGGGCGGCTATGGTGTCGGTCGGTACGTTTATCAGCCCGAACCCGACGGCTTTTTGACGATTAAGCATATCAGCAACAAAAGCGGCGAATTGGCGAAATACGTTCCCTACCGCGACGGTTCGCTGGTGTATCGCGGCAGCGGCGGTGAGGAAGCCTGCAATACGGACGTGCTGTATCTCTTTATTACCCACCGCGCCACTTCAACCAATCCTGCGGGCGAAATGGCGGCGGCGCGGCTGTATGCGCCGGTTGCGTTGCGTAAAAAAGGCTTTATTTATGCGGCACAATTCATCACGCGCTACGCCCAGCCGTATTTGATTGCCAAAATCCAAGCCAACAGCAACGACGACCACGACAGTTTCATGAGCCGTTTTTACCGTTTTGTGAGCGGCGGCGCATTGAGCATCGAACGCGAAGACGATGTGATGATGCTGCAAAACAGCGCGGACGGTCAGGCATTCCGCCGATTGGAAAACCTCGCCAATGTGCGCATCCAAAAAACGCTGTTGGGCAAGGTCAAAACCAGCGACCTTGAGACCGCCAGCCGCGCCAGTCAGGAAACCGAAGAAAACAACCGCGACGAGCGTATCGGCGCGTATCTCGCTCTGCTCTCCCGCGCTGCACAGCACTTTATCGACGCGCTTGTGATGGTCAACAACGCCTACGGCAAGCCGATTAATGCGCCCAAAGGCGTATGGTTTGAGTTTGAAGACGAAATCAAGGTTGATAAAACCCGAGCCGAACGCGACAAGATGTATATGGATACGGGGCAGCTCGTGTTGACCGAAACCTACTATCGCGACATCTTGGGCTTTGAGCCGGAACATTTCGAGCTGCGCGACCCGAAAGCGTCGTCTGAAAACCCTGCGCCCGCCAAATTCAGCCTGCGCCTGTCTGACGGCCTTGCCCATAATGCGCCCGATACGGCGGAGCAGGCAATCGCCCGACCGAAAATGGAGGCGGTGTTGGGTTTACTGGAAAGCTGCAAAGACTACGCCGAATTTGAGGCGAAGCTGTCCGAACTTGATTTGAGCAAGGGCGACAATCTCTTGATCCAGCGTTTGGTTTCAGACGGCCTTTCGGCTTGGGTTGACGGAGCAGGCGATGGACGGGATTGAATACAACTTCGCGGGGCTGGTCGATAAATCCGCTTTCGAGCATTTCAAGGCTAAGAAAATCCTGCCCGGGTTTTCGCATTACGACGTATGGCTGTATCAGCACAGCCTCGCGTTTACCGTCGCCAAGATGATGGACGCGGATATGCTCGCCGAAGTCAAAGATGCCATCGAATCCGCGCAGCAAAACGGCACGGCATTCGCCGATTTTAAAAAGCGTTTAAAACCGTATTTGATGGCGAAAGGCTGGTGGGGCGAGCAAGTAATGACCGACCCGCTGGACGGCGAACCGAAATTGGTACAGCTTGGCAGTACACGTCGTCTGAAAACCATCTTTAATACCAATATGCAAACCGCCTTTGCGGCGGGGCAGTGGCAACGGATACAGGCAAACAAAAAAGCCCTGCCGTATTTGCGCTACAACCATTCCGCCGCCGGGCATCCGCGCGACAGCCATAAACGCTACTCCGGGCTGATTTTGCCCGTCGAACACGACATCTGGAAAGTCATCTTCCCGCCCAACGGCTATGGCTGCAAATGCTCGGTTTCCGCGCTGACCCGTCGGCAGGCGGAACGCGAGGGCATCAGCGGCGAGCCTGATGTGGATATGGTCGAGTTTACCAATCCGCGCACAGGTCAAACGGTATTGATTCCCGACGACATCACGCCGAGCTTTGCACACAATCACGGCGACCGATTGGGCGCAATGGACGCGCTGTTTGGCGAGCGAAACGGCGAAGAGGCACTGGCCGCCATGATTGCCGAGCGCGAAGCGTGGCTGGACAAGCGGTACAGCGTGCCGTCTGATAAAGTAGCGGTGTTGGCTTTGTCGGATAAGGTGTCGGAGAAGGAAGTAAAACGGTTGGCGGCAAAAGCATCAGGCGGCAACAATATTTCTGTTTATGAAGCCGAAGCCGCGGCAGCTTGGCAGCAGGCAACCGGAGACAGGCTGGAGGTGTTTGATTTGGGTGAAACGGATGGCAGGAAACCTGCAGATTATTTGATTTCCGATCCGAATCTGCCGAAAGAAAAGTGGCTGCGTTTGGATTTCATGTATGTTACAGAGCCGTTTAAGCTTGAAAAGATGAATCATTATTTTCAGAAAACGGACGAAATCTGGAGCGGACAGATGAAAACCATCCAAGAGCATTTGCAGAAAGCTGATATTGTACCGCTTGATTTTTCGGCGTTAAATCTGACGAATCGACATCGGGTGCTTCAGTATGTGCTATCATTACCCGAAGTACAAAGGAATAAAATCAGAATTTTAGTGAAGGAATCAAAATGAGTACGCCTAGCGGAATGACAATCCGTGCAATCAAACAGGATGATGATGTATACCATTGGGCCGAAGTGGAGATGAACAAAGGAGCGTGTGCGGATTTGTTCGCTTATATGACCCCTGCCATGTATGAAATTGCGCCGGAATATGCGGAAGAATTTGAATACAGTAATTGGGAAGTTTTTTCTATCCATGCCGCGCCGGAAAAATATTATCGTGCTATTTATAATCTCATTATGCAGGGTGCCGACCGGCTGGAATCCGTGAAGCCGTTTAAAGCGGCTTTAAAAACCGCCCTGGAAGCCGATCCGAGATTTAAACCTGTATAACCCGAAGGCCGTCTGAAACCGATTCAGACGGCCTTTTTCATAAACGCTCAAATTCCACGTTTAAGCGCGTTTTATCGGTCAGGATAGGCAAAGATATGTCCGAGAGTTTAAATGCAATCTGACGCAGCCCTAAAAGCCCCCTGAAAACGTTTTTTTAAACCGCTGCCGTCTGCGTTTTTGGATATGCCCCAAATTTGCGATTTTAGGCGGGTCGGATGCCGAAGATAGACAAACCCCCGTCAGAATCTCGAAAATCAATCTAACGCGATTCTAAAGCGGTTTTAAAGTGGGTATTTTCATATTTTACGCATGAGGATTTTCAAAGGTCGTCTGAAACCTGATATTCGGGTTTTGGGCGGCTTTTGCATTTGGATTGGGAAGTGAAATCCTGCCGTCCGTCTTTTTGAACTTGGCAAGGCAAAATGGAGCAATGGATACGAACAACACCCCCCTCAAAATCAAATTGTCCGCCGCGCTGCCGGTTGCCCTGGCGACCGGTGCCGACAAGGTGCGTACTTTTAAAGGCGTTGCCAATTCGGGCAAGCCGTTCGGCTACGGCGGTTATCAGACAGTCGTCGATTTGGCCCAGCTGTCGCACAAAGCGTCCGTCCCCGTCTTGTTGGAACATTCCCCCGTCAAGATGGCGGGCGTGTGCAGCCTGTCTGTAACGGCGGATGGCCTGATTGCGGAAGGCAGTCTGTTGTCCAACGAGTTTGGCACGCAGATTGCCGAAGCCGCCGACCAAGGTTTTCCGTGGGAAATGTCGGTTTACGCGCAGGCGGAATCCTACGAGGAGCTGGCGGCGGGCGCAGTATTGTCCGTCAACGGCAACGAGGTAACCGGGCCGGCCGTCATCCTGCGTCGTTGTGCGATACGCGAAGTATCGTTTACCGCCGTCGGCGTAGATGGCGAGACGGAAGCGGTGGTGTTGTCGGACGGCAGCCCCTTGCCGGATATTTTTAAACAACCTTTGGAGTTATCTATGACACCCGAAGAAAAGCAAGCGTTTGACAACCTGAAAGCGGAAGTCGATACGCTCAAGGCTGAAAAAGCCGAAGCCGAGAAAAAGCTGAAAGAAGCCGAAGCGGCTGCCAAGAAAAACCAAGTCAAGGCGAAATTGTCCGCCGCCGGCTTCAAGGAAGGCGAAGACGGCAAGTTTGAAGGCTTGTCCGACGCAACCATGACCGTACTTTTGTCTGCCGATATCGAAGCGGCGGAAGCCATGATTGCCGATTTGACGCCGAAAGCCACCCCGTCTGCCGTACCGGCCGCGCTGTTGAGCGAAGGCGCAGGCAAAGGCGAATCCGAACACACCGGCGAGGCGGAGGGCAAGTTTTCCGTAGCCAGCCACAAAGGCTTATTGGGAGGCGCTTATGTCTAAAGCCAAAACCGAAATCCTCGGCCCTGTTGTCTCCGATTTTTTGAAATACGAAGCAACGCCGTTGACGCGTGTGGCTGTTGCTGCGGATGCCGGTACTAAAGCGGGTAGTTTTGTGACGTATCCGCTACGCAAGAAAAAACTTGTTGCTTTAACAGATGAGGCTGATGGGAAAGTTATTGTTCAACCTTTCAATTGCATCATCGAGTGTAAGGATATTCTTATCCAAGCTAAGGCAGCATTCGGGTCCGACGCGGATATGAAAAAAGAAGGCGACGCGTATGGGATTGTTTACGTCAACCTACCGAAATTCGGTGCATCTGACGTTTAATTATTTGAAATAAGGAAAAAATATGCCTTTATCCGATAACAGCAAGTTTGGCGTGCAGGCTTTGACCACTGCCGTCAACAAAATCGACCCGGGCGCAAGCCAAATCCGCGAGCTGGGTATTTTCGAACCCGAATACCTGACCACCACTTATGCCGACATTGAGTTCCAAGACGGCAAAGTCAGCTTGGTTGCCAGCAAAGAGCGCGGCACGGCCGGTCAGGCAGTGGATAGCCCGAAACGCAAAATTCACACCGTCAAAATCCCACACCTGCCGGTTAACGACGTTATCCGCGCGGACGATGTACAAAACCTGCGTGCTTTCGGCACGACCCAAGCCGCAACCGTCATGGACAAGGTCAACGAAAAGCTGGCCGGTGGCAAATCCGACCTCGAATACACACGCGAGCATCTGATGCTCGGCGCGTTGCAAGGCAAGATTTTGGATGCGGACGGCAGCGTGATTTTGGACATTAACACCGATTTCGGCGTTACACGCAAAACGCAAAACATCGAATTGTCGAAAGACACGACCAAAGTCGGCGCGGTATTGGACAAACTCTTGTCCGAACAACGCCAAAAATTCAACGGTGCGCAAGTGCGCGGCTGGGTTGTCTATTGCGGCATGGAGTTTTTAAGTGCGCTCAAAGAGCATAAGTCCATCTTCGAAGTGTACAAACGCTACGATGAGGCACGCGCCTACCGCGAGGGCGATACGCTCAATCCGACCGAATTTATCCACAAAGGCATCCGCTTTATCGAATACGCCAACCACTTCGGCAGCGACGCCGACATCGGTGCGGACAAAGCCATTCTGCTGCCGGTCGGCCGTAATCTCTACAAAGAGTATTTCGCGCCCGCCGATATGTCCGCGACCGTCAACACTCGCGCCCTGCCGTATTACGCCAGCCGCGAGAAATTGCAGCATGACAAAGGCTGGAGCCTGCATATGCAGTCCAATCCATTGCCGATTGCACTGCGCCCCGAGTTGTTGGCAACGCTGACCATGTCTTAAACGGATTTCAGACGGCCTTTAAGGCAACAAAAAGGCCGTCTGAAAACGGAGGACGGCATGATTACCATCCAAGACATGATTACCCGCTTCGGCGAGCAGGAAATGGCGGAACGGTCGAATCATGAGAACTACGAGACAATAGACGAAGCGGTGATGGCGGCGGCAATTGCCGATGCGGAAGAAGAAGCGGCAAGCTACCTTCGGGCGGCGAAACTGTTTTTTACCAACGACACCGCGCCGCAGGTTTTGAAAATCAAAGTCTGCGACATTGCCCGCTACTACCTCTACGACGATGCGGTAACAGGCATTGTGGAGGAGCGTTATCAGTCGGCAATCGCCTGGCTGAAGATGGTCGTCAAAAATCCGAATATGCTGGACGATAGCCGCGTATCGGATGACCGCAGACCGTCAACGTGTGCCGTTTATGTCAATGCCGAACCCGATTTGCGGGAATGGCTGAAGGAGTAAGCGATGCGGATTACGGTATCACACGACTTATCGCGTATCGCCCAAAGCCTGAACCGCCTGTCGGGCAGGTTGAACGGCAGCCTTGAAGAGCCTTTGCGCGCTATCGGCGGCATCCTCGAATTTTCGACCCGCCGCCGTATCGCCGAAACCAAAACCGCGCCCGACGGCAAACGCTGGGCGGACGTATCCCCCGCTACGGCACAAGCCAAAAACGGACGCGGCGGGATTTTGGTGGACCACGGCAACCTCTTGGCAAGCATTACGCACGAGGCATCGGCAAAAAGCGTGATTACCGGCTCGGTAATGGGCTACTCGGTTTATGTGCAGGAAGGCACGAAAACCATGCCGGCGCGTCCGTTTTTGGGCTTGTCTTCGCAAGATTATCAGGACATCGACGAATTGATGTCCGATTGGCTGGAAGGATTGATTGTCTGATATGGCTTTAAAACAGCATGAAAACTTATTGGCGGTCTATCCCGAAATCCTAGGCCGTCTGAAAACCGTCAAAGGCATTAAGGCGGTCAAGGAGATCGGCGAACTTGCCGAGCTGCTCGCCCAAGGCACGGCGAAACGCAAAGCCGCCCCGCTGGACGGCGCGGTCTATGTCGTTTACGGCGGCTCAACCTTTGCCGACGAAGCGAAAAACGGCAAATTCCTCAAATCGACGCTGCACTTTACCTTCGCCCTCGCGCGAAGCTACACCGCCAACGGCAAATCCACGCTGTACGAGGTCGGCGAGACCCTGACGGCAATCCAACAGGCGTTTTCAGGCTGGGATGCGGGCGACGAATATGCCGTTACCCCCTTCCGCCGCATCGCCTCGCCATCCATCGAATACAACGACGGCTTTGCCTTTTACCCTATTTCATTCGCCTGCGACACCGTGCAGGCGGCAAACTAAAGGAGCTGCCACATGGCAAAACAAAACGACCACGGCTTAATCTTTGAGGGCGACGTTAAGGTGCGCAACCTCAATCAAAAAGGCTCTGGCTTTATCGAAATCGGCAATACCACTGCCCTGACCACGCAAACCAGCGTGGAAACCAAAGAGCGCGTATCCAAGCAAAAAGGCACTTACGGCAGCGCACTTGACAGCCTGAAAACCGTCAAGCCCACCGAAATCGGCCTGAAACTCGACACCTTCGACAAAGACAACCTCGCGCTTGCCCTGATGGGCGAAGCCGCCGTCATCGCGGCTACGGCGCAGACCGTTACCGGCGAGACCGTGACCATCGGCAAAAAAGGCATGGCGTACAAGCTGGCAAACGGCAATATCGATCCGGCTACCGTCAAAGTCAAAAACAAGTCAAACGCCAATGTCGATGCCAAGCATTTGGACATCAATGCCACCTTGGGCATGATTACCATCCTGCCGGTCGCAGATACTGTCAACGACGGCGAAAACATCACCGTCGACTACAAAACCCGCGATTCCGGCGGCTATAAAGTCTCTGCCGCGACCTTGTCTAAATTGGACTTGGAAATCTACGTCGACGGCCGCAACCGCGTTACCGGCGAGACCGGCATCCTGCATATCCCCCATGCCGTACTGGCGGCGGACGGCAGTATCGACTGGTTCGGCGACGACTTCAACGAAGCCGAATTTAAAGGCACGGCGGTATTGGCTTCGGGCGAGACCTCGACCTATTCCTTCACGTCGTACAACAACTAAAGATTCGGTAATAAACAAAGGCCGTCTGAAACTGGCTTCTGCGTGTAGGCGCAGCGGCGGCAGGTTTCAGACGGCCTTTTTTAAACGGGTTTTAAAACAGGATTAAATCATGGCGAATATTCAGGCAGGTTTAGAGATTAAGGCAGGCGTGTCCGGCGTTGAAAATATCGACGCGCTGGCGCAGTCCATCGAGGCGGCGGGCATAGATACGGGCAAGCTGACCACCGAAGCGAAAGAGCTGGGCGCAACGCTGGCTAAAGCACAAGCGCAACAGGCGGCAATTGCAGAATATAAGGCGTTGTCGGCGGAATTGGACAATACCGCTAAAGAAATGCGTGCACTGGACGAGCTGACCGCGACGTTGGAGAAATCCATGCGCGGCGGCGGTACGCAGCAACAGCAGGCCGATTTGGCAAAACTGCGTGCCGAATCCGAACGCCTGGCAAAAAGCGAAACCGAGCTAACGGGCAAGCTGTATGCCGCCCGCGATGCGATGTCGGTGTCGGGCGTGTCCGTCAAAAATCTTGCCGCCGAAGAGGCGCGCCTGTCGTCCGAATCTGCCGCCGCAACAGCGCAGCTAGACCGCCTGACCGCCGAAGCGCAAACCCTAAAAGCCATTGCTGATGCAAAAATCCAGCTTGGCATCGATACCGACGACAAAGCACGGCAGGAAATCCAAAAGACCAAAGACGCCTACGAATTGCTTAAAAACAGCGGCACACTCTCGCATGAAGAATTAGCCCGGGCGGCGCAGTTGCAGGAAGGCAAGGTGCGCGAACTTGAAGCCAGCCTGAAAGGTGTGAAGCCGTCTATTGCCGAGGTTGCTTCGGAGATTCAGGGCTTGGTCGGCGGTGCGGGCGGCTTGGCGTTTGCCACCCGCGAGGCAATGAAGTTCGAAACCGCTATGGCGGGCGTGAAAAAAGTCGCCGAAGGCACGGACGAGCAGTACGCCCAACTTTCAGACGAGCTGAAGAAAATGGGCGCGGAATTGGGCATTTCCGCCGCCGAAATGGCGGATCTTGCCGCAGCGGGCGGACAGCTCGGCATCCCGATTGAGAAGTTGTCGGAATTTACCGCCATCGCGTCCAAGATGTCGGTTGCCTTCGGCATGACCGCTGAAGAGGCAGGCAATGCCGCCGCGACGATTGCCAACGTGTTCCAACTCCCAATCGGCGAAGTGGAAAAGCTCGGCGATGCCATCAACGTTTTGGGCAACAATACCGCCGCACGAGAAAAAGACATTGTCGCCGCAATGGCGCGTATCGGCGGTACGGCCAAGCAGTTCGGACTGGCCGCCGACGAAGCTGCCGCGCTTGCCGACGCATTTATCGCCTTGGGCAAACCGCCCGAAGTGGCGGCGACCGCCATCAATGCTATGCTGCAAAAATTGCAAACCGCGCAAAGCCAGGGCAAAGGATTTCAGGCGGCCTTGGAAGGCATCGGTACGTCTGCCGACGAGATGGCAGCCAATATCGCCGCCAATCCGCAGCAGGCTTTAACGGAATTCTTGCACAAACTCGAAGGCTTGGACAAACAAAGCCGCGCCCTAATGCTCTCGCAACTCTTCGGCACGGAATACAGCGACGACATTGCCCTCTTGGTCGGCTCGCTGGGCGAATACGAAAAGGCTTTAGGTTTGGTCGCTGACAAGGGGCAAGTCGTTGGCGCGATGCAAAAAGAGGTGGCAAACGCCATGTCCACCAGCGAGGCGCAAATCAACAAAGCCAAGCAGGAAATCATCAACGTTGCCATCGAGGTCGGCGAAAAGCTGCTGCCTTTGGTGTCTCTATTGGCGAGTACGGCCGGCAGTGTGGCAAGCGCAATCGGAGCGATTACCGAAGAGTTTCCAGGTTTGACGCAACTTGCCACGCTGTTTGCAGCAGGCGCAGTTGCAGTCAAGGCTTATGAGGCGGCTGTCCGCCTGACTGGTGGTGCGGTATCAGCATCATTTGCGACCCAGCGTGTCGGAATTGAAGCAACCAAAGCATCCATCCTGTCGACCACTGTCGCTGCACGAGAGCTGGGCATCGCACTCAAATCCGCTGCTGCCGGTAACGGTTTCGGCAATGGTGCGGCGGCTGCAGGAGCGTTGGCTCAAAATCTCAAGACGGCGGCATCCAATGCCGGATTACTGTTTGCGGCTTTTGAGGTCGGCCGTGGTGTGGGCGGCTGGCTGCGCGAAAACACGGATTTAGCAAAAATTTTCGGCGATAACCTCGCCCGTATTCCTGCTATTTTGGATAGCCTGTTTACCACCGGCGGTCTCGACAAGTATCACGAGTTTTTTAAAACCGAAGCCCAAATTAAGCGTGAGTTGGAGATAGCGGATAAAAAAGCCCAGGAAGCTGCCGAAAAAGCCGCCGCCGCCAAGAAAAAAGCTGCCGAAGAAGAGGCAGCCGCCGTCAAAGCCCTGCAAGCCGAATATCGTGCGTCTGCAACAGAGTTGTCAGCGTTGGAACACAGTATGGCCGCCTTGCGTGCCGACGGTCGTGAAACCAGCGACTTTTACAGCGAATTGGCAATCAAGCTGGAAAACGTGCGTACCAAAACCGCCGAACTGAAAGCCGAACTTGACAAAAAAAACGTCAAAATCAGCGCAGATACAGGCGAGCTTGCCGCAGCACAAAAAGCCCTTGAGGCTTTGGGTTTGACGGCGGAAGAAGTAACCACCGGCATGAGCAAAAAGGCGGCGGAAGGTATTGCCAATTTTTCGCGTGTTGCCTCTCAGTTTGGTAATGATGCCGAGCAGATGGGCCGAGTGTTTCAAGCCGCGCTCAAGCAGATGGACAGCAAAGAATCAACCGATGCTCTTTTGGCCGAATTGGAAAAGGTAGGCAAGCAATCCGGGCTGACGGCCGAAGAAATTAAGAAAATCGGAGATACGGCAAGGGAGTCGACTGACAAGGTTGCCGACGCCTTCGCCAAACTCGGCGTGGACAGCAAGGCCGTGATGACGGGAATCAGCAGTGATGCGCGGCAGGCATTTGCTGATTTTCAGACGGCCTCGACAGAAGCGGCGGCGGCCGGCCAAAAAGATGCCAAGCTGATACAGGCAGCCTTTGAGGCTATGATGGGCAAACTTAAAAGCAAAGAGGAATTTGCCGAGTTTCAACACCAGCTCAAAGCCAGCGGCGACGCGGCACTGTTGACGCAGGAGCAGCTTGCCCGGTTGGGCGACGCGGCGTCGGGCGGTGCGGAAAAAGCCAAAGCCGCTTATCAAGGGCTGAACGATACTGCCGCTAAAACAGGCGAAGCCGCGAAAGCCGCGCATGACAAAGGCTCGCAAGCGGCGGAAAACCATGCCCAATCGGTCAGAAAAGTGGCGACAGCCAACAAAGAAGCGGCAGCGGAGGCAGACAATGCAGCCAAAGCGGCGGCAAATGCATCTAAATCGTTTAGCGACTACGGCTACCGCCTGACGCAAACGGCAGGATTTTACAAGCTAAATAATGAGCAGCTGGATTTGATGAATCGGAAGTTCTCCGGCATTAAGCTGGGCATGGAGGCCACATTCCGAGCCGCACAAATGAAGGACTATACGCAGCAGCTGTATGGCGCAAACGCCGCCATGCAACGGCTGAACGAAGCGGCGGCCAAGGGTGCACTTACTCAAGATGTCCTGAATGATGCGGCCAGTGCAGCTTCTCGCGCTGCCGACAAGTTGGGTAACACTGAGCTGACCAAATTTCGCAATGCGATATCCGATGCCCAACGCCGGCTGAATGCCCTGCGCCAAGAAGCGCATGATGCAACCCGCGCGCTTGAGGCCGAGCTTGCCGAGCTTAATGGCAATACGGAGGCGGTTTATTCTTTACAGCAAGAAAGAAAAATCCGCGAGCTGAAGCAAAAACTCGATAACGCCAACCGCCTCAAACAAACCGACGTTGCACGCGAATATCAGCGTCAAATTGAGTTGACGCAGCAAATCTACGACCGCCAACGCAACAAACGCGCCGAATCTGCCGCGCAAGAGCGAGTCCGCAACCAAGGTTCGCAGGGCAGCAGCAATGCCGCCCAACGGTTGCAACAAATCGGCAATACGCAGGTTAATATCGACCCGGAAAAGCTTAACCAAATTTTGGCGCAACGCGACCAGGCGGTTGCCGAAAAAGCTGTTAACGGTTTTATGGACAGTTTGCACGCATCCCTGAAACGCGCAACATAGTTTCAGAGGGGTTGTACCCATCTGAATGCAACCATGCCAAGCCCCGATATTCGGGGCTTTTGTTTTAATAGGGTTTTGAGAAAAATACGCAAAGGCCGTCTGAAATGGCAAATCAAGAATGGACACTGAAGCGAAAAGACAACGGCGTGGCTGTACATCTGCCGCAGGATATGCGCTGGGACGATGAATTTGAATGGAGCAAGGTAGCTCAGGCCGCTCCGCAGCGCACCTTGTCGGGCGGATTGGTCATCCAACAAGGCATTAAGGCTAACGGTCGTCCGATTACGCTGTCGGGCGATTGGGTGTGGCTTGATTTGAGTATCTTGCGTACGTTGCGCGATTGGACGGACGTCCCCGAGTTGGAAATGACGCTGACTCATTACGACGGCCGCGAATTTAATGTCATTTGGCGTACCCACAACGCGGCTTTGAACAATGTCGAGCCGGTGCATTACTCAACGCCGGAAACGGATAGCGAGCGATACACCGCCCAGCTCTGCCTGATGACGTTTTAATTTCGTCTGAAAGTAGGTTTAAACAGGATTTAAAAAGGTTTCAAAATGGAAAAAACAACGCGCCTGACGCAGCAGGATTTGCAGATTTACCCCAGCCAGCGCATGACCGATACGCCTGACGGCGGCGGTTTGATGGTCGGCCAGCCGCTGACGGGCGAGGATAACGAGATTTTTCCGCCTGTCTCGGACGTTGACCGCACGATGGGCAGCCTGGACGCGCGTCTGCTGTACCCTGCTGTTTTGCGTAACGACTCCGAGCCGCTTTACGGCGGTCATTTCGTCATTACCGAGCCACCGACCTCTGAAAACGTGTCTTTCTTGGCATTTAAGGCGCGCAACTACGGCGAGAGCCGCGCGGATATTATGCCGCGCATTGAGGCGTATTCTGTGCCGACGGTGGAGAGCCGCATGACGTTATTGGGTCGCCATTTGGCAGGTGTACGTCTCGTGCAGGCGTATCAGCGCGTAGAGGCTCCTTTGCCGAAGGTCGGCGAGCGTTATTGTCTGCAATATGAGGATAAAACTGAAAATATGACGCGCCGTATCACAGAGTATTTCCGCATTATCAACATCGAAGACGAGGTGCGCATTTTCGAGATTCCAAAATCAAACGGCGAGGTCGAAGAAGTGCCGCGCCGTGTAGTCAAAATGGAAATCAGCAATCCGTTGACCCGAGATTTTGATGGTGTCGATTATCCGGTTAAGGGGTATGCCGCGCCTAAAGTTAAAATTTTGGAAACTCAAGTGGCAGATTCCGCGGCTTATTATGGCGTAAAACCTGTATCAGACGGCCTTTCGGCAGGAGATGCCGCGCTGATGGTGTCAAGCATTTATGAAAAGCTTGTACCGACTTCGACAGTCGAGACACCTTATGCGGATGAATACCCGGTTCCCGGGGAAGCATGGGTCGCTGCTGCGCCGGAAAAACAGCTTTTTGCGGGGCATGTCGATAGTGGAACCTTAACTTTGCCTTCGGCTGTTTTACCCGGCAGTATCAAGATTGGGAACTACACAGACAATGGCTTCGGTCAACTTAAAAGCGGGGACAATATCGTCAATGCCGATTACGCTCATGGGCGTCTGAGTGGTTTGCCGACAGGTTATTACACGGTAACTGCGGTTCCGGGTGCTAAATCGTCATCAGCGCGATATGCTTTTGCGGTAGAAATTAAAGAAACCAATCACGGTACATCATTTGCCCCTCTGCTTAGACCTAATCCTGCTTTGGGTAGTTTAAAAGTGTCTTTTATGGCTTTGGGAGTTTGGTATGTTTTGACAGATACAGGCGACGGCGTATTACGGGATGAGGCCGGTAAAAGTGTAGGTACGGTGTCGTCTGCAACAGGCAGTGTATTGCTTAATCTACCGTCTCTTCCGGATGTTGGCAGCCGCTTGGTGTTCCAATGGGGAGACTCCTCTGGTTTTACGTCTTTTGATGGCGGAAAGACGGGCGGAAATAATCTGCCCAAAGCGGCAAACGGGGAGTGCACTTATTCCCTGGGACATTCAATTAAACCGGGAACGCTGGTGCTTACTTGGCAAAATAACGGTAAGAAAAGAGCGCAAGACGATGGCGCAGGAAAATTAACAGGTGATGCAACTGGCAACGTGGATTATTTGAACGGCACGATTAAATTGCCGGCTTATATTGACTCTACTTCAGTTGATTATGTTTGTGATGAGCCTGATCGTATTCAAGTTGGCCTTGCTGATGGTCTTGGCTTGACCGCAGAGGAAAAAGGAGAGGTGTGGAATATCACACTAGGTACGGCAGTACCGGATTGGCGCACTGTTTCTTTAACGGCTTTGGGAAGCTTTGAAGAATATACAAGTACAACTGTTTCAAACAGTTATTCTGGTTATGCGGCAGCATTGGGATAGGATAAGTAATGGGAATCAAAACTGGTTCAGGCGGCTTTAAAATTGTATTGTCCGCCAACCCTGCGAAAAATGGCGAGTTCACAATCGGCGGTCGAAAAGTCGAGGGTGTGAGTGGTGTAGGTTCGACAATGATCGTACCTAAAACGGTGTTACAGGTTGCCGGTCAAGAAAGACGGATAGTCGAAGGAAATATTTTGGGTACAAAATATAAGTACCTAGAATTGCTTGAGGCCAAAACAATAAACCGTTATGGAAAAATAGTCAGTTGGTATGCAGATTACCTGACTAGTGATCCAGCTTCAGTAAAAAAACGTCGTGGCAGCTTGAACGGCGGCTTGTTATTTAATGTTTTGAGCGACTTTGATCAGGGAAGCATCTGTGTTTTTGATACCTGGTCATTTCATGACGGCGAGACAGAGATTGTCGAGCGAGGCGGTACGCTTTATAAGAATTGGAATGCAGTAGGAGGTTCGGGCGATGCAGTCGGTACGTTGACTGCTGACGGTAAAGTCATTATCAATGACCGTAGTATTGCCTTCCTGAATCTTAAAATCACAGGCGGTATCGTACGTCAGCCACAGATCAAGGGTTATGGCTATGCAGGCCGCACACCTGCCGCACCGGTCAAGCCTGAAAGCTTTACCGTTTACGCGGGGAATGGCGAAATTGTCGGCAGAAGCAACGCCGCCGGGGAAATTACCGGCGGTATTACGGGAAAAATCGACTACGAGACAGGTTTCTACGAAATTAAGCGCGATGAGGGTTTCTACCCCGAAGATTTACGCTACAACGCCGTGACACAAGACAACCTGCCTTTGGATTCGTCGATTATCGGCATTGATGCCGTGCGCCTGCCTGCCGACGGACGTGTCCCCGTGTTTAGGAAAGGCGATATGATCGTGATTTCAAACCGGCTCAAGCAGGATTTGGGCAGCGCGTTTACCGCCGCTCAAAAAATAACGCTCAACCGTCAAAATATCGACCGCCTCTGCTTGGTCGACAGTAAGGGCAAACACGTCCTCGCCGAGAAATACACGGCAGACCTCAAGGCGGGCAGCATTACCTTTGCCGAGCCGTTGGACTTGTCGCAATATACCCTGCCGCTGACTGCCGTTTGTGCATGGGAAGAGGAAAACCGTGTGACCGGCGTCGATATTTCAGGCCGTCTGAAACTCCAGTTTGCGATTGGGCGCAATTATCCGAAGGAGCATACATTTGTGTCTTCCGCCCTGATCGGCGGCGATTTGCTGGTGCGCGCTACCGAGCCGTTTTCGCAACAGGCATGGGACAATGTGTGGAGTGACGCGCAACGCGGGGAACCTATTTTGGCGCGTACCAATGTCAAAGACTACCCGATTAAGTTGGCCAGCAACGGCGCGATTACCGAGCGCTGGCTGATTAAATTCATTACTGCAACCCAATTTGAGCTTTACGGCGAGCGGCTGGGCTTGGTCGCTCAAAGCGATACCTTGACCGATCTTGCGCCGACCAATCCGGCAACCGGCAAGCCTTATTTCACGCTAAAGGCGGCCGCATTCGGCGGCGGCTGGTCGGTACAGAACTGTATCCGCTTCAATACTTACGGCACGCCGTTGCCCGTTTGGATTTTGCGCAGTGTCCAGCCTTCGCCGGACAAGCAAAACGGCCGCGATGGTTTTACCGCGTGTTTGCGCGGCAATACGGTGGCCGAATAAAAGATAAGGCCGTCTGAATAGCACTTTCAGAGGGCCTTTAAGTAAAATGGTTAATTAATTTGCATTTATACCTTTTATCTGTAAAACTAACCTTTTAATCTTTATTCAAATAGTGAAAGGAAGCGAGAAAATGGGGAAAGGCATGAAAATCCTGATGGTGGTTGTGGCAATATTAATGGCAGCCGCTGTTAGTCGGGCTTATATGAATAATCAGAAAAAAGAGATGATTAAGAAAGAGTATGAAGCAAAGATTGCAGCAGAAAATGAAGCGAAGCGGCAAGAGGAGGTGAAAAAAGAGATGCTGCGATTGAAATCAGAAAAGGAAGAGGCCGAATTATTGGAGCGTGCAAAAGAGGCTGTTAGAAATATGATGAAAGACCCTGATTCTGTGAAATTTAAAGATTTGATTGCAGGTCAAGTCAGCAAGGATAAGAAAAAGCATGTGTGCGGCATGGTCAATAGCAAAAATTCAATGGGCGGTTATGTCGGTTACAAAGGATTTGTTTATATTGATGGCGAGAAATATGCGGTTCTTCAGGAGGACAGTATTGGCAATGAGGTTTTTGAGATGGCCTGTAATAAAAAATAAGCGAATCATCGCTCTGAGTGCAACTATGCCAAGCCCCGATTTTCGGGGCTTTTGTTTTAATGGGGTTTTAAATTATTGAAGTAAAAAGAAAGGCCGTCTGAAATGTTTGATACGCAACGTGTGCCGGTAAAGGTTTACCGCTGGGATGACGAGGGTGCGCCGCAGGTTGAATCGGTGGCAGGCAGCATTAAAACGATTTTAAAAGCCTGCCTGGTTACCGGTTATGGCGAGGGCAATAAGCGCAAGGACGGGCTGGGCTGGGAAATGGCGTTTGAAAAGACGCAAGAAGCCTGTTTCCGCAGTATGCACCCGAAGGCGACAAAGTGGTGGCTGGGGGTGGATGACTCAAAATATGGAAACCGTGCAAGATACGTTGATTTATGCGGTCTTTTGGAGCCGAAATCGGCAAAGGCGGGGAAAGTCAAACAAAAGGTTAACAACAGCAGTGGATTTCACAATTTCATCTACAAAAAAGACGACAGTAACCGGGATAAGATCCAATGGGTTGTGGTCGGAAATGAGCGCGCATTTACTTTAATTATTTTATGGCAGGATTATTGCTCGTTTTTTATTTTTGGCAATTTCTCCAGTCTCGCCGTGGCTGACGCCGCGAATACCCTGCTTGGATATGCGTCAGATGTAGATGAAAATTTTGTTTTTGGCAGTGGCAATGAAGTTGTTATTTTTGTGGTGCCGATGCGTGATTATAAGGGAGATGCTCCTTATCCTATGAGTCTTATAAGTAAAGTAGATGGTAATTATGGTAGCTATCCTAATCCTATTACAGGTGGTTTCATAGCAGATGATATTTATCTAAAAGAATTAATTGGTAGTGATGAATATGCCATTCGCGGATTACTACCTGGCTTTATGAAAATTGGCGAAACGATGCCCGCAGGAGACGTTATTTCGATGGGAACGGTTTACGACAATTTAGACGATAGCGAAGACAGATTTATGTATATCAATACAATTGGCGGGGGCTCTTTTTTGGTAAACCTCACGGCCTGGGAGCTGTAAGTCATGCCGAATTATGTTTTCCGCAGCCGTCTTGCCGTTAAACGTGGCAAGCTGCGCGGCAAAAACGTCAATCGCATTGGGCGAAGCCGTGCTGTCAAATCGCTGCACTGGAAATACGGCGGCCACGGCTATATCGCCGGCGAAGGTACGGGCATTGTTACGGTGGGCGGTCAGCCGGCTTCGCGCCGTATTTATCTGTTTGTCCGGCCTAATATGTACTGCATCGCCGATACTTGGAGCGCGGAAGACGGCAGCTACCGCTTTGACCGGCTCAAGGAAGACGAGGAGTATTTGATGGTGGCGACGGATTATAAAAAGCAATACGAGCCTGTTTCTTATGATTTTATTAAGCCTTATGTCGAGCGTGACGGCGGCGGTTGAGGCCGTCTGAAATGTCCGAAGACAAAATTTATGCTGATTCGTCGCGTATCCCTTTGCCTTTCGGTTTGGCGATTGGCTCCCGTCCGTCGTCCAGGCTCTTGCCGTTGGCGTTCAGACGGCCTTTACGCCATATTGAGGATGGCGGCGAGATTATTCCCGATACGCCGCCCAAGCCTAATCCGTACCGCCCTCCAGATGGTTATGCGACTGTTTCAGGGGCGTGGGGCTTTGTGCAGCAGGCGGTGTCAACGCAGGCAGTGTGCGCGGCCGGTCGTTATGATTTGGGTGACATGGCTGTCCAAGTGTCGGGGATAACGGCGGAGGCTATCGGGGAGGCGGTTTGTTTTCAGACGGCCTTTTCGGATATGCCTGAATTGGAGAGCTGCCTGCATGAAACGGTCGGCTTGTCTGACTGGGTTGCCGGGTGTATGCAGGCGGTACAGGCCGGAATGGATGGTCTGGATGGCTGTTTGCATGATGCTTTCCCCGATGATTTGTTCTTAAGTGGCTGTAATGCGGATCAATCGTCGGCGGGTCTTGGCGAGGCTTTGGCAGCATGTTCGGAGAGTGTGTTTTCCGATGACGCGCCGGTTGGTGATTGTTTGGTGTCGGATGTGCGCGAGGCGGCGGTATTGGCACGATGTGCGCATCCGCAAAGCCTTCCTGCTTTGGCTGTGCCTTGCGAGTATTATGAGATTCCGGTTGAGCCGGAGCCTGTGCCTGAAACTTATGTTTGCGGTATCCGCCCGCCTTCAAACCGACTGAACCTGCGGTTTTACCGCAAAAAGATTGCACACGATGCGCGCCATATTCCGCTGCCGTTTGCTTGTTTTGATACGGTAAGCACTCCTGTTTTAGACGGATATATCATGCAAAATATTATTAAGGCTACGGTTGACGGCCAGCCGATTGGGCTGTTTTCTGCGTCCTTTACGACGGACACTGCCGGTTATTGTTGGCAAGGCAGTTTGACGGTTTCGCCCGATGATTTCGCCAAGATTAATCCTGATGCCCGACCGAAAGGCCGGGAAGCCGAAATCGAGGTGCAAATCAATGCGGATACTTTTGTCATCATCGCGGAAGATTACAGCGACAACCGCCGCTTCGGGCAAAAGAGCTATACGGTAACCGGCCGCAGTGTTACCGCCCGTTTGGGCGCGGACTATGCGCCTAAAGGCCGTGGTACATACCGCAATCCGATTTATGCGCAACAAATCGCAACGGAGGTTTTACGCCCGACAGGCGTGGATTTGGACGGCTGGACGATGGTTGATTGGTTGATTCCGGGAGATGTGTATTCGTTGACCGATAAAACGCCGATTGCTGTTTTGCAAGAGCTGGCTCAAGCCGCAGGGGGATTTGTGGAGAGCGACCGCGCCCGACCTGTTGTCCGCTTTAAGCCTAAATGGAAAAAGGCTTCTTGGGAGGTTTCCGATGCGCCTGCCGATGTCAGTGTCCCTGTCAGCGTGATTTTCAGCATCAGCGGCCAGCGCAATGTATCGGAGCGTGCCAATGGGGTTTATGTTTGGCCGAGCCATAACAAGGGCAAAGGCGCGGATGTGTACCGCAACGGCAGCAACCGCGAGCCGCGTGCCTCCGCGCTGACCAATACGCTTTATACCGACCAGCCGGTCTTGCTTGCCGCCGGTATCGCCGCTTTAAGCGAGACTGGCGTTCATAAACGCGAAACGGTGTCTTTGCCGGTATCGGATAAATACGCCGTTCCTATGGCGAATTTAGGCGAGATTTGGCAAATCAATGAGCCTACGGGGAGCTGGCAAGGCGTGGTGGTTGGTGTGTCGGTCGAAGTCAAAATCGAAAACGACGCCCCTGTCGTTACTCAAAATGTAACGATAGACCGCTATTTTGACGAATGATTAAAGCTGGTTTAAAGATGCTTTAAAGGCCGTCTGAAAGCCATGTTCAGACGGCCTTTTATATTTTTGTTGAGGATAACAAAATGACTAATCTGTATCAAAACCTGACGGCACTGCTCAAGCGCGAACAGCGCGGCATTGCCAAAATAACGGGCGATTTGGGCGGCGGCTCATGGGCGGCGCAAACGCAAAGCGGCGGCAATCTTGTTTTAAGCGGGCAAGCCGCTTTAAATCAGCGCGTGTTTTATGATGTCTTGAGCAACCGTATCCTTGGTCAGGCTCCCAATACGACTGTTTTAGAGCTGGGCGTATAAGGATAAGTGCAGTACAGCCAGGCGTTGCTTTCGTATAACGTCATAAAATAATTATGCGCCGAACGTATCATCGCAAAAGCGAAAGAGTTACGCTATTTGTAGGCAAATATAAATAAAAGGCCGTCTGAATAAGGCGGCCTTGGGGAGGATTTTAAATATAAGTGGGACGGCGACGTAACAGTGCGGCAACACTGTTACGCCAGCCAAGCAGAGTATGCCTGCATTGACTTCTAAGGCCGCCTTAGT
>NZ_KV799676.1:0-55372 GCF_001810035.1 Neisseria sp. HMSC058F07 | reverse complement strand
GCTGCTAAAGACCGTTTAAAAGGTGTTTATATAGAGAATGAATCATGGGATCGTTGCTTCAAACGATATGACCGTGAGCACACCTTCTTCTATGCAGCCCCACCATATTGGCAGACCGCAGGCTATGACCAATCATTTGGCTGGGAGCAGTATGAATTACTGGCCAAAGTGATGGCAGAGAGTAAGGGTAAGGTCATGCTATCCATTAATGACCACCCTGATATCAGGGAATTGTTTAAAGATTTCCGTATCACTCAACTTGAATTGGCTTATACGGTCGGAAGAAATAAAACTGGTAAAGCCAGTGGAGAATTGGTCGTATGTAATTGGTAAAATAAAAAGCGACGGTATCGTCGCTTTTGTTTTCATTTCTGAATTGCAATTTATTTGGCACAGTCGATATTTTTAAAAGTGTCAAAATTTCCGCGAAACTATGACAAATCCGCCGCGACCTTACACTGACATACAAGCAGAGGCAAGATATGGCATTTACGACACGTTACACGGCTTCGCAGATGGCGCGAAACTGTCGGAGCATATCAACCAAGCCACAGCCAAGCAACGAGGAACAGCAGGCCGCGCCCTTATCCGCCAAATCCTCAAAGATGGAAAAGAAGCCGCCGCCCAAGCCGTAGAAGCTAGCCGCGCCCGATTCCTTGAGACCTTACCACCAATGGAGGGACAGGCGCGAAGAATTGCCCGCCGCTTCGCCCTTTTGGCCGCCGTCTTGGAATATGCCGCCCCTATTACCGGCATGAGACAAGGAGCAGGAGAAGCAGGAGTAAGGCAGTGTTTCAATGAATGGCTTGAAGAAAACGGCACAGGAAACCGCGAAGACCGCCGAATCATTGAGCAAGTAACCGCCTTTATGGACGTTAACGCCCTATCTATGCGCTTTTCAGACTGGAACGCCCAAACCACAAACCAAAATCACGCAGGTTATCGGAAACAAGAGGGAAGCATAGATGAATATTGGATAATCCCCTTTACCTTTGAAAATGAAGTCTGTAAAGGATATAGCCTGCGTAAAGTGTGTGAAGTCCTACATGATCACGAATGGTTAAAAAAAGCCGATAACGGCAGATGGCAACACCAGCGCAAACGCAACGGCAGTGCAAGCCGATTCTATGTTTTGATGGGAGAAGCCCCGCCCGACTTTGACGAATAACCAAGAGCAAGCCCGCTATTACCGACAATGGCGGGCTTTTTTACGTCCAAACATTCAGGCAGACCAACCAAGAAAGCATAAAATCAACAGGAAGCCCCTAAATTTCAAAAATTAGGACTGTTTGCCCCTTTCCTTATACCAACCCTTGTGTATCGAAATAAATATTGACTTTAACCCTAGGTCAAAGTTTATGATTTGTGTTCCTTTAGTTATCACATAGGCGAAAAACATGAAAAAACTTATGACTTTTATCACACTTAGCGCTATTGCAATTTCAAATTATGCCCAAGCTAATGAGCAACCGCATCAAGCACACATGAATATGCAAATGTCGACAGGTTCTGCAATGCAACAAGAATTAATGCAAGGTATGGATCAAATGAATCAAGACATGATGGCAGCTGCGCAATATAAAGATCCTGATGTTGCTTTTGCAGCAGGTATGCTGCCACACCATATTGGCGCAGTAAAAATGGCGGAAGTTGAATTAAAATACGGAAAGGATCCTGAAATGCGTAAGCTTGCTGAGGATATTATTAACGCACAACAAGCGGAAATTGAACAAATGCAAAAATGGCTTAAAGCACACAACAAAAAAAAGTAAGCCGTAGCCTGCATCCTCGCTAACCGCGTTCTTTAAAACCAAGGTGTAGCAACTGTATTTTTCACCCCGTCTGGCAAAAATACAGTTGCTACCCAATCAATGAAACACGTTTACAGCGCAATTTTAGTCTATTTACGCCATATCTACCCAAAAGGCAGGCAGTGGAATAAATAATTTCGACACCAATACGCGCGCGCGCGTAATAACGCAGTCCCTAGATTTTTGCAAGTCCATGAAAAGAAAGCAAAAGGCGGCGGGTAACCACTTAACCGGCACTGGTAACCAATGACAAGAGCATAACTTGTTACCGCATTATCGTTGATTTATAAAGGTTTTTAGGGGCTGGTAACCAAGTAACCAGAGTAACCAGTGCATTTTGTATATATATATAGCGTTTTAAATTTGAGATGGAAGCCGCCGGCCTAATCACTCAAATAACAACACGCACCAAAAAAAGTTATAATGACCGGCACTAGACTGCTAAATTATTTTTTGACCTTTGCAAAATGTGGTGATATTTGTGGGGATATTTGAATTGCTTTATTATTTTTATAATATAAAACAATGAATTATCTCTTTAGTTCATATCCCTCCGTCCGCACCACACTCAAAATGAGCAGCTTTCGGGCTGCTTTTTTTACATCTATTCCACTATATACCCTATTCAAAATCAAAACTGCTTTTAATTTTTTGACCTTTGCAAAAAAGGGGTTTATTTGGGGGTATAACAGACGTTTCCACTTATCTTTCAGACGGCCTATCATTTATGTTGAATCCATCGCAAAAACTTGTCGAATTGGTCCGTATCCTTGAAGAACGTGCCTATATTTTTCCGGGAGATCCCGTTCAGGCGACGGAAGCGTTGCGACATATTGATGGCGGCAACGAGGAAAAACTGATACACCGTGCCCAAATTATTGACCGCGACCAGCATTTGAAATATGTGTTGCAACAGGTGGAGACAGGCTCGTTTTGGCTTTGGATTGTTGCGGCGACGTTGTTGTTTACGGTCGGTTTTTCCAGTACTTATCTTTTGATGGACAATCAGGGGCTGAACTTTTTTCTGGTATTGGCCGGGATTTTGGGCATGAATACAGTCATGCTGCTGGTGTGGCTGGCGACTTTATTCCTGCATTTGAAAAATGTGCACTTTATCAGCAGTCCGGCAACTTGGTTCCGAGGCAAAGATCCTGTCAATCAGGCAATTTTGCGGCTTTATGTGGATGAATGGCGCAAACCGCAAACGCGTTGGCTGATTGGTGCAACTTCACACGGTCTGTGGCTATGCACGCTGTCGGGAATGTTGGTTTCTGTTTTGCTGCTGCTTTTGGTGCGTCAATATACGTTCAACTGGGAAAGTACGCTTTTAAGTAATACGGCATTGGTGAAAACGGTTGAGGCTTTGTCATGGCTGCCGGAACGTTTGGGCTTTCCTGTTCCCGACAGTCAGGCAGTAATTGCAGGCCGTCTGAACAATCATATCGAAGATGCACGCGCTTGGGCGGGTTTACTCATCGGCAGCATTATCTGCTATGGCATTCTGCCGCGCTTGCTTGCTTGGCTGGCTTGCAAGATTACTTTAAAAACCCTTCGCGAACGTTTGGATTTGAATCAGCCCTACTATCAAAACATCCTCCGCACATGGCAAACGAAAATTGTCGACGCCGATGATTTTCAGGAAAACATCGTTCCCGTTTCATCTAAAATTACGCTGAATAATGCGCCCAAATGGGCTGTTACACTGGAAACGGAATGGCCTGATCCGCTTTGGTTTTCCGGCGTTTTGGCGCAAGAATGGATAGACAAAGGCGTGGCCGCCGGCAGAAAAGATTTGGAACAATTAGAAGCCGAATTGAAACAAACTCCGGCGCAACTTCTCATCGGCGTACGCACGCAAACTGTTCCCGACCGCGGCATTTTGCGTCAAATCAGCCGCTTGGCCGAAGCTACGGACGGCGGCGTTATCATTCAGCTTTTGAATCAAGACAGTTTCTCTGAAGATTTGGATACCAAACTGGATTATTGGCGCGATGCGCTGGCAGAGAGAAACATTGCCTGGCTGGAGCCGACCCGTTTGGCACAAGAAAAACGGCAAAGCGCTATTTGACAGATAAACCGAAGGCCGTCTGAAAACTGATGTTTGGGTTTCAGACGGCCTTATTTATTGTTGAGGGTTCATCTTAATGATGTTCGTGGCGATGCTCTTGATGATGTTTGGGCTTGGCTGCGTGGTGTTTGGCTTTAGGTGCAGGTTTTTTCATTTTTTGCAGTTTGGCTTTTTCGTGCATACGCTCTTGTTTCGGATGCATTTCGTGTTTGCCGTGTGCAGAAGCGACAGGAGCAAATACCAAGCCGGCAGCCGCAACCATCAAAGAGGTCATTTGAATCAGTTTTTTCATATTTATCTTCTTTCAAGGAGTTGATTTGAGGTAAAAATAAGAATTTATTCGCACTCAAGCGATGGACAAATATTAATGGCTTTGACTGTCAGCTGCTGTCAGCATTCGGCGAAATCTGTTCAAAATTTGGCAATAGAAGTATGGCGACACAATGATGTAGCAAGGTTTTGAAAGTTTACCGTCAATTTTGACAAAACGTCTTTACACATTTCCCAAACGACAAAAAGCGCGAACCTTTCGATTCGCGCTTTTTTTCAGATGGCATCAATTATTTTTTGTCGTCTTTTACTTCTTCAAAGTCGGCATCTACGATGTCGTCGTCTTTCTTAGCGGAAGACGGTTCGGCTTGTGCGCTTTCGCCTGCTTGGGCTTCGGCTTGCGCTTGAGCGTAAACCATTTCACCCAATTTTTGGCTGGCTGCACCCAAAGATTCGGCCTTGGCATCGATAGCAGCTTTGTCGTCGCCTTTAACTGCTTCTTCAGCTTCTTTCAACGCAGCTTCGATTTTTTCTTTCTCGGCAGCGTCAAGTTTGTCGCCGTAGTCAGTCAGAGATTTTTTCACAGAATGAATCAGGGCTTCGGCTTGGTTGCGAGAAGCGACCAATTCAGTCAGCTTTTTATCTTCCTCAGCATTGGCTTCGGCATCTTTTACCATGCGTTCGATTTCTTCTTCGCTCAAACCTGAAGAACCTTGGATGGTAATGTTGGCCGCTTTGCCGGTGCCTTTGTCTTTGGCAGAAACGTGCAAGATACCGTTGGCATCGATGTCGAAAGTAACTTCAATTTGTGGCATACCGCGTGGTGCAGGTGCGATGTCGCCCAAGTTGAACTGACCCAAAGATTTGTTGGCAGAAGCGCGTTCGCGTTCGCCTTGCAGTACGTGGATGGTTACTGCGCTTTGGTTGTCTTCGGCAGTTGAGAACACTTGAGACGCTTTAGTCGGAATAGTAGTGTTCTTTTGAATCAGCTTGGTCATCACGCCGCCCATGGTTTCGATACCCAAAGACAGAGGAGTTACGTCCAGCAGCAATACGTCGCTACGGCCGCCGCTCAATACTTCGCCTTGAATCGCTGCACCTACGGCAACAGCTTCATCAGGGTTCACGTCTTTACGAGGCTCTTTACCGAAGAAGGCTTTAACGGCTTCTTGTACTTTCGGCATACGGCTTTGACCACCAACCAAAATCACGTCGTCGATATCGCTGGTGCTCAAGCCGGCATCTTTCAATGCGATTTTGCAAGGCTCGATAGAACGTTGGATCAAATCTTCAACCAGGCTTTCAAATTTGGCACGGGTAATTTTCATGGCCAAGTGTTTAGGACCGGTTGCATCCATAGTGATGTATGGCAGGTTGATTTCAGTTTGCTGACCGCTGGACAATTCGATTTTGGCTTTTTCAGCAGCTTCTTTCAGACGTTGCAGAGCCATTACGTCTTGTTTCAAATCAATGCCTTGTTCTTTTTTGAACTCGTCAATGATGTAGTCGATCAAGCGTTGGTCGAAGTCTTCACCGCCCAAGAAAGTATCGCCGTTGGTAGCTAATACTTCGAATTGTTTGTCGCCGTCGAGGTTGGCGATTTCGATGATGGAAATATCGAAAGTACCGCCACCCAAGTCATATACGGCTACTTTGCGGTCTTTGTTGTCGCCTTTGTCCATACCGAATGCCAAAGCGGCAGCGGTCGGCTCGTTGATGATACGTTTTACTTCCAAACCTGCGATGCGGCCTGCGTCTTTGGTGGCTTGACGTTGGCTGTCGTTGAAGTAGGCCGGAACGGTAATCACGGCTTCAGTGACTTTCTCGCCCAAGTAAGCTTCAGCGGCTTCTTTCATTTTACGCAAAACTTCTGCGGAAATTTGAGGAGGAGACAGCTCTTTGCCTTGTGCTTTCACCCATGCATCGCCGTTGTTGGCTTTGATAATTTCGAAAGGCATAGATTCGATGTCGCGTTGAACTTCTTTGTCTTCAAATTTGTGGCCGATCAAACGTTTGGCGGCGTAAATAGTGTTTTTAGCGTTGGTTACCGCTTGGCGTTTGGCAGGCGCGCCAACGAGGATTTCGCCGCCGTCCAAATAAGCGATAACGGAAGGAGTGGTGCGTGCGCCTTCTGCGTTTTCGATCACTTTGGTTTGACCGTTTTCAGAAATGGCCAAACAAGAGTTGGTTGTACCTAAGTCAATACCGATTACTTTTGCCATATTATGTTGCTCCTAATAAATAAACTTTTCTAAATTAATAATCCTGTGGAACATTTCGTTCCGATGGCTTGTAAATAAGGTTGCTTCATTTTTTTTCAAGGCTTAATTTGAATTTTTTTTTAAATTAAATTCAAGTATTTGATTTATTTATCCACAAGCCGTTTATTCTTTTTTCAGATGGCCGGCTTTAATTTTCCGATTCCGGTTTATCGGAATGATTTTCCAATAGCGGAACATCAGGCTTTAAAACCAGATAAGGCCGTCTGAAGATTTTATGCTTGATAAACTTTATCAAGCGGTGCCTTCAATCTTCTTTTTTCGCCACGACAACCATCGCAGGACGCAGCACACGGTCAGATAGTGTGTAGCCTTTTTTCATCACGCTGACGATGGTATTCGGCTCTTGCTCGCTGACGACTGCCTGCATCGCTTGATGTTGGTGCGGATCGAGTTTGTCACCCGGCTGTGGGTTGATTTCTTTAATGTGTGTGGCATCAAATGCTTTTTGCAGCTCGTTCAAAGTCATTTGCACGCCCATTTTCAGGGCATCGAAATTACCGCTTTGGTCGAGCAGCGCCATTTCAAGATAGTCTTTGACAGGCAGCATTTCGGCCGCAAATTTTTGTCCGGCGAATTTATGGGTATCGGCAATTTCTTGCTGATGGCGGCGGCGCAGGTTTTGCTCGTTTGCCAAACCGCGCAACTCGCTGTCTTTGAGTTGGCCTTCCAACTCGGTGACACGCGCCTGAAGCTCTTCGTAAGTCGGTTCTGCTTGTTCGGTTTCAACGGTTTCGGCAGTTTCTACGGCTGCCGCTTCTTCTGCTTCGTGTTGATGTTGTTCGTTATGCTCCGTCATTTCTGACATCCTTTTAGCGTGTTGATATTCGATGTTTCATATATAAGGCCGTCTGAAAAAACTTCAAGCATTTGAACGTCGATTATCAAATGCCTTGTTAAAAGACGTTGGAAAACGGTAAGATAGCCATCTGATTTTATTCTTCAGACGGCCTCGAATATGAAAAAAGACCATTTGAATTCAACCGATTTTAATCTGTGGCACACCATCCGCGAAGAAACCGAAGCTGCCGCCGCGGCCGAACCGATGCTGGCAAGCTTCCTGCATCAAACCGTGTTGCGCCACGATTCGCTCGATTCGGTACTTGCCTACCATCTTTCCAGCAAGCTCGGCAGCCCGATTATGGATGTGCGCGCGCTGTTTGAAATTTATCAGCAGGCTTTGAGCGTGGACACCCGTATCAGCAAATGTGTCGAGGCCGACTTGAAAGCCATTTACGAGCGCGATCCGGCTTGTGACGAATATTCGCTGCCGCTGTTGTATTTCAAAGGCTTCCACGCCGTACAGGCACACCGCATCAACCACTGGCTCTATCAAAACGGCCGTAAAACGCTGGCGTATTTCCTGCAAAACCGCATGTCGGAAGTCTTCGGTGTCGACATTCACCCGGCCGCCCGTTTCGGTCACGGTTTAATGCTCGACCATGCCACCGGTTTTGTGGCCGGCGAAACCGCCGTCTTGGGCAACAATATTTCCATCCTCCACGGCGTAACGCTGGGCGGTTCGGGCAAAGAAAGCGGCGACCGCCACCCAAAAATCGGCAATGGCGTGATGATTGGTGCGAACGCTTCGATTCTGGGCAACATCCGCATCGGCGAAAATGCCAAAATCGGCGCAGGCAGCGTGGTGGTTGCCGACGTGCCGTCTTCGATTACCGTTGTCGGCGTACCGGCCAAACCGGTCGGCCGCTCTTCCAAAACTCCGTCTGCCGATATGGATCAAAGCATTCAATTATCAACAACGGATTTTGTGATTTAAGCAATCTGCCATTTAAAAGGCCGTCTGAAAGATTTGTTCTTTCAGACGGCCTTTTATGATTTAAATCTTGGTGTTAATCGCGTTTGCGCAAGACTTCCAAATGCGTTTTAACCTGCTTGACTTTCTCTTTGGTAAACAAATTGGCAATGTTTTTCCAAATGCTGTGATAACCGTAAGGCCCGTGTTGCATTTCGGCTTTTGCCTCTTCCACCGGCCAGCCTTGATAAATGATGCGGTACATTCCGGCAATCAAACCGGTACGGTCCGCGCCGTGATAACAGTGGATAAGCACTGCGCCGTTTTGCTGTTGTTTTTCAATCAGGTATAGGATTTCCGCAATCTCTTTCGGCTTAATGCTCCATGACAGCAACGGACGGTTTAGCAAGGTCAAACCATACGCCTTCAAATGATCGTCATCGTTGCGGTCGAAAAAGCGCAGGTTGATCACGCTTTGAATGCCCAGCTTGACAATGGCTTCGCCATCTTCGACAACAGGCTGCTCGCTGCGGTAAAGCTTGTCGTCGATGCGATAAAGGTTGGCATCGTGTTTGACGGGGGTTGCCCAGCGTTCGGACTGAACGGCTTTGTTGCCGTTATCCGGCGGCGCGGACGAGCAAGCGATGGGCAAGCCGGAAGCGAGAAGGCACAATAAAAGACGGCGCATAAAATTCCTGTATGAAAATCAATTGAAAATCAAAATATCATACGATTCTATCAAAACCCGTTCGGATATTCTATCCGCGCAAACCGCGTTACAATAAAGCCTCTTTTTTCAGACGGCCTTTCATCATGACCTGCCTTGCTTGGAACACCACACCCACCCTTGCTACCCTTTGCCGCGCCATCGAACAACATACCGCGCCGCTTTATTTGATTGTCTGCCTGCCTGAAAACCGTATTCCCGATTTTCCACTGTCAAATCATCCCTCCGAGCTTGAAGGCCGTCTGAACAATCGTCTCGCTCAATCCGTGAAATGCCTTCAGTTCAACAGCGTCAATATTTTAGAAAACCTATTGCCTGATATGCATCTCTGGCTGGTTCCGCTACACCGTGCCGACCGCTTACACGAACATTTCCATCATATCGAATGGCAAACCGAAGCCATACCCCAATCCTCCCCTGTTCCTCTGAAACCTTGGTTCAGACGGCCTGAACATCAAGCCGCACCCGAACACGTCCTGATTATCGGCGCAGGCATTGCCGGCGCGGCAACCGCGCGCAAACTGGCGGAGCACGGCGTACGCGTTACGGTTTTGGAGGCAGGCAAAGCGGCGCAGGCAGGCAGCGGCAACCGCCAAGGCTTGCTCTACGCCAAAATCTCGCCACACGATACCGAACAAACCGAGCTGCTGCTGACAGGCTACGGCTACACGCGCCGATTATTGGAAGACTTGCTGCCTGATTCTGACGTATGGGGCGGCGACGGCGTATTGCATTTGAATTTTGACGAAAGCGAACGCAAACGCAATCAAGCCTTGGGTTTGCAACACCAGCATAAACACCTCTACCGCAGCGTATCTGCCGAAGAGGCTGCGCACATTGCAGGCATAGACGTATTTTCAGACGGCCTTTACTGGCCGCAAGGTGTATGGCTGAATCCGCCCACTGTCGTGCATGCCTTATTGAATCATCCGCTGATTGAGTTGCACGAACACTCGCCGCTGACCGCAGTATCGCATGACGGCACACACTGGACGGCACACACGCCAAACGCGCATTTCAATGCCAGCCATATCGTTTACTGCATGGGCGCGCACAGCCCGACTGCCGCTGACACCAATGTCTCCGCCCTGCCTTTCCGCCAAATCCGCGGACAAACCGGCGTTGTGTCCTCAAGCCCGTTTTCACAAATGCTGCGTTGCGCCATTTCCGGCGAAAGCTACATCAGCCCGAGCTGGCAAGGCCACCACTGCTACGGCGCGACATTTGTCCTCAACAGCAACGATGAAACTTGGTATCCGCACGAAGAAGCCGAAAATCGTGCCGCCCTACACCAACTCAATCCGCCATTGGCACAATCCCTGTTTGAGCAAGATTCGTTTTCAGACGGCCTTCAAGACACACAAGGCCATTCCGCCCTTCGTTGCGACAGCCCCGACCACTTACCCGTTGTCGGCGCACTCGGCGACATCGCCGCCATGCAGTCCGCCTACGCCAAACTGGCATTGGACAAAAACTACCGCCTCGACAATATCCCCTGCCCTTACCTGCCCAATGCCTACATCAATACGGCACACGGCACGCGCGGCCTGGCGACAGCCCCCATCTGCGCCGCAGCCATTGCAGCCGAAATACTTGGCTTGCCCCATCCGCTATCGCAAAGGCTGAGAACCGCACTACACCCCAACCGCGCCATCATCCGCGCGATTGTTCGGCAGCATCCGTTGTTGTCCGTTTAAAATTTTCGTTTTAAATAAAAAAGGCCGTCTGAAAGTCATCAAAACTTTCAGACGGCCTTTAGCTATCCGTTAACTGCTTAGAATTTCCATTCCAGCGATACAGCGTAATTGCGGCCTGGGGCGCGGTAGCGGTCTAAGCCTTTGCCATCGCGGTCAACCCCGTTGGTGGTGCTGTAGCTGTACAGGCCGCGCAGGGAGTCCCAAGTGGTGTATTTGCGGTTGAACATATTGTACACACCGGCACGCAAAGTCAGGTTTTTAGCCGGTTTGTAGAAGCCGTACATATCAAACACATAAGCCGATTTGTTCAGCCATGGATAATCTACTACTTTTTCTTGCAAAGGCGTACCCCAACCGGTGTTTTCAAACACGGTGTACTGCGCATCTTTAGCTTTTTTCGCACCCAAATAAGTCAGGCGGGAGAATACACCCCATTTTTCGCTTGGGCTTTCATAGTCGACACCGGCAATCACTTTCAGAGGCTGAGTGGACAGCAGGCTGTTGTTGCCTGACAGTTTGCTCTTCGCGTAACCGACAGAACCAAACAATTTCCAGCCTTCAGGTACAAAAGAAACCACTTGACCTAAATTCAGACGGCCTGTCAGCTCAAGACCACGGATTCGGGCCTTGTCGATATTTTGCATCTGCCATTCCAGTTTTTCGGAATAAGGATTGCTACAAATACCATAGTAGTAATTCATCTGAGTACAGCCGACATCGCCGCTGGTGGTCAGCTTCTGCTCTTCAGACAAGAAGTTGCGGTAATTGCTTTGATACAGGTTGGCATCCAAAGTACCTTTTTCGCTGCGGCCTTGCAGAGAAAGGGTATGGGTGGTGCTGCGCTCGGCTTTCAGGTTCGGATTAGGCAACCAGGTACCTGAGCCGTGGTTGTAAGTGAAATACACTTCAGACGCATTCGGCACGCGGAAACCGGAAGTTACATCGTAACCCAAACGCCATGTCTGACTCAGCTGTGCAGCCAAGCCGACAAAACCGCTCCAGCCTTTATAAGTGTTGGCTGCAGGTGGTGTTTTGTCACAAGCATGACACTCGGCATTCAGTTGCTGCGGCGTCATTTTGGTGTAGTCGTAACGGATACCTGCACGGCTGCTGAACACGTCGTTCCATTGGATTTGGTCAGACAGCGAGAAACCGTAGTTGTTGGTTTTCACTGGATGCTGAATCGTGCTGGACGTGCGTAAAATACGGCCGCTGAAGTAGTAGTCGTCGCGGTTTAAGTTTTCAAACTCACGCTGGCTGGCGAAAGTTTTAAACGACAAGCGATGTTGGCCGCCCATTTGCAACGGTTGGCTGTCCATACGCAATGTAATGCGTTTGAAGGTTGTATCCATGCTGCGGTTGTAGATTTCGTCCAAATCCTTCTGATTATAGTTGCGCGTCCAGGTAGAATAATCCATCGGGAACGAGCCTTTGTTGTTAACCGCCGCTACTTTGGTTTTCTGATAATCGAAGTCCGCTTTCAACAACGACAACCAATTCGAATCGGGCGTCCACTCGTAAAACAGGTTGGCATTGCGCCGTCTGTTTACGTCATCGGCTTCGCGCCAAGAAGAAGCGGTCAGGTTATAAGACTCTTCGATCGTGTAATTGTGGCCTTGCTGACCGTTGAGAGATGCGCCGATACGATGGTTGTCGTTGATTTGATAAGCAATCTTACCCAAGAAGCTGTGGTATTTATGTTTGGACGGGTCAGGAATACCGCGCGCAGAACCACGGATATTCGCTCCGCTGCCGGCGCCCTCTACCGGATAACCACGCTCGCCCGCGCTTTCAGTCTCATGACCGCGACGTTGCGAATACAGCAAAGCAGCATCCACGCGGTCGTTGCTCACGCCGAAACCGAGTGTATTTGTCCATTCGCGGTTGCGGCTGCTGTAACCGTTTTTCATCATCACGCCGAACTGACGCTCAGGCAACAGCAAATCATGACCTTGCAGGGTTTGGTAATTCACGCCGCCACCCAATGCACCGCTACCGGTATTGAAAGAGTCTGCGCCCTTCACGATTTCGATGTTGCGCACGAGTTCGGGGTCGATAGACAGACGCGAGCTGTTGAAGTTGCCATAACGGGCATACAGCGAGTTTTCTTCGGAATCAGGCAGGTTTACACCGTCAATGCTGACGCCGACACGGTTGCCTTCCACGCCGCGTACGGCAAAGCCTTTTTGATGGCGGCCACTGTCGCTCAAGCCAACGTCGGTGGAATAACGTACCAAGTCTTTGTTGTCACGTACCATTTCTTGTTGGATACGGCCAAGGTTGACACGTTCCACGGCCGCAGGCGCATTGCGCTGGCCTTTAACGCGGACTTCTTTTATTTCTGCTTTAACGGGTGTGGTTTCGGTTGCAGCTTCATCCGCTGCCAAGACTGAATTGCCGAAAATACTGCCGACCAGCGCGGCAATAGGGAGCATTTGTAATGGTTTCATATTATCAACTCAAGATGTAATGGATTGTTCATCCATCAGTTAATGCATAAAAAATTTCTGATAATCATTAATGATTAATAAGACAGCAACCCGTTCAAACAAAACTTTGTAGTGTAATTAAAGGTCTCTGCAAACATCTACGCCGAGACCTTGTCTGTTTGATTTAATTATTTTTTAGAGTCTGTGCGGTGTCATACCTTCAGGTGCTTCCGCACCTTCCGGTAAACCGAAGGTTTCACGCAGAATCACTTTATAGAATTCAAAAGCTTCGCGCGCGCCTTGAATGGCTTCCGCTTCAGCTTCCGGAGTCAAGTTCAAAGCATTCAGATGCTCGACAAAAGCGCGCCAGTGTTTGCCGCGGCCGTTCGGATGAGGAGCCAGGTGGCGTGCGCCAAATTCGCCGGTGTATTCGAGTTTTTGAGCGTGTTTGAACAAGAATGCCGCGCCCAAATTAGAACCTTCGGCGCAATACAGCCAGCCGATGGCTTTATTACCGGTTTCGTGTGGCAATTCTTTGTCAAATTTGTAAGGCTCTTCGCCCAAGTCTTTCAAGTCTTGAGTCACGGCATCGTAACGCGCCATGTATTCAAGCTCTGGAATGGCTTTGTTCAATTCGGCATCTTTATAGATGTGATCGACGGCCTTATGGAAAACAGATTGAAGTTTCAAGAATTTGATGTAGTTTTCTTTGCTGGAAAAAGGCTGAACGGACATAACCAAGTTATCAACGCTGTCGTGCGTTGTCGTGGTTTGCTCTTTCAAGCGTTTGGCGAAAGTCAGCTCTTGTGTTTCACTCATGATGTTTCCTTTGAATTAAGAGACTAATGGTTTCAGACGGCCTTTATAGTTAAAAATACCGTCTAATTTGAAAAGAATCGTTTTAAAAACAAAGAAGATAATTTTTAACCTGCTTCAGATTCGTTGACCGCGTACCTTCCACAGATCTACAAGACTCATCGTGTTTTTAAATATTGAGAATATATATTATTTTTAATATAATAACAATAAACCAAACTAAGACCTATTAATAAAATTTAACAGCCCATAGCAATAACCTTCTAAACCCTTTTCAAACTTTTCAGACGGCCCAAACCTTATTAAGCAGCCGCCATTCAATCAAATATCGACCTAAATTTGGGCTATCCTTCTGTTTTCCTTTATAATGCGACATTCTTTGCACCTTCTTTATCCCCTGCCGAACCATGAAACGGATTCCTGCCTACCATCGCTGGTGGCGCTACAAGTCTTATCTTCCTGATGCGACGCTGCCTGCACATACGGTGGAATGCCCGGATTGCGGCTGCCGTATGGATATTCCGCGCCTGCGTCAGGGACAGGAAGCGCATTGTCCGGTGTGCAACCATGAAATTGTGGAGGTGGAAAACAATCCGTATATCGCGCCGATTGCCTATGCGCTGACAACCTTGATTCTGATGGCGTTCGCGTACAATATGGTGTATATCCGCGTGGATTTGTTCGGCGTAACATCGATTTTGTCGTTGCCGCAAATGATGCGGCTTTTGATTTCGCTGGATTACGGTTTTCTGGCGGAAGTGATGTTTATCCTCACCTTCGGCGCGCCCTTACTGTTTCTGCTGCTCTGCCTTTATGTTTATACGGCTTTGATACGCGAAAAGGCCTACCCTGCGCTGCGCTTTGCAACGCGTGTATTGGTGCGGTTACGTCATTGGATCATGGTGGATGTGTTTTTCATTTCCACTTTGGTGGCGTATATCAAGCTCTCGTCCGTTGCTACAGTAGAGTTCGGCTCGGCGTTTTACCTGATGTTTCCGTTGTCGGTCATGCTGATTCGGACTTCGGTATCGATTCCGCAGCATTGGGTTTATTATAAGATTCACCGTTTAACCGGCGGCCATGCGGTTCAGACGGCCACTGAAGACAAAATCTGTTGCAGCCGCTGCCTGTATTTCCGCAATAAAAACGAGCAACCTTGCGGCGTATGCGGTGCAGACTTATACCGCCGCCGCCCGAAAAGTCTGAGCATTTCGCTGGCGTTTTTAATGGCGGCGTTTATCCTGTATTTCCCTGCCAACATCCTGCCGATTATGATTTCGTCCAATCCGACGGCTTTGGAGATCAACACGATTTTCAACGGCATTGTTTATATGTGGGACGATGGCGATCGGTTGATTGCCGTGATTATCTTTAGTGCCAGTATTATGGTGCCGGTTTTGAAGATTATTGCGATGGCGGTTTTGATTTATTCCGCATACTTCAAACCCGTGATGAGCGCGGAAAAGATGTCGGTTTTGTATCGGATCACCGAATCCATCGGCCGCTGGTCGATGATTGATATTTTTGTGATTATTATTTTGATGAGTTCGTTCCACACCAATATGGCGCGCGTCGTGCCGGGTGGTGCGGCGATTTACTTCTGCCTGGTTGTTATTTTGACCATGCTTTCGGCCTATTATTTCGATCCCCGTCTGATTTGGGACAAGCAACAGCAGCTTTCAGACGGCCTTGATTCTGAGCAGACCTTAAAACAATGAAAAAACACGATTCTTCACCCAATTATCACGCCCCGGCGCGTGTCAAGAAAACCAATGTCTTCACGTCTATCGTGTGGCTGATTCCGCTGATTGCGCTGATTGCCGGCGGCTGGCTTTTGGTTAAAGACATCCGCAACCGCGGCCCTGTCGTTACGCTGTTGATGGACAGTGCCGAAGGCATCGAAGTCAACAACACCATTATTAAAGTGTTGAACGTCGATGTCGGACACGTTACCCGCATCAAATTGCGCGACGACCAAAAAGGCGTGGAAGTCACTGCACAGCTCAGCGCCGATGCCAAAGACCTTATCCGCAGCGATACCCAATTTTGGGTGGTCAAACCACGTATCGACCAAAGCGGCGTTACCGGCTTGGGAACCTTACTTTCCGGCTCATATATCGCATTCACACCAGGCAAAAGCCAAGAAACCAAAGATGTATTTGTCGTCCAAGACATTCCACCGATTGCCGCCATCGGTCAAAGCGGCCTGCGCCTGAATTTGATCGGCAAAAACGACCGCATCCTCAACGTCAGCAGCCCGGTTTTGTATGAAAATTTTATGGTCGGCCAAGTAGAAAGCGCGCATTTCGACCCGTCCGACCAAAGCGTGCATTACACCATTTTCATCCAAAGCCCCAACGACAAACTGATTAATTCCGCCAGCCGTTTTTGGCTGGAAAGTGGCATCAATATCGAAACCACAGGCAGCGGTGTCAAACTTAACTCCGCCCCTCTGCCTGCCCTGCTGTCCGGTGCGATTTCCTTTGACTCGCCTAAAACAAGCGACAGCAAAAACGTCAAAAGCGAAGACAGCTTCACGCTTTATGACAGCCGCAGCGAAGTGGCCAATCTGCCTGACGACCGCTCGCTGTATTACACTGCATTCTTCAAACAATCCGTACGCGGCCTGACTGCCGGTTCGCCTGTCGAATACAAAGGCCTGAATGTCGGCGTGGTTTCCGATGTCCCTTATTTCGACCGCAATGACAGCCTGCACTTATTTGAAAACGGTTGGATTCCCGTGCGTATCCGCATCGAGCCTTCCCGTTTGGAAATCAATGCCGACGAGCAAAGTAAAGAACATTGGAAACAACAATTTCAGACGGCCCTAAACAAAGGCCTGACCGCCACCATCTCCAGTAACAACCTGCTGACCGGCAGCAAAATGATTGAGTTGAACGATCAGCCTTCCGCCTCGCCTAAGCTGCGACCGCATACCGTTTATGCAGGCGATACCGTTATCGCAACCCAAGGCGGCGGTTTGGACGATTTGCAGGCAAAAGTGGCCGACTTGTTAGATAAGTTCAACAATCTGCCATTGGATAAAACCGTTGCCGGCTTGAACGGTTCGCTTGCCGAACTCAAGTCCACACTCAAATCTGCCAATGCCGCCCTAAGCTCTATCGACAAACTGGTCAGCAAACCGCAGACACAAAACATTCCGAACGAGTTGAACCAAACCCTGAAAGAGTTGCGTCAAACCCTGCAAGGCGTATCGCCTCAATCGCCTATCTACGGCGACGTACAAAATACGCTGCAAAGTTTGGACAAAACCTTAAAAGACGTTCAACCCGTGATTAATACTTTGAAAGAAAAACCCAACGCGCTGATTTTTAACAGCAGCAGCAAAGACCCTATCCCGAAAGGAAGCCGATAATGCGCCTCTTCCCGATTGCCGCCGCCCTGACGCTTGCCGCCTGCGGCACTGCGCAAAGCACACAATATTTCGTCCTACCCGACAGCCAGTACATCCGTCCGGCTGCACAAGGCAACGAAATCGCGGTCAAAGTCAACCTTGCCGAACCGCTTGCCAACGGCGGCCTCGTTTACCAAACCGATGCCTATCATGTGAATCTGGCGAAAAACCACCTTTGGGCGGCTCCGCTCGATGGTGCATTGGCGGCAAACCTCAGCAACAAGCTCAACCGCCTCAATCCGCATCGCACCTTTGTGCCTGCTTCACGTAGCCAAAGCAGCCAAACCCTGAAAGTCTATATCGAAGCCTTCCAAGGCAGCTATCAGGGGCAGACCACCATCAGCGGTTATGCACAATGGCCGGACGGACGCAGCAAACCGTTTAACGCCATCACGCCGCAACAAGGCGACGGCTATACCGCCATGCTCGAATCGTTGGAAAACGGTTTGTCACAGGTTGCCGATACGATTGCCTATTAAACCCAAAGGCCGTCTGAAAAAACTTTCAGACGGCCTTTTTTATGTTTCAAACATTCATCACAACGCGCGGTCAAAATACAAAGCCACGCCGGAACGTTCGCTCATCGCCAACAAATAATCCATCAATTTCTGCGGCCATTGGATACCACGCACAACGGTCAGGTTGCGCAAAATAGGGAACGTCAGGATATCTTCCAAACTGATTTCACCGCCCAAGCCTTCGCCTTCGCACACCAGCGCTTCCAGCTCTGCCAAGTCTTGATGCAGACGCTCCAGATATTGTGCCGTTTTATTCAGATTAGTCTCGAAATTGCCGATACTTTTCTCTTTTTTGTCGATAAAGTATTTTTTCGCTTCATCGGTCTCAAATTCGGGCAAACCAATTTTGACCATGCGCGGCTGTACCAGTTTGTTATTGTATTCACCCACTTTGTCCAACCAAGCCTGTACTTCTGGACGAACTTCTTCTTTCAGACGGCCTTGATCGATGTAACGGACAATATCCAAACTCTCGCCCATAAACGAACCGTCTTCTTTTTGCAGAATCGGCACTTGTTTTGAGCCAATCATGCCAATCGGTGTAGTTTCGTCATCGTTAGCCAAGACAACTTCCTCCACCGCCACATCGCGCAAGCCGAAAATCATCCTTGCACGAACGCAAAACGGGCAATGGTCGTAAATATACAGTTTCATCGAAATACTCCTTAAAATTTCAAAACGGTTAACCATAACACCCAAGGCCGTCTGAAACAAGGCTTCCTGAAACATAGTGCCACATTCGCATACAAATCTAGGGCTGTCGGCAATAAACTGTTACAATGGCAACGTTTTTATCAAAAAGAAAAAACGCACGCCATGACCACTATTCGCCAAACGCCCCAAACATCGAGTGCAACGCTGGAAGGCCTCCTCGCTTGGTTCGACGGCTATGTTGCCGCGCTGCCCGATTCCGATAAAAACCTGATTCAGACGGCCTTTGACTTAGCTAAAGAACATTACCCCGCCGATGCCCTAACGACTTACGGCGAGCCATTAATGGAACATTTTCTCGGCTCGATGCAAATCGTCAGCGAACTCGACCTCTTGCCTGATGCCGTGGCGGCTACGATTTTGTCCGACATCGGCAAATACGTTCCCACTTGGCAAGAATTGGTTACCGAACGCTGCAACAGCACCGTTTGCGAGCTGGTCAAAGGTGTGGACGAAGTGCAGAAACTGACCCAATTCGCCCGCGTGGATAGCCTTGCCACGCCGGAAGAACGCAGCCAACAGGCCGAAACCATGCGTAAAATGCTGTTGGCGATGGTTACCGACATCCGCGTCGTCCTGATCAAACTGGCGATGCGTACGCGCACCCTGCAATTTTTAAGCAACGTTCCTGACAATCCTGAAAAGCGCGCCGTTGCCAAAGAAACCCTCGACATTTTTGCCCCGCTCGCCAACCGCCTGGGCGTGTGGCAACTCAAATGGCAGCTCGAAGACTTGGGCTTCCGTCATCAAGAGCCGGAAAAATACCGCGAAATCGCCCTACTTTTGGACGAAAAACGCACCGAGCGCCTCGAATACATCGAAAACTTCCTCAATATCCTGCGTACGGAACTGAAAAAATACAATATTCATTTTGAAGTTGCCGGAAGACCGAAGCACATCTACTCCATTTACAAAAAAATGGTGAAGAAAAAGCTCACTTTCGACGGCCTGTTCGACATCCGTGCCGTACGGATTTTGGTGGACACCATTCCCGAGTGTTACACCACCTTGGGCATTGTCCACAGCCTCTGGCAGCCGATTCCGGGCGAGTTCGACGACTATATCGCCAACCCAAAAGGCAACGGCTATAAAAGTTTGCACACTGTCATCGTCGGCCCGGAAGACAAAGGTGTGGAAGTCCAAATCCGCACCTTCGACATGCACCAATTCAACGAATTCGGTGTTGCCGCCCACTGGCGTTATAAAGAAGGCGGCAAGGGCGATTCCGCCTACGAGCAGAAAATCGCTTGGTTGCGCCAACTCTTAGACTGGCGTGAAAACATGGCCGAAAGCGGCAAAGAAGACCTTGCCGCCGCCTTTAAAACCGAGCTGTTCAACGATACAATTTACGTTTTGACTCCGCACGGCAAAGTCCTCTCCCTGCCTACGGGTGCTACCCCCATCGACTTTGCCTATGCCCTGCACAGCAGCGTGGGCGACCGTTGTCGCGGCGCAAAAGTCGAAGGACAAATCGTACCACTGTCAACGCCGTTGGAAAACGGTCAACGCGTTGAAATCATTACCGCCAAAGAGGGGAACCCTTCCGTCAACTGGCTCTACGAAGGCTGGGTCAAATCCAACCGCGCCATCAGTAAAATCCGTGCCTATATCCGCCAGCAAAATGCAGATACCGTGCGCGAAGAAGGCCGCGCCCAGTTGGACAAACAGTTGTCAAAAATCTTCCCCAAACCCAATCTGCAAGCATTGGCGGAAAAGCTCGGCTTCAAAAAAACCGACGAACTCTATACGGCCATCGGTCAGGGCGAAGTTTCCAACCGCGCCATCCACAAAGCCTGCGGCGCGCTGAATGACCCGCCTCCTGTGCCGATTGATGAAACCAATATCGTCAAGCAGTCTAAAATCAAAAAAGGCGGCAAAAACGGCATTTTGATTGACGGCGAAGACGGCCTGATGACCACGCTTGCCAAATGCTGCAAACCGGCACCTCCGGACGACATTATTGGTTTCGTTACGCGCGACCGGGGCATTTCCGTCCACCGCAACACCTGCCCTTCTTTCCGCCACCTTGCCGAACAGTCTCCTGAAAAAGTGTTGAATGCAAGCTGGGCAGCCTTGCAAGAAGGACAAGTGTTTGCCGTCGATGTTGAAATCCGCGCTCAAGACCGCTCCGGTTTGCTGCGCGACGTTTCGGATGCGCTGGCACGTCATAAACTCAACGTTACCGCGGTGCAAACCCAATCGCGCGATTTGGAAGCCAGTATGCGCTTTACCCTTGAAGTCCGCCAAGTCAACGACCTGCCGCGCGTATTAGCCAGCTTGGGCGACATCAAAGGCGTTTTAAGCGTAACGCGCTTATAATTCCCATTCCCCCATCTAAAGGCCGTCTAAAAGTATTGCTTTCAGACGGCCTTTCACACATCGGCTGCCAATATATAACCTACGCTTCTATCCTTACAATCAGCCGTTATTTCCTGTCCGCCATATTCTCAGGCAAACTCGCCATCCGCATGATAAAGAAAGATATTTTTATTCTTATATTAACCTTAAGGAAACTTCATGGATACACGAGACCTGTTCCCTCATGAAATTTTGCAGGACGCCATCGGCAAGAGTTGCGCCAAATCTGAATTCAGCATCAAAATGTTGGTGATTTTGAGTTTCTTAGGCGGCGGTTATGTCGGCTTCGGCTATCTTGCCTGCCTGCGCGTCATCAGCGGCATTCCAGCCGAATGGAACGGCCTGGCCGCCCTTTTGGGCGCATCCGTGTTCCCTATCGCACTGATTTGTATCTTAATCGGCGGCGGCGAGTTGGCAACAGGCAATATGATGATTATGGCTTTGGGCAGATTGACCGGCCGCGTCAGCACCCACAAACTGGTGCGCAACTGGCTGATTGTCAGCTTGGGCAATCTGGCAGGCGCCGTTGCCATGGCCTATTTTCTCGGCCACTACGTCGGCCTTGCCGAAGGGCCAGCCACAGCGAAAACCATTGCCATTGCCGAAGCTAAAGTCAATATGGACTTCGGCCGCGCATTCGTTTCTGCCATCGCATGTAACTGGATGGTGTGTATGGGCATCTGGTTTTACTTCGGTGCACGCCATACTTCAGGACGAATCTTAGCCATGTGGTTCCCTGTTATGATCTTCGTATTAATCGGTTTCCAACACTTTGTTGCCAATATGTTCATCATTCCGGCCGGTATTTGGGCGGGCGCAAATGTCAGCTGGGGTCAATTTTTCTACAACATGATTCCCGTTTTCTTAGGCAACGTCCTGGGCGGGTCATCCTTTGTCGCAGCCTCTTATCTCTTTGCTTACAAACACTTACTAAAAGACGATTTTTCTATTTAATGTAATCTTTTTTCTAAAAAACCCGTATCTGCCCGACACAGATACGGGGTTTCTGCACAGGGCCGTCTGAAAATCCAAGTCGTTTAATTACTTTTTCTCTTTAATCCCCAAAAAACATCAGGAAAGATAGTTTCACACACTTTCCTTCGTCATCATCAGTAAAAATTTATATATTTTTATGTTTTTAAATGACTTAGCCAAAAGGCGGCATCAATTTCGAATAAAGGCTGAGTTCTTCGCTTTGCAAAAGCGACTTTTTGCGGTATGCTGGTTTAAATTATTTACAATTTAATGCATTAAGATTTCGTATTTTATTGTATTTGAAAATAATTTATCCTGTCTCTCTCGCAAAAAACAGGATTTTTAAGCTGTATTTTTATTAGAAAAAAGTTTGGGTATGAATTGCTTGCAATTTCAAACCCGTTTTAAAAGTTAGATGAGGAATAAGTACATGAATCCCATGTATATCACTTTCGCGATCTATTTGGTCGCCGTATTACTGATCGGCCTCGCCGCCTATTTTTCAACACGAAACTTCGACGACTACATTCTCGGCGGCCGCAGCTTAGGTCCGTTCGTGACCGCGATGTCTGCCGGTGCTTCCGATATGTCAGGTTGGCTTTTGATGGGTTTGCCCGGTGCCATTTACCTGAGCGGTTTGAATGAAGCTTGGATTGCCATTGGTCTGATTGTGGGTGCATACCTCAACTGGCTGTTGGTTGCAGGCCGTCTGCGCGTACATACCGAATACGCCAACAACGCGCTGACGCTTCCTGATTACTTCTTCCACCGCTTCGGTGCCGGCGGTCACTTGATGAAAGTGGTTTCTGCACTGATTATCTTGTTCTTCTTCACTATTTACTGTGCTTCAGGCATCGTAGCCGGTGCTACCCTGTTCCAAAGCCTGTTCCACGGTATGTCTTACACTCAAGCCATGTGGTTGGGTGCCGGCGCAACCATCGCCTACACTTTCTTGGGCGGTTTCTTGGCAGTAAGCTGGACCGATACCCTGCAAGCTTCTTTGATGATTTTTGCATTGGTACTGACTCCTGTAATGGTGTACTTGGGTTTGGGCGGTGCTGATCAAATGAACGCTGCCATCCAACAAGTTGCCGCTTCTACCGGTAAAGAATACGGCAGCCTGTTTGCCGGTACTACTTTTATCGGCATTATCTCTACCGCCGCTTGGGGCTTGGGCTATTTCGGCCAACCACACATTTTGGCCCGTTTCATGGCTGCCGAAAGCGCTAAATCTCTGGTTTCTGCACGCCGTATCGGTATGACCTGGATGGTTCTGTGTATGGCCGGTGCCGTGGCTGTCGGCTACTTCGGTATCGCTTACTTCGGCGCCAACCCTGCCCACGTTGATGAAATGAACGGCAACCACGAACGTATCTTCATCGCTTTGGCTACCCTGCTCTTCAACCCTTGGATTGCCGGTATCATCTTGAGCGCGATTCTCGCCGCCGTAATGTCTACCCTGTCCTGCCAATTGTTGGTTTGCTCCAGCGCGATTACCGAAGACTTCTATAAAGGCTTCCTGCGTAAAAACGCCCAACAAGCTGAATTGGTATGGATTGGCCGCGTAATGGTATTGGCTATCGCCGTGATTTCCATCCTGATTGCTTCTGACCCTGAAAGCAAAGTATTGGGCTTGGTAGCTTACGCATGGGCAGGCTTTGGTGCCGCATTCGGCCCGGTCGTTATCCTGTCTGTACTGTGGAAACGCATTACTGCCTACGGCGCACTCTCCGGCATGATTGCAGGTGCACTGACTGTAGTAGTTTGGGCTGAGTGGATCAAAAAACCTGCTTTGGCCGCACAAGAAACAGGTTTCGCTACTGTCTATGAAATCGTCCCCGGCTTTATCATTTGCACACTCGTGATTGTTTTGGTGTCCCTGATCGACAAAAAACCTTCACGCGAATTGCAAGAACGTTTCGAAAAAGCAGACGCAGAATACCGCGCCTCTAAATAAGACGTTTTCAGACGGCCTGCATGATTCCGTGCAGGCCGTCTTTACGACATAAACTGTTTCAAAATAATCTGAGCCTTATCAGAAAAAACAGCAATTTATGCGGATGCATCTTGTATCCGCATCATAATTTTATTACGATATTACTATCCTTCAGAATGCTTGTTTTAGCAGTCTTAATTCAGGCCGTCTGAAACCATGAAAAAACCTTTGGAGAACATAAATAATGTTTAACTTCGCTTTTCCAACACAAACTCCTCTGCGTCAAGCTGTAACTGATGCCTACCGCCGCGATGAAATCGAGGCCGTTCAGGATATGTTGCAACGTGCACAGATGACCGACGAAGAACGCAATGCCGCCTCCGAGCTTGCCCGTCGTTTGGTTACTCAAGTCCGCTCCAGCCGCACCAAAGCAAGCGGCGTAGATGCCTTGATGCACGAGTTCTCTCTCTCCAGTGAAGAAGGTGTTGCACTGATGTGTCTGGCCGAAGCCCTGCTGCGTATTCCGGATAATGCAACCCGTGACCGCCTGATTGCCGACAAAATCTCTGAAGGCAACTGGAAAAGCCACTTGAACAATAGCCCTTCCCTCTTCGTTAACGCGGCTGCATGGGGTCTGCTGATTACCGGCAAACTGACCGCGACAAACGACAAACAGATGAGTTCCGCATTAAGCCGTCTGATCAGCAAAGGTGGCGCACCTCTGATCCGTCAAGGTGTGAACTACGCCATGCGCCTGTTGGGCAAACAGTTCGTAACCGGCCAAACCATTGAAGAAGCGCTGCAAAACGGTAAAGAGCGCGAGAAAATGGGTTACCGCTTCTCTTTTGATATGTTGGGTGAAGCCGCATACACCGAAGAAGATGCCAACCGCTACTACAACGACTACGTTCAAGCCATTCACGCCATCGGTAAAGATGCCGCAGGCCAAGGCGTTTACGAAGGCAACGGTATCTCCGTTAAACTTTCCGCCATCCACCCACGCTATTCACGCGCCCAACACGAACGCGTTATGAGCGAATTGTTGCCACGCCTGAAAGAATTGTTCCTTTTGGGTAAAAAATACGATATCGGTATCAACATCGATGCCGAAGAAGCCAACCGTCTCGAATTGTCTTTGGACTTGATGGAAGCTTTGGTTTCCGATCCTGACTTGGCCGGCTACAAAGGTATCGGTTTCGTTGTTCAAGCCTACCAAAAACGTTGCCCGTTCGTTATCGACTATCTGATCGACCTGGCACGCCGCAACAACCAAAAACTGATGATCCGTTTGGTTAAAGGTGCATACTGGGACAGCGAAGTGAAATGGGCTCAAGTAGACGGCATGGAAGGCTATCCGACTTACACCCGTAAAGTCCATACCGACATCTCCTATCTCGCCTGCGCACGCAAACTCTTGGATGCGCAAGATGCCGTGTTCCCACAATTTGCCACCCACAACGCCTACACTTTGGGCGCAATCTACCAAATGGGTAAAGGCAAAGACTTTGAACACCAATGTCTGCACGGCATGGGCGAAACCCTGTACGACCAAGTGGTCGGCCCGCAAAACTTAGGCCGTCGCGTACGCGTGTATGCCCCGGTCGGCACACACGAAACCCTGCTTGCCTACTTGGTACGCCGTCTGTTGGAAAACGGGGCGAACTCTTCTTTCGTGAACCAAATCGTTGACGAAAACATCAGCATCGACCGCCTGATTAAGAGCCCGTTCGACACCATCGCCGAACAAGGCATCCACCTGCATCCGGCATTGCCTCTGCCGCGCGATTTGTATGGCAAAGGCCGTCTGAACTCCCAAGGCGTCGATTTCAGCAACGAAAACGTATTGCAAAACCTGCAAGAAAAACTCAACCAAGCTTCTTCCGATGACTTCCACGCCGCGTCTATCGTTAATGGCGAAGCGCGTAACGTGGGCGAAGCGCAACCCGTCCGCAACCCTGCAGACCACAACGATGTTGTCGGCACTGTCAGCTTTGCCGATGCGGCATTGGCTCAAGAAGCTATTGGTGCAGCCGTTGCCGCCCTGCCTGAGTGGAGCGCCAAACCTGCTTCAGAACGCGCCAACTGCCTGCGCCGTTTTGCCGATTTGTTGGAACAACACACGCCTGCATTGATGATGCTGGCCGTCCGCGAAGCCGGTAAAACCCTGAACAACGCCGTTGCCGAAGTACGCGAAGCCGTTGACTTCTGCCGCTACTATGCCAACGAAGCTGAGAACACCCTGCCTAAAGATGCCAAAGCCGTCGGCGCAATCGTTGCCATCAGTCCATGGAACTTCCCATTGGCCATCTTTACCGGCGAAGTGGTTTCTGCATTGGCAGCCGGTAACACCGTTATTGCCAAACCTGCCGAACAAACCAGCCTGATTGCTACTTACGCCGTTTCCCTGATGCATCAAGCCGGTATTCCGACTTCTGCACTGCAACTCGTACTCGGCGCAGGCGATGTCGGCTCTGCCCTGACCGGCGATGCCCGCATCGGCGGCGTGATCTTTACCGGTTCTACCGAAGTAGCGCGCCTGATCAACAAAGCCCTGTCCAAACGCGACGACAGCCCTGTCCTGATTGCCGAGACCGGCGGTCAAAACGCGATGATCGTGGACTCTACCGCCCTGCCGGAACAAGTCTGCCTCGACGTATTGAATTCTGCCTTCGACAGCGCGGGCCAACGTTGTTCCGCCCTGCGTATCTTGTGTGTTCAAGAAGATGTTGCCGATAAAATGGTCAACATCATCAAAGGTGCAATGGACGAATTGGTTGTCGGCAAACCGACCCAACTGACCACAGACATTGGCCCTGTCATCGATGCTGAAGCCCAACAAAACCTGTTGGCCCACATCAACAAAATGAAAGGCGTAGCAAAGGCTTACCACGAAATCAAAACTGCCGCCGACGTTGATGACAACAACTCTACCTTCGTTCGTCCAATCCTGTTTGAATTGAATAACCTGAACGAGTTGCAACGCGAAGTGTTCGGTCCTGTACTGCACGTTGTCCGCTACCGCGCCAGCGAATTGGATCAACTCATTGACCAAATCAACGCCAAAGGCTATGCTCTGACCAGCGGTGTACACAGCCGTATCGAAGGCACTGTTGACCATATCCGCGACCGCATCGAAGCTGGTAACATCTACGTTAACCGCAACATCGTTGGTGCTGTTGTCGGCGTACAACCTTTCGGCGGTCACGGCTTGTCCGGTACCGGTCCAAAAGCAGGCGGTTCATTCTATCTGCAACGCCTGGTTCGTACTCCTGAATGGGTTGCCCCAACCCTCAGCCGAATCGGCCAAGCAGACGAAGACGCGCTCAAACGTTTGGAAACCCTGGTTCACAAACTGCCGTTTAACGCAGAAGAGAAAAAAGCCGCAGCCGCAGCTTTGGGTCACGCACGCGTCCGTACCCTGCGCAAAGCCGAAACCGTATTGGTCGGCCCGACCGGCGAACGCAACTCATTGAGCTGGCGCTCTCCAGAACGTGTTTGGGTACATGGCGGCAATCTGCTGCAAGCCTTCTCTGCCCTGACCGAGCTGGCAGCCGCAGGCATCCAAACCGTTGTTGAGCCAAACAGCCCACTGGCTTCCTACTCAGCCGATTTGGACGGTTTGTTGCAAGTCAACAGCAAACCCGAAAACGCAGGCATCAGCCATGTTGCCGCTATCGAGCCTTTGAGCAGCGAGCGCAAACAAGAGTTGGCCGGCCGCGACGGTGCGCTCATCCGCATCCTGCCTTCTGAACAAGGTCTGGATATCCTGCAAGTATTTGAAGAAATCTCTTGCAGTATCAATACTACCGCTGCCGGTGGTAACGCCAGCCTGATGGCAGTTGCCGACTAATCGTAGCCAAATCAAAGGCCGTCTGAAATTCAGACGGCCTTTTTTATGTTTTTTTATTTACATTTTTGCCGGATATTCGCACAAATCGTTAATCAAACATTTGCTGCATTGCGGTTTCAAAGCCTTACACGTATAGCGGCCATGCAAAATCAACCAGTGATGGGCATCCATCAAAAATTCTTTGGGAATAAAGCGCATCAGCTTGTCTTCAACTTCACGCACATCCTTGCCCGGCGCGATTTTGGTGCGGTTGGCCACACGGAAAATATGGGTATCGACCGCCATAACAGGTTGCCCGAATGCAGTATTCAACACCACATTGGCTGTTTTACGGCCAACACCGGGCAAAGATTCCAAAGCCTCTCGGTCGGCAGGTACTTCACCGTTATATTTCTCCAGCAAAATACGGCAAGTCTGCATGATGTGTTTGGACTTGGTTTTGTAGAGGCCTATGGTTTTGGTGTATTCCATCACGCCGTCCAGCCCCAAATCCAACATAGCTTGCGGCGTATTGGCAACGGGAAAGAGTTTGGCAGTCGCTTTGTTCACGCCGACATCAGTTGCTTGTGCAGACAATAAAACGGCGATAAGCAGCTCAAATGGCGAGCTGAAATTCAACTCGGTAGTCGGATGAGGATTGGCAGCGCGGAAACGCTCGAAAATTTCTTGGCGGATTTGTTTGTTCATTGTTTGGATTATTTTTTTATTGGCGCAGCAATTATAGTGAAATCATGTTGATACGGCTACTTTAAGTAAACAAGGCCGTCTGAAGTTGTTTTCAGACGGCCTTGTTTTATAAAAGCATTGCTATTTTAAATGCTGTTTACTTCTTACTCAAAGTCAGTCCTGTCCAGCCAAACACCAGCGTCAGAGCCAAGCTCAAGTAGCAGAAGAAGGCGTAAGGCAGATATTCCCAAACGGGCACACCCAAGGCATGGCTGATAAATACGCCGCAGACGCTCCAAGGCACCAACGGGTTGATGACAGTACCCGCATCTTCAAGCGTACGGGCAAGGTTGCGCGAATGCAGACCAAGCTTGTCATAAACCGGCTTAAAGGTTTCGCCGGAAAGCAGAATACTCAAATATTGCTCGCCAATCAGGAAGTTAACACCAACCGATGTCATGGCCACGCTGAAAGTAGCGCGTCCGGCATTGGTCAGGAACGCACGAATGGCCTCCAACAAAGACGGAATCACACCGATGCTAAACAACAGGCCGCCCAAGCTCATGCCGAGTATCACAATAGTTTGCGTAAAGAACATGCTTTCCAAGCCGCCGCGAGAAATCAAACGGGCAATGTCTTTAAATGCTTCGCCTTCGAGTTTGTATCCGCCGTAAAACCACGCGCCCAGCTGTTTCAAATCAGGCGTACTATGGAAGTAAGTCACAATCAGCGCCACCACAACGGTAAACAACATGGCCACAATGGCATTGACGCGCATCAGGGCGAGGACAACCAGCAAGGCAAACGGAATCAGCGAATAGGCATGCACCAAACCGGTTGCTTCCAATTGCGCGCGGAAAGCTTCGACGCTGTTCATATCATGCGCGGCAACATTAGGCAAGAGCCACAACATCAATGCTGCACTGATCAACCACGCAGGCACAGTGGTGTACATCATGTTTTTGATGTGTTCGAACAAATCAATGCCGACAATCGAAGCGGAAATACCGGTCGTATCGGAAAGCGGCGACATTTTATCGCCAAAGAACGCACCCGACACAATCGCACCTGCCGTCATCGCCATATCGGCATGAAACGCAGCCGCCATACCCATAAATGCCACGCCGACAGTTGCACAAGTCGTCAAACTACTGCCGATGGAAATACCGATGACCGAGCAAAGCGCAAACGCCGAGAAATAAAAATAAGTCGGCGAAATCAATCCGAAACCGTAATACATCAGCGTCGGAATCGCACCACTCATCATCAGCGCGCTGACCATCAGGCCGATAAAGAAAAACAGATAAATCGCGCCCATGCCCTGCCCGACCGCGCCGATCATACCGTTTTGCATGTCTTGATATTTCAAGCCACGCATCAAACCGTACAAAAGCAAGACCACGATCGCCGTCACAATCGACATATGCGGCAGCCATTCAAGCGAAATAATCGTATAACCCATTGCTGCCACCAAAGCTAAGGCCACCGCAATGGCCTCAAAGCGCGGCATATTAAGTAAGGATTTGAAAGCAAACATTGTTCTTTGCCTTTTAAATAAGTACTTAACAGATTTTAGCATAACAGGCCGTCTGAAACCCGATTCTCAGACGGCCTGCCTGTTATTTTATAAAAACAGCTCCAGTAAAACTGCGACACTTTCTTTAAAATATATTAAATTATTAACATTAAATACTTTTAAATTAGAATAAATGAAATTTTATTGCTTTTTAAAACGTCCATCATGCAAAAATGCCACCACTTGCTCGACCGTTTTACGGTTAAACAACATACCGCTATGGCTGACAGGCAAAACGACATGATCACGCATATTCGGACAATACGTTTCGCTGACCAAAACCGTACCATCATGTTCGCCATGCAAACCTAAAACACGGCCCAGCCCTACGGTTTATTGCCGGCAATACTGCCCAACTCAACACCTTCGGGCAATTCAGGCATACTGCCGTCCAATGCACCTTTATACGAGCCGCCCAATACCGGCTTTTGCAAACCCATATTGAACACACGTTGCGCGGCACGGCTGCCTTGGTGCGGCGTACCCATGGTAACGATACGGCCGCTGACTTTATCCGGATATGCCGCCGCAAAATTGCGTAAGACCAACCCGCCCAAACTATGGCCGACAAAGTGCAGCATTTCATCAGCATGGTTCTCATCAATCCATCGCGCCAAATCTTCGACATGTCGGTTCATCGAATGTAAAACACTGTAATAATCGAACAGCGCAACTTCAAAACCTTCTTGTTCCAGCAAATATGCCAGCGGTTTCATTACCCATGAATGCATGTGCAAGCCATGCAGCAAAATGATTTTGGCCATTTTTTTCTCCTGTCATTTAAATCATTATGCCACAAAGTAAAAAGGCCGTCTGAAATCCCATAAGGTTTCAGACGGCCTTTTATCATGATGAATCATTCGTCAGCTTTGTAGCCTTTTATAGCAAAGAAGACGATGTATACGTAACAAATCGCTGATACAACGAAAGAAATCATCAGGCCGTAAGTATCCGCAGCCCAACCTTGTACCACAGGCACAATCGCACCGCCTACAATCGCAGTACACAATACGCCGGAAGCGCTGCTGGTAAATCGACCCAGACCTTTGGTTGCCAAAGAGAAAATCGTTGGGAACATGATGGAATTGAAGAAGCCGATGGCCAACAATGCCCACATCGCAACATCTGCACTGGCTTTACCTGCCAACATAGCAACGCCCAACAGGGCAACAGCAGCGGTAGCATTGAATGCCAAATAGCGGTTAGGCGCAATTTTCGCCATGATGGCAGAGCCTAAGAAGCGACCAACCATCGCGCCGCCCCAGTAGAATGACAGATATTTTGCAGCAGAGGAGTGGTCCATACCTTTCAGGTAACCCAACACGTTGACCAACAAAGAACCGATAGATACTTCTGCACCAACATAACAGAAAATACCGGCCGCACCAAAAACCAAATGACGGTATTGCCAAACACTGTGTTTGCCATCATGGTTATGTTCGCTCTCTTCTTCGGCAATTTTACGCGCATCAGGCAAACGAATCATTTTGACAAACACAGCCAAAATAATCAGTAAACCGGCCAACCCTAAATACGGAATTTGAACGGAAGAAATTTGCTCGGCTTTGCTGACAGTTTGTGTTGCATCAGCCAAAATCAGGAATGCGCCGATTTGCGGAGCAATGGTCGTACCCAAAGAGTTGAATGCCTGAACCAAAGTCAGTGTTGCAGATTCTTTACCTGGTTTGGACAGCAAAGTCACATAAGGGTTACCCGCCACTTGCAACAGCGTTACACCTGAAGCCAAAATGAACAGCGCACCCAAGAAAGTAGGATAAGAATGGCTGCCGGCGGCAGGATAGAACAACAGACAGCCGATGGCAGTCAATACGAAACCGCCGATTACACCGTTTTTATAGCCGATTTTGCCGACCAAATAACCCATAGGGATCGACATAATCGCGTAAGCGGTAAAGAAACAGAATTGAATCAGCATCGCCTGAACATAAGTCAGTTCGAAAATATCTTTCAGGTGCGGAATCAAAATATCGTTCATGCAGGTAATGAAACCCATCATGAAGAAGAGTGTGGTCAGAACGACCAGCGCAGGAGTATGATTTTGTTGTGAATGCGCGGACATAATTTGCCTTTCGTTTTGTTAAGACTCGCTAAAAAATGAGCTTGAAGCAGTTCATTAAACTTAACACCCATTAACAGCCGCCCGTATCATACTGATAATCCGTCACTTTGAAAACTATTTTCTAACAGCCGACTACATTATCCTTCAGCCGTTTAATTTTAAAAAATTTAATAATATTGGATTTATCTTTTAATAGATTAAAAAATAAAGGCATAATCCTCTTATTAAACCTATTATTTCTTTTTTACAATATCACTTGATGTAACTCAAAACATGCCCCTTCTTTACGCTTACCTTGCCCTGATTGCTTCTGCCTTCACTTCAGCCACACTACTTCCGGGTACATCCGAGGCGGCATACGCCGCATTTGTGTACCAATATCCGCAACATGCCCTCGGCGCATGTTTGTGTGCCGGTTTGGCGAATGGCTTGGGCAGTATGGTTTCGTATTACATGGGCAGAATGTTTCCGTCCAAGAAAAGGCCGTCTGGAAAAGTATTGGCGCGTATACAAAGATGGGGAATTTGGCCGCTGTTGTTTGCATGGTTGCCGATTATCGGCGATGCCCTTCCCCTTGCCGCAGGCTGGCTCAGGCTCAATGCTTTGCATTGCGCCATCATTCTGATTACAGGCAAACTGCTGCGCTATGCCATGATTTATTGGGGAATGAACACAGTTGCCGGATAAGCTTCGACAACCAAAAATAAAGGCCGTCTGAATGATTCAGACGGCCTTTTGCCTTTAATTCGACAGTTACAAGACTTTCACAATGCTTTCGCACAGGTAGTCGATATTATCATCAGTAATGCCTGCAACATTAATGCGGCCGGAGCGGACGGCATAAATGGCAAACTCATTTTTCAAACGGTCGACTTGTTCGGGAGTCAGACCGCTAAAGGAGAACATACCGTTTTGTTCAATAATGAAATCAAAGTCTTGAGTTGCGCCTTTAGCTTTGAGCAACTCGACAAATTTTTGGCGCATGGCTTTGATGCGGCCGCGCATTTCATCGAGTTCGGCAATCCATTGTGCTTTCAAATCATCATTTTTCAACACCAGCGCAATGGTGTTCGCGCCGTGTGAAGCCGGGTTGGAATACAAGGTACGGATGATGGTTTTGACTTGGCTGTGGGCGCGGGCTGCTGTTTCTTCATCTTCGGCCACCAAAGTGAACGCTCCGACGCGCTCGTTGTACATACCGAAGTTTTTGGAATAAGAGCTGGCAATCAGCAATTCTGTATTGTGTTTCAAGAACACGCGCAAGCCGTAGGCATCTTCTTCCAAGCCATTGCCAAAGCCTTGATAAGCAAAATCAAACAATGGCAACCAGCCTTTTTCGGCAGAAAGTTTTGCTAAAGTTTCCCATTGTTCGGGCGTAGGGTCGATGCCGGTAGGGTTGTGGCAGCAGCCGTGCAGCAGGACGATGTCGCCTTTTTGCGCTTGGCTCAAGTCTTCAATCATGCCGTCCCAATCCAAACCGTGTTTGGCGGCATCATAGTAGCGATAAGGTTTATCTTGGATACCGACCGCTTTGGCGATGGCGTTGTGGTTTGGCCAAGTCGGATTGGAAATCCAGATGGTTTGCGCGTTCAACTGACGTTTGGCAAACTCGGCCGCAATGCGCAATGCACCTGTACCGCCAAGGCTTTGCGCTGTTTTGGCGCGACGGCTGGCAATGATTTCGTGGTCTTTACCAAATAACAGGATTTGGGTTTGCTCGTTGTAATCGGCAACGCCGTCGATGGTCAGGTAATTTTTAGTTGTCTCGCTTTCCAACAGGCGTTTTTCAGCCTCTTTGACGGCTTTGACAATAGGCGTCGCGCCGGATGCATCTTTGTACACGCCGATACCGAGATTGACTTTCTCCGGACGGGTTTCGGCTTTAAACGCCTCGCCCAAACCTAAAATCGGATCAGCAGGAGCAGCTTCGATATGCTTGAAGAACATGATTTTTCTCTTTACAAGTAGTAAAACGGTTGAAAAAATACAAATTTATGTAATTTTACGCCGTTTCAGGCCGTCTGAAAACGGATTATTACAGGGTTTTAACGCAAGATTGCCAACAAATCCAAAGGCGTGGCAATACGGAAATCGGCGAGCCAGTTTTCGGTTTGGTCTTCGGCAGAAATATAGCCCCAATCGGCAAGCACGGTTGTCATGCCTGCATTTTTGCCTGCCTGCATATCGCGCTCTGCATCGCCGACATAAAAACATCGCTGCGCCTCAACGCCAATCTGTTCGCACGCATAAAACATAGGCTTCACGCTGGGCTTGGGTTCATCGCAAGTATCGCCACTGACAATGACGGCAGGAGGCACGGTAAACCCGAGCTTAGGCACGAGGACATCGGTAAAACGCATGGGCTTGTTGGTGATAATGCCCCATTGGATACCGCGTTGAACTAAGGCTTCCAACATTTCGTTTACGCCGTCGAACAAGATGGTTTGGTCGGCATAGCAGCGGCTGTATTCGTCCAAAAACTCTTTGCGCCATTGCATATAGTCCGGATGGTCGGGCGTAATGCCTGAGCCAAGCTTGAGCAAACCGCTTGCACCGTGGCTGGCCTGCGGACGGATTTCATCCATGCTTTTTTCAGGCAAACCGTGTCGGTGCAATACCGTATTGAGCGCGCCACCCAAATCAAGTGCGGTATCGGCAAGCGTGCCGTCAAGGTCGAATAATACGGCTTGGGTCACAAGTGTTCCTTTGATGATTTTAGAAGGCCGTCTGAACAATCTAACAAGTTTCAGACGGCCTGAATATGGTTAATGGTGATGATGAATTTTTAAACATCCAAACCGCATTGCTTTAATTTTTTACGTGCAATGCTTTTCTGTTCTTCTGTAAACAACGGTGACCATCGTTCTTGGAGAATTAAATACTCCATGCTGATTTTTAATCCTTTTTCTTGGCCGTATAAGTATAGATCATGCAATCCTTGGCTAATATCTGGCGAAGCCAGTAATTTATCGGCTGCAGCCTTACCACCCATCTCATCTACCATTTGCTTAAACCGCGTAGCCCTATAAGGTGTCGGTAATTTCTTTGCCAAATCATAAATTTCTAACATGGCATGATGAAAATCTGCCTCTAATTGTTTCTTATCCATTTTTTTCCTCATTATTCATTATGATGTTCGTGCATTTCTTGCGAACACAAAACTTCATCTTTATGCGGATGCTGTTCGCTTTCAATCTGAATCGTGCAATGCCCGATGTTGTGATGCGCCAATTCATGTTCGATGCGATAGACGATTTGTTCGGACTCTGCAACCGTCATACTGCCATCGACAACAATATGGCAGGACAAAACGTGGATATTGCTGGTAATCGTCCAAACATGCAAGTCGTGAACAGATTTTACGCCCTCCGTATTGCGGATAACGCTGAGCAACTCATCGGTATGGATGTTTTCCGGCGCGCCTTCCATCAAAATGTGCAAAGTCTGTTTAAACAGCTTCCAGCCGCTGCGCCCTACCAAAACCGCCACCAATACACTGGCAACCGTATCCGCCCATTGCCAGCCATACGCCATCATCAATACCGCTGCGACAATCGCCCCTATCGAGCCGAATAAATCGCTGATTACATGCAGGTACGCGCCGCGCATATTGACGTTTTCTTCAGTATCGCCATTTTTCAACATATAAACGGCGACACCGATGTTGACCAATAATCCGATGATACTGACCACCAACATGCCGCCCGTCAAAATTTCCGGCGGATAAAACAATCGTTTGACTGCTTCATAAAAAATCATTGCCGCAATCAACACCAGCGACAATCCGTTAAACATCGCCGTCAAAATTTCAAAACGCTTATACCCAAATGTCTTTTGCAGCGTGGTCTGTTTCTCGCCGAGTTTGAATGCCCACAATGCCACGCCCAACGAAAACGCATCGCTGAACATATGCCCCGCATCGGAAAGCAGGGCCAAAGAGTTGGTCAGCCAGCCGCCGACCGCCTCAACCAGCATAAATCCGGCAATGACGAAAAATGAAATGCGCAATACCTGCTTATTGGCGGTATGCGTGTGCGCGTGCGAATGATCGTGATGATGTGCCATAATGATTTTACCGTTTCAGACGGCCTTTTTATCCTGTTTCAAACTTTTCTCAAAATCTTCCAACATATCCAGCTCAAAACGGCTGAATCCTGCGCGTTCCCGTGCTTCGATATTGACGTAGCCGCGGAAGATAAACATATCGTAACGCGCAATCAGGCTGCGGAACAAGGCAACCGGTTCCAAACCGCGCTCACGGCAAAGATGCTGATACCAATGATTGCCGATGGCGACGTGTCCCACCTCATCGCGATAAATAATATCCAACACATCGCAGGTTTCTACATCGCCACGCTGCGCCACTTTTGCACGAATACCCGGCGTGACATCCAAACCGCGCGCTTCCAACACCCGCGGCACCAAAGCCATGCGCAATAAGGGATCGTAAGCAGTTTTATACGCCATATCCCACAAATGCCCGTGCGCTTCAAAATCGCCGTAATCGTAGCCCAAGCTGTTCAGACGGCCACGCATCAAGCCGAAGTGAAACACTTCTTCTTTCGCCACCCTTACCCAATCGCGTACAAACTGAAACGGCATATTGCGAAAACGATACGCCGCATCCAAAGCCAGATTAATCGCATTAAATTCAATGTGCGCAATCGCATGCAACATGGCCGCATAGCCTTCGACCGTATTCATCTTGCGCGGCGTAACTTCCGAAGGCGCAACCAAACACGGACGTAACGGATGACCGGCAAAACGGCAATCCACGGGTTTCGACTCATCAACCGTCAAACCTTCCGCCTCGCCCAAATGCGCAAACAAGACCTGCGTCAACCTTCCCTTTTCATCCGGATTGTCCGACAGCAAAGCCTGTTCCAATAAAGGATAAGGATTCAGATACATACAAAACCATTGTTTTAAAAAGATAAATATTATAACCGTTTTAAAAAGCAAACAGAAAGACTATAATTTCACGCTTTCCGTAAAATGACATTAAATACCACACCAAACCATCGTGTGCTTCATTAAAAAAACGTCAAAACCAAATGCAGGCCGTCTGAAGAAATGAAATTATTTCAGTCACTTGATTGGATTTTTCATATTTACACAAATTAAACCCTCCATTCAGCCCCTTGCCTGTTACACCATAACGTCTATACTGAACCCATCTCTCCGAACAAGGAACCAAAACATGAAAACTACCCGACTGTTCACCCTGACCGCTGCCGCGCTGCTTTCTTCAGCTATCGGCTTTGCACAAGCCGACGCAGTGGACGCCCTGAAAAAATTCAATAATGACGCCGACGGTATCAGCGGCAACTTCAGCCAAACCGTTCACAGCAAAAAGAAAACCCAAACCACACACGGTACATTCAAAATCCTGCGCCCTGGCTTGTTCAAATGGGAGTACACCAAACCCTACAAACAAACCATCGTCGGCGACGGCAAAACCATTTGGCTCTATGACGTAGATTTGGCACAAGTAACCAAGTCCTCACAAGACCAAACCATCGGCGACAGCCCTGCCGCCATCCTCTCCAACAAAACGGCATTGGACAGCAGCTACACGCTGAAAGAAGACGGTTCTGCCAACGGTATCGACTACGTTTTGGCTACACCTAAGAAAAACAACGCCGGCTATCAATACATCCGCATCGGCTTCAAAGGCGACAACCTCGCCGCCATGCAGCTGAAAGACAGCTTCGGCAACCAAACCAGCATCAGCTTCAGCGGTTTGAACACCAAGCCTAACCTTTCCAGCGGTATGTTCAAATTTACCCCTCCTAAAGGCGTTGATGTCTTGAGCAACTAAGCTTCTAATGAAACACAAAGGCCGTCTGAACAACAGACGGCCTTTTATAACAGACGGCCTTTTATTTAGTTCAATTCAAAATCAAACACACTGTTACTTTTGACCTTGAATGGCCGCGGCAATTTTTTCTGCGCCTTTTTTCGCCCAGTCTGCCTGCTTGGCTTCCACCATCACGCGCACGACAGGCTCGGTACCGGATGCGCGCAAGACCACGCGGCCTTTGCCTTCGAGTTCTTTTTCCACTTCAGCCAAAGCCTCTTTGGAAGCGTCCTGCCAGTTTTGGCCTTTTTTGATGCGGACGTTGATCATGGTTTGCGGATACGGCTGCCAATCGGCGCAAACGGTGGCAAGGTCTTGATTCAAGGTTTGCAATGCGGCCAAAACTTGCAGCGCGGAAATGATGCCGTCACCGGTATTGTGTTTGTCCATACACAAAATATGACCGCTGGCTTCGCCGCCAATCAGCCAACCGCGTTGGTGGAGCTGTTCCAACACATAGCGGTCGCCCACTTTGGCGCGGCAGAAATCAACGCCCTGCTCTTTCAAAGCAACTTCCATCGCCATATTGGTCATTACCGTACCCACCACGCCGCCGATCTCCACGCCTTCGTGCGCGCGTGCTTTGGCAATCACATAAATCAAGCTGTCGCCGTCATACACTTTGCCATTGCGGTCAACCATCATCAAACGGTCGCCATCGCCATCCAAGGCAATGCCGTAATCGGCTTCATTTTGCAACACAGCCGCTTGCAAAGCTTTCGGATGGGTCGCACCACATTTCTCATTGATGTTGTAGCCGTTTGGCTCATCACCGATGCTTACTACTTGCGCACCCAATTCGTGGAATACTTTAGGCGCAACTGCATAGCCCGCACCATTGGCGGTATCGACCACCAATTTCAGACCGCGCAAGTCCAAATGGCTTGGGAAAGTGGATTTACAGAACTCGATATAGCGGTCATCCGCACCATTAATCCGGCGCGCACGGCCTAAACGGCTGGATGGCTGTGTTTTCATTTCCTCATCGATTTTGGCTTCGATTTCCAATTCGATTTCATCGCTCAACTTCACACCGCCTTCGGCAAAGAATTTAATGCCGTTGTCAGAATAAACGTTATGGGACGCAGAAATCATCACACCGGCAGACAAACGCAAAGCACGGGTCAGATACGCTACGCCCGGGGTTGGCAGAGGGCCGGTTTGAATAACGTTGACACCGGCAGCAGTAAAGCCGGCAATCAGCGCGGCTTCCAGCATATAGCCTGAAATACGCGTGTCTTTACCGATCAAGACGGTTGGTTTGATTTCGCCTTCGTGCTGCACCAAAACCTGACCTGCCGCATAGCCTAATTTCAGGACAAAATCAGGATTGATAGGAAACTGACCGACTTCGCCGCGCACACCGTCAGTACCGAAATATTTTTTTGCCATGAGATAACTCCGTGATTGTTTTGTCGTATGTGAATATGGTTGAACTTCTTTAAAAGAATCTTGATTGTATTCGAAGGCCGTCTGAATCTTTCAGACGACCCTTGATCATGAGAATAATTTACTACTTCAGTATTATAGCAAGATCCAGATTTCCTGCACGAAAAAAGCGCATCCTTTTGCAGAATGCGCTTCCTATTCGAGATTCAAAATCAAATCTTAGAATTTAGCACCAGACTGATTAGCCATGTAATCAACTGCAGCTTTCACTTCATCATCGCTCAGGCTGCCGTTACCGCCTTTGGCAGGCATTGCGTTAAAGCCTTCGAGTGCGTGTTTGTGCAGGGTGTCTTTACCTTGTTTGATACGAGGAGCCCAGTCTTCTTTTTTACCTACATGAGGAACACCTGGAACTGCACCGCCGTGACATGCTTGGCAGTTGGCTTCGTAAACTTTTTTGCCGTCTGCGCCACCGGCTGCTGGAGCTGCCGCACCTTTGTCATCTGCTTTGGCCACATCTGCTTTAGGGGCTTCTGCAGGAGCTGCACCTTCAGCCGCCGGAGCTGAAGCGGCTTCACCGGAAGCGGCTGCATCGGCAGGAGCTGCGGCATCAGGATCAGGGAAAGTACCGCCGGCTTTGTTGGCCATATAAGTAATGGCGCGTTTCAATTCTTGATCGGTCAAATCAGCCGCACCGCCTTTGGCAGGCATTGCGTTGAAACCATTCAGAGCGTGTTGGAACAAGGTATCGAAACCTTGTGCAATGCGAGGCGCCCAATCGCCTTTGTTTTCAAATTTAGGCGCGTTAGGAACGATGCTGTCTGCCGCGTGACATTGAATACAGATTTTGTTGAAAATCTGATCGCCTTGACGCTCGCCGACTGGAATACCATCGCCCAATTTCAGTTGGCCGACTGGCTGGATACGGGTTTGAGTCGCAGCTTCGGTTGTTTCGGCAACATCGCCGAATGAACCGCTTCCCGCCAGTTTGATCAGGAAGTAAATCACTGCAATGACAATAACGATACCGCTCACAAGGGTGAACAATGCAGAGCCTTGGGCTTTGTGGTCGCGGAGTTGTTTCATTTGGTAGGCCTCGCCGTTAGGTTAGGTTGTGCTGTAAGTTATAGTTTATGTGTTAAACGCAGTTAACAATATTTTGCTGGATTATACTGAATTCGCAAAGGCTTTCCAATCCATCTTGAGAAAAAGATACGCAAAAATCCTCAAAAGGCCATCTAAATTCTGCTAAGCCTTTGTAGTTAATTGATTATTCCAGCTATGCAAAAAAGTGACCGCCAATGCCACTTTCAGACACTTTCAAGATAAACTTTGCCAATAAAGCCAATATGCGTTAACCTTACGGCTTTCGCACCCATAGCTCAGTTGGAAGAGTGTCAGTTTCCGAAGCTGGAGGTCACAGGTTCGATCCCTGTTGGGTGCGCCAATTATAAATAGGCCGTCTGAAAGATGAAAATTTTTCAGACGGCCTTTTGATTTACTTCAAATAAAACTACATTCAATTTCAGATTGAACGGCTATTACAACACTTTGGCAAATGCTTCGGCCACATAATCGATATTCGATGCATTCAATCCTGCCACACACATCCTACCCGAATCCAGCAGGTAAACGGCAAACTCGTCACGCAGGCGGTGTACCTGCTCTACGGTTAGGCCTGTATAGCTGAACATACCGCGCTGTTTGATGAAATAGCTGAAATCACGATTGGGGATTTTGGCCGTCAAAACATCATAAAGTTTCTGACGCATGGCACGGATGCGGTCGCGCATGGCGTAAACCTCGTTTTCCCACAAAGCGCGTAGCTCATCGCTGTTCATCACATCAGAAGCGATGTATGCGCCATGCGCGGCAGGACTGGAATAAATGCGGCGGACGGTAAATTTCAACTGTCCGAACACCAGCTCTGCTTCTTCCTTATTGGGACACACTACGCTCAAACCACCGACGCGCTCGCCGTACAGCGACAGGTTTTTCGAGAAAGAGTTGCTGACAAACAAAGGCAGACCCATTTCGACGGCTTTGCGAATTGCATACGCATCGCTGTCTAAATCTTCGCCGAAACCTTGATAGGCAATATCCATAAACGGAATCAGCTTGTGCGTTTTGATAATATCCAACACTTCATCCCATTGCGCTTTCGACATATCTACGCCGGTCGGGTTTTGACAGCATGGATGCAAAATCAAGACGCTGTTTTCCGGCAATGTTTTGAAAAACGCAGTCATTTCTTCAAATTTCACGCCGACGGTTTCAGGGTTGTAATAAGGATACGTCCCCACTTCAAAACCTGCGCCTTCAAAAATGCCTTTATGGTTGTCCCAAGTCGGATCGCTGACATAGGCTTTTGCATCAGGGAACCAACGGCGCAAAAAGTCGGCACCGACTTTCAACGCCCCCGAGCCGCCTAAAGTCTGTACGGTCGCAACGCGACCTTCTGCCAATGCCGGATTATCCTTGCCAAACAACAAACGCTGAACGGCACTCCGATAAGTATCCAAACCTTCCATCGGCAGATAAGGAGAGGGGCGCGGTACGGCCGCACGCTCTGCTTCTGCCCGGCGGACAGATTCCAAAACCGGCATTTTGCCTTCGTCATCAAAATAAATGCCTATGCTCAAATTGACTTTTTCAGGACGCTCGTCGCGTTTGAAGGTTTCAACCAAACTCAAAATCGGGTCGCCCGGATAATACTCGACATGACGGTACATGGTGCTTCCTTTGTTTTCAGACAGAATTAATGAAGATTGTGGCACTAAAAGGCCTTATTTGCAAAATCAGGCCGTCTGAAAAATTCAGACGGCCTGATTATTTTTAAACGCTACCAATCTACTCGTTTCAAATCGTTTTGTGCCAATACATCCGCATGCTCGCTGCGGCTTTGATATTCCCTGTCCTGCAAAATGCGGCGGGCGACATAATTCAAATGCAGTTTGGCCGCTTCCGCCGCCTCAGCCGGTTTGGCCTGGGCAATGGCTTCAAAAATAGCGCGGTGCTGGGCAATTAGCGTCGGGCGCGGGTCTTCGGTTTGATGGATATAGATAATGCCGCTGCGTGTTTGCTGATAAAGCATTTTGAGCAGGCTGCTGGAAAGGTGGCTGAACAGGATATTGTGTGCGGCATCAGCAATAGTTTGATGGAAACTGACGTCTGCCTCGGCTTGATGTTCCAAATTTCCGCTTTCACAGGCCGTTTCAAACTTCTGCTGCCAGAAGTCAATACGTTTCAAATCGGCGTCAGTCCGTCTTTCGGCGGCCAGCGCCGCCATACAGCCTTCAACGTGACAACTGAAATCGAATACGTCTGTTTCCCAATTGGTATGTTTGCCGAGCAACTCCTGCCAGCTTTGCAAAAAATCCTGCTGCGGCTTGACGGAAACATAATAGCCATCGCCCTGCCGCGCTTCCAAAACCTGCTTGGCAATCAAGATATTCAATGCCACCCTGACTGACGGACGCGATACGCCGAATTCTTCCGCAAGCGTACGTTCGGGAGGCAATTTACTGCCTTCTTCATAAATGCCGGTCGCGATACGTTCTTCCAAAACGGCTAAAACCTGATCGCTGATTTTTTGCGGACGAACCAATTTCGTCATGTTGTATTCCTGATGATTGAAGGACAGTTGTATTCAAACGGCCATAAATTGGATTGACCAATTGGCCGCTCATTCTAATCAATCCCCTATTTTTTCGTCAAGGAATGCCATTCTTCCCATCGCAAGCAGTTTAATTCAAACACATTCATTTTTATCAAGTAACCTCACCAATGCCTTCAAATCAATATTTTGGTATGACCAATCTTAATAAACAACCTATGCGCCCAAAATCTGAAAATATTGATTTAGATTAAAATCCCGCTGCTTCTATTTAACTAGACTTTATGTATAATACTTAGGTATTAGTTAACATTATTCCTAATAATAGAGAGAAACAATATGAAATACCCACCATTACTTATCTTACCCATTACCTTAGCCGTATCCCAAACATGGGCAGATACCGATCCTACACCTGAAGAAACGGTTACCCTTTCCCCTGTCACCGTCACCGGCACACAACAACAAAAAGCCAACCGCGTTACTTTCAACCCCAAAGCTGCTTTGCAACCCCTCCCTGCCGGAGACGGGGCAGACCTTTTACAATCCGTGCCCAACATGAGCATCATCCGTAAAGGAGGTAGCTCGGGCGATCCGCTGTTCCGTGGTTTGGGCGGCTCGCGCCTCTCCGTCAATGCCGACGATCAGTTTATTTATGGCGGTTGCGGTATGCGCATGGACCCGCCGACTGCCTATATCCACCCCAATTCATTTGATAAAGTCGTGGTTACTAAAGGCCCGCAAACCGTTACCCAAGGCATGGGTTTGGTCAGCGGCTCAGTGCAATTTATCCGTACAGATCCTGATTTCACTGAGAAACCTTACAATATTAACGCCACCCTGACAGCAGGCAGCAACGACCGCCTTGACGGCTCGCTGGAAGCCGAGTTCGGCGGCAAATACGGCTATGTCCGTACCAATATCTCCCATAACGAAGCCGACGATTACAAAGACGGCGACGGCAACCGCATTCACTCCCACTTCAAACGCGACAGCCAAATGTTGCAACTGGGTGTTACTCCGACAGAAAACACCACCATTGCCGGCACATACGAGCGCAGCAGAGCCAAGGTTGCCTACGCCGACCGCATGATGGACGGCAGCAAATTCGACCGTGATGCGTGGAATATCCGTTTTACCCAACGCAACCTCACACCATGGTTCAGCGAGTTGGAACTGCGCTACGGTAAAAGCGAAATCGACCACGTGATGGACACATACAGCCTGCGTACCATCTACAATCCTGCCGGCAAGCAGATTAAAAATGCCAACAACCCTAAACGCAATACCGATACAGGCCGTCTGAAAGCCACTTTCGATTGGGACAAACTCAACCTGCAAACCGGTTTGGATTATTTGGACGACGTCCACGTCGCGCGTCATGAGCGTGGCGGCGACGGCTACAGCCACAAGCCTTACATGCCCAACCAAAGTTTCAAACAATGGGGTATTTTCACCGAAGCCTCTTGGCAACAAACCGACAATCAACGCTGGGTAGCAGGTTTTCGCCATGACCAAGTCAAAGCGCATTACGATACCGCGCGTGTTACCGACCCCGTTTTGAAACATCAGAAATTCAATTTGAACTCAGGCTTCCTGCGTTGGGAAAGAAATACGGACAACGGTCTGAAATACTATGCCGGATTCGGCATTGCCGAACGCGCGCCTGACTACTGGGAACGCCTGCACTCTGAAAACAAAGCCATCCGCGCAGAGCAAAACCGCCAAATCGATGCAGGCGTAATCTGGAAACGTCCTAATCTCCACGCATCCGTATCCGTATTCGGCAGCGACATCAAAGACTTCATCATGATGGAGAGCAAAGACAAGATTTTCAACGTGCGCAACATCAACGCTTCACGCTTTGGCGGCGAAGCCGAAGTCAAATGGACATTTGCGCCTAACTGGGAAGTCGGCACCAGCCTCGCCTACACCCACGGCAAAAACCGTACCGACGGCAAACCTTTGGCACAAACGCCACCGCTCGAGTGGAACAACACCCTCGCCTTTGACAACGGCAAATTCAGTGCGGGCGCATTATGGCGCGTCGTGGCCAAACAAAACCGTTACAGCAAAGGCCAAGGCAATATCGTCGGCCAAGACATCGGCGCTTCTTCGGGCTTTGGCGTACTCTCGCTCAACGCTGGTTGGAAATTCAGCAAATACGCCACATTACAAGGTGGCGTGGACAACGTGTTCAACAAAAACTATGCTGAATTCGTCAGCCGCGGCGGCGACCCGTCTGCCGGTACACAAACCATGCGCGTGAACGAACCCGGCCGTACTGCATGGCTGAGACTGCAAGCGAAGTTCTAATCAGCCTCATGCGTATATAAAAAGGCCGTCTGAAAAATTTTCAGACGGCCTTAATATTTTTAATGATGTTTTTAAACAAACAGTCCGGCGAAACAATGCAACGCCGGACTGTTTGCTCTCTATCGGATTAAATCAAACCCAAAGAGTTGATGAACACGACAATAATCGCAATCGGCGCAAGATAGCGAAGCGCACCCAACCACAGGTAAAGCAGCTGTTTCGGAATGGTGCTGCCCATGCCCGCATCACGCAGGACAGACTGTTTGTCCTGAACCCATGATGTAAACACGGCAACGCTCAATGCGCCAATCGGCATGATGACGGCAGAAATAATGAAGTCCCACAAATCAAAAATAGTTTTTCCGAAAATCTTAAAATCGCCCCAAACGCCAAATGACAGCGCCGAAGGAATACCAACTATGAAAATCGCAATACCGGTTACCCAAGCGTGGCTGCTGCGCTTTTTCTCGTCTTGGCGGATGGTTGCCGCGATAACGGTTTCCAGCATGGAAAACGCGGAAGTCAGCGTCGCAAAGACAACCAACAGCATAAACACGGCAAACAAATACGTACCCATCGGCATTTTCATGAAGACCGCAGGCAACACGACAAAAATCAAACCAGGGCCTTGGCCGGGTTCAAAACCGAAGGCAAATACCGCAGGGAAAATCACCAAACCGGCCAGCAGCGACACAAACAGGTTCATCCACATAATCATATGGCCGGAGCGGAACATATCCTGATCCTTACCCAAATACGAGGCATAGGTAATCATCGCGGACACGCCAATACTCAACGCAAAAAATGCCTGACCCAAAGCAGTCAGCATCGTACCCGGTTTCAAATACGACCAATCCGGTTTCAACAAGAATGCCACGCCCTCCATTGCGCCGGGCAAGGTCAGCGAACGGATAGCCAGCGCGATAAAAAGGATAAACAAACCCGGCATCAACACGCGGTTTGCCTTTTCAATGCCGTCTGAAACGCCGCCTTTAACCACCCAAATGGTAATCAGCATGAACAAGCCTTGGTAAAACAGCGAACCAAACGGCGAAGAAATCGTTTTGCCGAACAAGGCTTCAAAGTCTGCGCCGGCATGAATTTCGCCGGTAAAGCTGTGCACGACGTAGTTCAATACCCAGCCGCCGACCACGCTGTAAAACGACAGCAAAATAAAACACGCTGCCACGCCCATGCGGCCAACCCACGGCCACTGCGAACCCGGACGCAATGCTTTGAAAGAATCGATGGCGTTTTTACCGCCTGTACGACCGATGTAAAACTCGGCCAATTGAACCGGCAAAGCCACCAAAATAGTAAAAATCAAAAACAAAAGGAAGAATACGGCGCCGCCGTTTGTACCGGCTGTATAAGGGAATTTCCAAATTGCACCCAAACCGATGGCCGAGCCTGCCGCAGCAAGCACAAAGCCGATTTTGGATGACCAAGATGAATGGTTGCTCATGATGTAATATTAAGAAACGTGAAGATGCCGAATTGTAACAGGGCGAAGTCAAGCCGTGAGTGGCCGGCAGACAGCCGATAAGCAATTCGCACGGATGGTGCGTACTTGCCAAGCAAATTAGCATGAATTTTTGATAATTAAACTTCTAATAGCATAAATTTTATTTTTATATTCTAAATTTGACGGTTTATTTTAAAATAAGCATATAAAAGGCCGTCTGAAACCTTGTTTCCAAGTTTCAGACGGCCTTTATCTTTAAGCCGCTTTATTTTTTCATGGCATCGGTCATAACTTTGACATTGTAGCGGTACATGCCGATGTAGCTATTGGCCGGTGCACCACCCAATGCATCGGAATACAAACGTCCGCTGACATTAACGCCGGTTTCTTTGGCAATACGGTCAATCATGCGCGTGTCTTTGATGTTTTCAGTAAAGACGGCTTTAATGCCCTCGCGTTTGATTTGGCGGATAATAGAAGCCACTTGTTTGGCAGACGGCTCGGCTTCGCTGCTCACGCCTTGAGGGGCGATAAATTCAATATTGTAGCGTTTGCCCATGTAAGAGAACGCGTCGTGTCCGGTCAAGACTTTTCGCTTGGCGGCAGGTACGGCATTAAAGGCAGCCTGCGCATCGCTGTGCAGTTTTTTTAGCTGCATTTGATAGTTGCCCAAACGTTGCTGATAGTAGGTTTTGCCTTCAGGGTCGGCTTGAATCAAAGCATTGGCAACGTTTTGCGCATAAGTACCCATCAGGACGGGGTCGGTCCAAACGTGCGGATCAAACTCGCCGTGATCGTGATGATGGCCTTCGTGATCGTGGTCATGATGATGTCCACCCTCTTCTGCTTTCAAAGCCTGAATGCCTTTGGTTGCTTCGGCGAAAGGAACTTTACTCTGTTTGACTGCACGCTGTACATCGGCGGCTTCCAAGCCCAAACCGTTAAGCAATACCAATTTGGCACTGCGGATTTTTTTGATGTCGCCACTGGTCATGTGGTAGGCATGGCTGTCTTGGTTGGGGCCCACCAAGCTTTGAACGGCCACACGGTCGCCACCAATCTGTTTGGCCACGTCGCCCAAAATGCTGAAGCTGGTGACAACAGGCAGCGGAGCGGCATAAGCTGCACCGGTCAATAATGCGGCAACGATGCCGAGTTTCCAATGTTTCATATTCTCTCCAGTGATATAACGTAACATTAACATCATCATAAAACAGACCGCCTGATTATTCAAGCGGCCGTCTGAAAAATCATGCCGTGCGGTGTTTCTTGCGGCGCAGCCATTTTGCCAAAATGCCGCCCTCCCAACCGAACACGACGGAAATCAGGTAAAGCGTGCCGCAGCATAAAATAATCGCCGGGCCGGACGGAATTTCGATATGGTAGGAAAACAACAGTCCTGCCAAGCCGCAAAGCAAAGCCAATGCGACAGACAAAATCATCAGCCAACCCATGCTTTTCGCCCACAGTCTGGCGGTAATCGCCGGCAACATCATCAAACCGACCGACATCAGCGTACCCAATGCCTGAAAACCGGCAACCAGATTCATCACGACCAACACTAAAAACAACACATGCCAAAAGCCGCCCTTACCACCGACAGCTTTGAGGAACAAAGGGTCTATGCTTTCCAACACCAGCGGACGGAACATGACCGCCATCAGCAAAATAGTGACGCTCGCAGAAACAGCAATCAGCTGCAAAGCCGGAATATCGACCGCCAACACCGAGCCAAACAACAAATGCAGCAAATCGACGCTGCTGCCGTTTTTGCTGACCAAAACCACGCCGATGGCGAGGCTGCTCAAATAAAATGCGGCAAAGTTCGCGTCTTCTTTCAATGAAGTAAACCGGCTGACCAAACCTGCCAGTAAAGCCATCAGCAAACCGGCTGCAAAACCGCCGACGCTCATTGCAGGCAAACTCAAGCCGGCAAACATATAGCCAATGGCCGCACCGGGCAAAACCGCATGACTCAAGGCATCGCCCACCAAACTCATGCGGCGCATCACCAAAAACACACCGACAGGCGCCGCGCTCAATGCCAAGCAGAAAATTGATGCCAAAGCATAGCGCATAAAGTCAAATTCGGCGAACGGCGCGACGACCAAATCATATAAATCCATGTTTTATCGCTTTTTTATTAATCTCTGAAAGCCTGAGGCCGTCTGAAAAATACTTACTTTCAGACGGCCTTGTCCATTAAACCGCGCACCAATCGGCCGCTTCCTGTTTCTGCATCATTCGGTTTGCCTGTGCCAAAAACTCATCGGTCAACACATTTTCCGTCGCGCCAGCAGTCACTTTTTCACGCGCCAAAAGCAGCGTGTTGGCAAAATATGCCCTCACCTGCTCGTAATCATGCAACACGGCAATCACTGCCTGACCGTCCTGATGGCACTGGCGCAAAACTTCCAACAGCGCATAAGTCGTCCGCGCGTCCACCGCATTAAACGGCTCATCCAGCAACAAAAATTTGGCATCCTGCACCAGCATCCGTGCAAACAATACGCGTTGGAACTGACCATTGGACAAGTGCGCGATTTGGCGTGTAGCAAAATCCTGCATTTCCACGCGTTCCAAAGCCGCCATCACGCGCTTTTTCTGCGCCGCGTTCACGCGTCCGAAAAAGCCGATTTCATACCACAGCCCCATCGCCGCCAGTTCAAACACCGTCATCGGCTGGCTGCGGTCAATATCCGACTGCTGCGGCAGATAGGCAATATCCTTGCGCGCCATATTTTCATAGCGCACGCTGCCCGTGTCCGTCTTCTGCAAGCCCATAATGGCTTTGAGCAGGGTCGATTTACCCGCGCCGTTCGGTCCGAAAATCGTCCACATCTTCCCATCTTCAAACACCATATCGACATGATGCACCACCGGCATGCGCTGATAGCTGACCGTCAAATTTTCCACTACGATACTCATGGCGATACCGCCCAAAAATATACAGCCCACAACGCCGCCAATGCGACAAGCGCAATCAGCAGCCTTTGCAGCAATCCGGTCAACAATACAGAATTCATAAGCCTAAAACCGCCCTTGTCCAAATACGGACAACAGGCCGTCTGAAAGAAAATTAAAACATTAAAATGATACTGTATAACGTTAACCCTGTAAATTTCTTTCGTTTTCAGACGGCATCGGGCAAAAGGCCGAATATCGGTTACAATCCGTTTTTTATTTGATGATTGTCCTATGTCTATTCCACTCTTAAACGAAAAACTCAATACCGAAACCGCCCGCATTTCATGGGAAGAGCTGCAACCCCACTTCGCACGCGGTGCCGCCGTCTATGTTGCGCCCGATTTGGATTTGATTGCCGTCGCCCGTCATGTTGCCGAAGATGAAGCCGCGCCATTGAAACAATGGATGGAACAAGGCAAATTCGGTGCCATCAGCGATGATATGGCACGCACATTTTTAGCGGATAAGCAGGAAATGTGGGCGGTTGTCGTAGCGCCGTGGGTATTGGTACAGCCTTGCAAAGACTGATAAGGTCGTCTGAAAAATAAAACCGGAACATTTCCCATGTTCCGGTTTTATTTTTCAGACGACCTATTGCAAAGTAAAGCCTGCTTTGAATTCAAGCTTCGGCACCCCGATAACGAAACGTTTGCCGATGCTGTCTTCAAACTCATACGCGCCTTCGATACTGCCCCAAGGCGTGCTGATTTGCGAACCGCTGTTGTACTCATAGGCTTCGCCCGGGTACAAAACAGGTTGCTCTTCAATCAGGCCAACATGACCGACCTGCTCTGTCTCACCGTGTCCGTCGGTGATTTCCCAAAAACGCTGACGCAAAGTAATGATTTTATCACTGCGGTTGCAGATGGTGATCAGATAATTGAAGGCGTAACGGTCGCGATAGACGTCGCTCTGACCGGCCATATAACGCGGCTCCACGTTAATCTCGATTTCATTCATAATTGTTTACCCCGTATGGTATTTATTTTATTTCAATATCCGGATAATTCCGGCGTGCCCGCCCTATTTTTGCAAAGGGTCGAAACACTTAAAACGCATCACGCGATCCAATAAAACAGGCCCAAGACCATCAAGGTCATCACAGCCGCAATCAAATCATCAAGCATAATGCCTAAACCTCCATGAATCCATTGGTCAAACCATTTTATCGGCCATGGTTTCAACGCATCAAACAAGCGGAAAATAACAAAAGCCGCCAGCCACCAGCTCCATTTAAACGGAATCAGCGACAGCACCAACAGCATCGCGACAATTTCATCCCAGACGATACCGCCGTAATCCTGAATACCCAGCTCCCTCTCGGTATAACCGCAAATGCGGATACCCCAGAAGAACAAGGCGATACACAATAAAAGCAATATCCAGCCGTCTATGCCCAACAGGCACAATACAAAAGCCAGAGGTAATGCTGCCAGCGTTCCGGCCGTACCCGGAGCAACCGGCGACAAGCCGCTGCCAAAACCGAATCCTAAAAAACACAATGGTTTGTGCAACAGCCAAGAAAAAGTAGGTTTACGTTCAGCCAAAATGATCAAATCCTAAAGAAGTCAGTTCCAATACGCCGCCTTCGGCATCCAAAATATTCAGACGGCCTGAGTCAGTCATTTTACCAATTCGGGCGACCGGTACGCCACTTTGTTCCGCTACCTGATAAACGCGTTCCCTATCTTCTGGAGCAGCAGTAAAAATCAGTTCGTAATCATCGCCGCCGGCTAATACCGCCGACAACCATTGTTCGCGCGACAAAACGTTTTTCAATTCAGGCAACGACGGCACACAATCGGCAAATATTTCCGCCCCGACAGCAGAGGCTTTTAAAATATGCCCCACATCTTGAGCCAGGCCGTCTGAAACATCTTGCGCGGCATGGGCAAACGGCAACAATGCCTGCCCCAATGAAACGCGCGGTTCCGGACGGAGCAATTTATCATCGCAAACTGCCATGATTTCAGACGGTAATTGATAATGCCCCAGATGTTTGTTCAAAGCAGCGGCAGCCAAACCCAACCGACCCGATACCCAAATATCGTCGCCGACTTCGGCCGCATCACGCCGCAGGGCATTCCCTGTCGGAACTTCACCTACTATTGTTACATTAAAGACCAAATCGCCTTTGGTGGTATCGCCACCAATCAACACCGTATCAAAACGCGCGGCCAAAGCAAAAAAGCTATCGCAAAAACGTTTGAGCCAGTCTTGATTCAATTCAGGCAGCGCAGCACTGAGCAACACCCAACGAGGTTTGGCACCCATAGCGGCCATATCGGATAAGTTTACTGCAAGCATTTTCCATGCCAAATCTTCAGGTGAAACATCTTCAAAAAAATGTCTGCCCTTAACCAACATATCAGCGCTAAAACATAAATCAAATCCGTTACTTGGGCGAATAATAGCGGCATCGTCCCCTATGCCCAAAATCAAACCTTCCGATTTTTGTCGCTGCAAATATTGTCTGATAAAGTCAAATTCCGTCATATTTATCCAATACAACTATAACTTAGATTACTATATCTAATTTTGTGCCAGCCTGATGTTTGCCTGCTAAAACGTCAAACATTACACTTCAACATTATTTAGATATAAAACTCAATAAGTTAAAGGCCGTCTGAAAATATAGATTTCAGACGGCCTCATGTTCTCAAACCACTCTGAGCAGGTAGATTTACAGATAGACGATTTCGCCTGTCCGCCCCCTGCTCTCTTGACTTGCCCACCAAATAAATTGCGGCAGGACATCTTCGTAGTTTTTACGTTCGCTTTTCGATTCGCCCGGATGCGATTTAATACGTTGCGGCGAATTGATGGCGCCCGGCACCAAAACATTGGCACGCAGGTTGTCAAAACGTTCCCACTCGTCCGCGGCCACTTTACACAAATAATTGAGCGCAGCTTTGGAGGCACCGAAACCGCCCCAATAGGCTTGCGGTTTTTCGCCGTGGCTTTCGCCGACAAAAATCACAGAAGCATCTTCGGATTGCTTCAACAATGGGAACAGCGCACGGGTCAAACCCATAGGCGCAACGGTGTTGATACGGTATTGGTTGACCCATTCCGATACGGTTTGAAAATCCAATGGCGACAAGGCATAGAAATAGCTGGCACAATGTACCACGCCATCCAATTTTCCGCCGGTCGCTTCATCAATAGTCTCCGCAAATTGCTTAAACTCTTTCTCCTCCGCGCTCATCAAATCAAAGCAGATGGCAAACGGCTCAGGGCTGCCCGCAGCCACAATGGCATCATATACTTTTTCCAAACGCTTTTGATGACGCGCCACCAAAATGACAGTCGCTCCGGCAGCCGCATAGGCTTTGGCAACCTGCTCGCCCAAGCCTTGGGATGCGCCGGTAATCAAGATGGTTTTGTTCGCTAATGTCGTCATGACTTTTCCTTGAACTTTATGGTTTTGGATATTGTATCGGCTTGGTAAGTTTTGTAAAGTCAAAAAGGCCGTCTGAACATTCAGACGGCCTCAGTTTATTCAACCCGCAAATCCAGCATAAGTTTTTCAGCCGCAGCAAAGCCCGACTGAACCGCAGCTTCCAATGTTGCCGGATAACGCGGATGGAGATAGTCGCCGGCTGGATAAATACGGCGATGATGCAACCATGAGAAATCAGGTTGTACAAAATCAACCGTTGCCGCCGTAGTCGCGCGTTTTTCAGTAATAATGCGTACGGCTTCAGGCGTACCCAAATCCGAACAAATCCGCTTAATGTCCGCATGAATTTTCTCGGCTAAATCTTTATCCTTCCGTGCCTCGGTGTAATCGGAAACGCTGATGACGACCGCGACTTCATTATCCGGCAAACCCAACGCCCCCCGATGTAACACCCATTGCGCCGCACCATCAAAAAATCCCGTTAAAGGCGCAGGTAGTTTGACTGCTTGTGCATAACGCAAATAAACCGTAGTAATCGCATGGTAATGCAACGATTGATAGGCCGTCTGAATATAGTCAGGCGTATCTTCAGGCAGAAGTGCGTCAACATGATATGGTGCAATAGCCAAAACAACCGCATCAAATACTTCGCCATTGATTTCAACTCGGCCATCGATATGATGGTTTAAATGGGAAATACGAGTTTCAAGATGTATTTCTGCACCATGCTTGTGCAGAAAATCCAAAGCCGGTTCGGCTACGATCCGCCCTAAATCCTGCTTAGGCAAAAGATAATCGCTGTTCGCCTTTTCAGACCACACGCCATCATTCAATACATTACATAAAATGCGCAACGATGCCTGTTCTAACGGCGTATTTAAAGCACCCCAAACCAAAGGTTGCCAAAATTGCCCAAGCAGGCTGCGCGGAACATTTCGTGTTCTCAACCACTTTGCAACCGTCAAATCGGTTTTATGATGATCAGCCCAACGTTGCAATGCCGACATATCCGACAGCAATTTGATTTTCAATGAAAAAGAAAGATTTTTAGCACGCAGGATACCGACAAGCAAATGCCAAGGCGCAGGCAGAGAGGCCGTCTGAAACTGCAATCCCTCATGAATGTACCATCGCAAAGGCTGGCGTAAAAAGGCTGATTCAGGTTGAACGCCGATATGTTGCATCAAAGTTTGAACACCATGATACGCACCCAACAAGATATGCTGCCCATTATCCAAAAAGCTGAATCCACCATCTTTCCCAGCTATGCTACGCGCCCTACCGCCAGCCTGTCTCCCAGCCTCAAACAAAGAAATATCGGCTCGATGAATCAGGGAAACCGCCGCAGACAAACCTGCCCAACCGGCACCAATTACAGCAATTTTTGGACGCTTAGTCTTCATGGTTTAAATCCAAACAGCCAAGTTTTCAAAGCAATACGTTTTTTACGGGGAGAAGGAATCGCAATTTTATAAGTCAACACATTTTGCGCACCATCACGGTCAATTTCATTCAACAACGCATAATAAATAGCCGCCATAATCAGGCCGACTTTTTGTGATTTCTTATCCTCAGCCGGCAAAAGCAACATCGCTTCACGATAAGTTTCACGCGCCCTATTCACTTGAAACTGCATCAATTGTGCAAAATTTTCTGTCGGTTTGCACTGCATAATTACGTTGGCAGGTACGTCAAACTTCTGCATTTCCTCTATCGGCAGATAAATTCTTCCTTGTCGCGCATCTTCGCCCACATCACGAATAATGTTCGTCAACTGCAAAGCCAAGCCCATTTTGTCCGCATATTCCAAAGTTTTCAGATTGGAAAAACCTAAAATCCGCGCAATAAGACGCCCCACAACTCCGGCAACACGGTGACAATACAGCTTTAATTCATCAAAACTACCATAACGAGCCTGCTCCAAATCCATCTGCATGCCATCAATCAAGGCCTCAAATTCATTCTTCGGCAAGTCAAAATTTTCCCGAATATCTTTTAAAGCCTGATGAACGGGATGCTCAGGCATCTCATTATTAAACACTTTCTCCAAATCACTGCGCCACCAGTTCAACGTTATCTGAGCTACATTTGGATCGGTACAGCTATCAACTACATCGTCTAGTTCGCGACAAAAAGCGTATAAAACAGTGATCGCATTCCGTTTTTCTACCGATAAAAAACGAAAGCCGGATAAAAAACTGGAATGGCTTTCGGCAACCTTTTGATGACAATAATCCAAAGCAAGCACTGTGTATCCTAAAAATATCGTTATAAATAATTAGCAGGGATTTTATCTGTATTTAAAAAAGTACGCCAATATCAAAAATTCATCTTACAACAAGGCCGTCTGAAAGCTAATCTTAAGTATCTTTCAGACGGCCTAATATCTTACGTTGCCAAGATCGAAACCAGCAGCATCAC
>NZ_KV799675.1:0-1488 GCF_001810035.1 Neisseria sp. HMSC058F07 | reverse complement strand
AGACGGCAAACAATACCTTGCCTATTTCCACAATGACCAAATCGGCATACCGAGGGAGATGACCGACATCCACGGCAATCTCTTATGGTACGGCGAATACACCGCATGGGGTCGTCTGAAAAAGGACGGGCGGGTTTACAAGAACGCGCACCAGCCGTTCAGATTGCAGAACCAATACTTCGATGAAGAGACTGGGTTGCACTACAACCTGATGCGCTATTACGAGCCTGAGGCCGGTAGGTTTGTGAATCAGGACCCGATTGGGTTATTGGGTGGGGATAATTTGTATCAGTTTGCTCCTAATATTCAAAATTGGGTTGATTTTTTAGGACTGCGAAGAAGTTATGCAGGAAAACAAGAACGTATTAGGGCACTTGCAACTGATAAATCTCAACCTCGTTTTGTCCGTGGCTGGGTGCAGAATGAAATTAGAAGAGTAGAAGGATTAAAAGCTGCGGGAAGAAGTGGTAGGTTAAGACTCCCTCCTGGTTTTGATTTGGCACATTGGAGAGGCTACGAAAGTGCTAAAGGGTTTAGTTATACCTTCACAAGTCTTCTTACTCGTGTACTCCATAGATTACAGCATAAAAAAGATAATGGTGGTAGGAAACAGCCAAGAATGGGGTCAAAAAAATGTGGAGGTAAAACTGAACAAGAAATTAAAGATTCGCGGAAATAAATTGAAATTATTTATTAGGAAGTTAACAATGGTTTTACATCAAAAAGCAATAAATGCAATTCTTAATTTGTCTAGTCAAGAACGTTGTGAGCATACTTTAAAAAGGATAGCTGACTCTGGAGTTCTATATGTTTTAGCAGACGAAGAAGGAGATTGGATATTATGGGGAGATGAGAAAAATTCATCTTTAGCCATATGGCCTGAATTAGAATTCGCAAGAATTATGGCAAATCCTGAAGATAAGAATTCTGATATTTATGAAATTGAGATAGAAGAATTTTTAGAGGATGGGATACCATGGTTGATAGAAAATAATATAGGTATAGCTGTCTTTCCGATTCCTGACAATCCTGAAACTATTGATATGAAGGCTATTCAGTTTGCTGCCTCAGTCAATAAAATCTTAGATGAAAGTTATGATGAGGCCTTAGATTTGCCTTATCTGTAAACGAATGGTCAGTTCGAGAAACCAAACCGTAAGGTCGTCTGAAAAACAAATAGCAACCACAGGAAGCCGTAGCCTGCACAAAACCTTTAATTCTGATGTAGAGTACGAGCGGAACGTACGCACGCGGTTTCTGTTTTTCAGACGACCTCAATACTTTCTTTGAGGTCGTCTGAACCATTTGTTCTTTAACAATCTCATATTGGTCAGCTGGGACGGCAAAATTACCGCCTACGGCTACGATGCCGCCGGACAACTGGTTCAACAGACCGAATACGGCCAAAGCAATAATGAAGGTCGTCTGAAAGACCGCCCCGAGACTTGGCACATCCATCATTTCAAACGCAACATCCTCGGCCAACTG